>JASHSI010000078.1 GCA_030040915.1 Thermoplasmata archaeon | reverse complement strand
GGGGCGGGCCCGCCGATCGCCGCCGCGGCCCGCTCGAGCGCCGTGCCCCGGAGCCGGACGCTCGGGACCCCGAGACCCGAAAGCTGGCCGGCGAGGGAGCCCATCCGCGCCTCAAGGCGCCCCACCGAGGTGGCGCCCTGGAGCGGTTGGAAGAGGACCATCCGGACCCGTCGCCGGCTCCGCCGTTCGAGGAGCCGCTCGAGCATCTCCGAGTACCCGAGCCGGGCCGCCCGCTCCTCCGGACCGATCGCGGGGTCCGGCTCGGCGAGGGACGGGGGCGGGCCGTTCGGCACGCCGTCGACGTCGAGGAGGAGGCCGTCCTCGCAGCTCCGGAGGAGTTCGCGGTACCCCTCGAAGAGGGTGCGGGCGTCCGCCGGCGGGAGGAAGCGGATCGGCACCCCGCCGGTCTCGAGAACGGCCGCGACGAACGGTCCCGGCAACCTCAGCACGGCCCCGGCCCGACCCGCGCCGGGGGCCCGTGGGGGGGCGGCCCGCCGGCGCCGGCGCCACCGGTAGCGCACGTAGTCGCCGACCCGGTCGTCGAGCCCCTTGCCGTCCGGGCGGTACACCGCGAGGAGGAAGGCGAGGCCGAGCGCCGGTAGCCAGGCGAGCGCTCCGCCGAGGGGAAGGAGCCCGGTGCCGAGCGCCGCGTACCCCGCGAAGCGCAGCGCGTCCCGGGCCGACGGGAACGGGCCGAGGCGCATTCGGCGGTCGAGCCGCCGGGGGAGTGGGATCGGCGGCAGGGTCGGCTCCTCGGCGCCCACGCTAGCCCGACCTCCGCTGGACCGGCCCGAACTGCTGCGACCTCCCGCCGGGGAGGCCCGGTGGGGTGTGCCGGAGGTGCCGGGCGAGGTGGAGTCCGCCGCGTCCGAGGAGCTCGCCGACCGCGAGCGGGATCGCCGCGGGGAGCGGCGCTTTGGTCGCGCTGCCGACCGCGCTCGACAGACCCGAGAGCGTCTGGCGGCCGGCCCCGGCGCCCTTCGCGGCCCCGGAGAGCGGCTTCAGGTAGCTGCCGGCGGCGAGCGACGCGATCCCGAGCCCCCGCTGGAGCCCGCCGGAGAGCGCCCCGCCGGCCGACGGGTAGCCGAGCTGCGAGAGTTGGTTCCCCGCGAGGGAGAGGAGCGCCGGGGAGCCGAGCGCCACCGCGAGGTAGCCCAGGAGCAGGAGGACCGAGGGCGAACCGACGGCGAGCTCGAGGGGGATCACGAGGACGCAGGGAAGGAACGCCGCCTCGGCGAACAGGAGCCACGCGCGACGGGCGAGCGGCCGGAGGAACGGCACGCCCCCCGCGATCGTGAGCACCGGGAGGAGGACGATCAGGACGGCAACCACCGCGTCGCGCAGCGCGACCGCGGCGGCGAGCGCCAGGACGAGCCCGAACAGGACGAACGAGACGATGAAGGCGAGCGCGCCGTTGTCCCAGCTGAACGAGATCCCGCCCACCCCGGCAAGGCTCGCCCAGTTCTGCCAGGCCCCGCCGTCGAACCCGGCGACCGTCGGGTAGATCGATCCCGCGAGGTCGAGGACCGCCCCGGCGAGGGGGACCGCGAGGTTCCCGAGCACCACGTAGACGATGGCCCGGGGGAGCGCCCCCTCGAGCCGGACCAGCTCGCGACCAAGGAAGGAGCGGGCGAGGTAGAGGAGCCCGAGGGCGAGCGCGACCAGCACGACCGCCGGGTCCGCGACGTGGACGAGCAGGTACTCGGAGAAGGCGATCGGACGGGCGTAGAACGAGCCGGCACCGCCGGGGAACGGCGGGAAGAGCGCGGAGGGCGCGAGCTCCGGGACGAGGAGCCCCTGGTAGGTCGGGCCGGTGATCTCCTGCAGCGCGAGGGTGAGCCCCGCGAACAGGGCGAACAGGACCGCCTGGACGATCGGCCCGACGACGTCGGTCATCGCCGGTCCCTAGGTGCCGCTCAGCACCCAGGTCGCGAGCGCCCAGATGAGCCCGCTCAGCGCCGCAACGAAGATCAGCGTCCCGATGAGCGCGTCCCGCGCCCGGTCCTTCGCCTGTACCTTCTTCGTGACGTCCGAGGAGAACCAGCTGATCGCGACCCTCGCCCACGCCACCGCGAGGACCGCGCCGCCGGCGGCCCCGATGAGGGCCACCAGGCGGTTCATCGCCGCCGAAAAGTTCTGTACGGCCGAGTCGTTCGACGCGGTGTCGGCGACCGGTCCATCGGCCGACCTCCCGCCGGGAACGGGGGCCAGTGGTGTCGCCGAGGTGCCCGGCCCCGCCACGACCACGATAAGGAGGAAGGCGAGGGCCGACGCGGCCCACGTCCCGGCCCGGACCGGCCGCCTCACGGCGAGCCCCCGGGGGTCGGCGCCGCGGCCGTCGGGTCCGGCCTCCACCGCCAGCTCTCCGAACCCTCGAAGCCGCTCTCGACGAGGAGGCGACCGTTGGTCCGGAGCGAATCGACCGCCGAGTCGATCTCGCCCGGCGTGAGTCCCTCCTCCTCGGCGAGTACGCGGAGCGTCAGCGGATCGATCCCATCCCCCTCCCGCAGGAGGCGCCCGACGATCTCGGCCGCGCGCGCTGCGGGTTCCCGGTCCGGTCCGCGCGGTCCCCGCCGTCGACGCCAGAACGCCCAGCCGAGGCCGACGGTCAGGAAGAGGCCGAGCGCGGCGACCCCGGCGACGGACGGCCACGGGGAGGGTGCGGCGGTCCGGACCGCCGGGGGCGGTGGATCCGCGGCCCGGACATCGACGGTCCCGTTGAGCATCTCAGTGGAGGCCGCGGCGTCCCGGATCTCGACGGAGATCGACAGCTGACCCGGCGCGCGGGGGAACGCGACGAACTCGATGGGGCCCGGGGTCGCCGCGACGCCGCTACCGGACTCGCCGTCGGAGAGGCGGAGCGCGTACGAGTACGGCGGGGAGCCCCCGGAGAGGTTCACGGTCAGGTTGAGCGGGGCCCCGACGACGGCTCCGGACGGCGGGAGGAGGAGCGCGGGGTCGAGCGTCCCGGCGACCGGGAAGGTGAGGTTCGACCAGGTGATCGCTCCGCAGGCGTCGACCACTTGGACCAGGAGGATGGCGGCGCCCGGCGCGAGGTAGCGGGCGCTCCATCCGATCGTCCCGTTCGGGACGTCGGTCGCCGAGGCGCCGGCGTCGTCCGCGGTGGGGAGGTTCGACTCGACGGTCCAGGAGAACGGGGGCGTGCCGCCGGCGACGAGCCCGTCGACCGCCGTCGGCTCCCCAACCGCAGGGGCGGGGTACGGCGGGTCGAGCTCGAGGGTCGGCAGGGGGTTCACCTGCGCGATGACCCCCTCGACCGACGCGCTCAGGCCGTCGCCGTCGGTGACGTTCGCCTCGACCCAGTCGTACCCGGGGCTGTGGCTCGACCCGTGGACCTGGACGGTCCCCGGCTCCGCCATCTGGGACTTGTTGTGGGCGCCCCCGGGGAGCGTCGTCCACATCAGGTTGAACGGCGGGCTCGTCCCCGCGACCGCGATGGAGAAGGGGATCGGCAGGTCCGTGTCGGTCGCCCCGATCGCGGGCTCGAGCGCGATCATCGGCCCCGCCTTCACGTCCATCGCGATCGACGCCTCGACCGTGTCGTTCAGGGCGTCCCAGACGCGCACGGTCGCGATCACGGTCCCCGAGACCGGGGCGATGAACTCGAACGACGGGTCGGTGCCCGAGATCCCGGTCGACGCGCTCCAGAGGAACCGGTAGGCCCGGCTGGGACCCTCGAACGGCACCCCCCCGTAGGCAAGCGCCGAGACGACCGTCGACTCGACCGGCCAGACGATGTTCGGCAGGATGATCTGGACCGAGAGCGGGGGGACGTTGACGGTCGGTCGGACCAACGCGGACGCGCGAGTGCTGACCGGGTCCGAGGGGACCGGGCGGCCGGCGATTCCCCGGTCGGTCGCTCCCGGCGAAGCGGCCGGGATCGCGACCAGCACGGCGAGGGCGACGATCGGCAGGGCGAGGTCCCAGGTTCGAACGGTCGAGGGCGTCCGCACGGCAACCACCGGAGGGCGCGAGCCCCGCCGAGGTACTTGGTCCGCGGCCTCGCGTCGAACGATGGGAGATGGGCGCTACGCGGTCACGGGGAGCGCCAGGTGGTCGCGGGAGAACGGGGCGAGGTCGACGACGGGGCCGACCCGCAACCGGTGGGCCGAGAGCTCCCGGCGCGCCTCGGCGAGGACCGACGGGGCGCTCCGCGACTGGGAGACGGAGCGAACCTTGAGCATGAGGAGGCCGCGGCCGCCCGAGGCGAGGCAGGCGTCGGCGTTCTCGGAGAAGATCCGGGCCTGGCCCCGCTGGGCGATGTCCTGGTAGAGGAAGTCGACCGTCCCGGCGTCGGCGGCGTACCGCTCGGGGAGCTGCGCGTCGGCGAGGATGGGGAGGAGGTTCGCGCGCCGCTTGCAGAGCGCGAGGAGCGGGGCGAACGAGCGGGGGCTCTTCTCGATCACGAAGATCGGGGCGTCGGGGAGGATCTCGCCCAGGTGGCTCACCGTCGTCCCGTGGGAGCCGCCGAGGTAGAGCGCCGATCGGATCCCCTCGAAGAGCGGCGGGCGGGCCCCGTTGAGGAGGTAGGCGGCGAGCTTGGAGCGGAACGGGTCCCACTGCCGGTACTCCTTCCCGCCTTCGGTCCGGCGGGGTTCGCCGTAGACCGACTCGCCGGGAAGGGCGTTGATCGTGTAGAGGTCGCGGCCGCTCCGATAGACGCCCGGGAACGCGCTCGGCTCCATCCGCGCTCAGTCGACGGCCACGGTGAGCTCGACCTCGACCGGGGCGCCGAGGGGGAGCGAGGCGACCCCGAACGACGCCCGGGCCGGTCGGCCGTCCTCCCCGAACAGTTCCCGGAGGAGGTCGGAGGCGCCGTTCGCGACCTCGTGGGGCCGGTCGAACCCCGGGGCGACGGCGACGTACACCCCGAGCCGGACCACGCGCCGGACCCGGTCGATCGAGCCCAAGCTCTCCGAGAGTGCCCCGAGCGCCTGCAGCGTGGCGAGCCGGGCGACGTCGCGGGCCGTGGCGACGTCGACCGACCCCCCGACGAGGCCCGCGTGGAGCGCCTTACCGCCTTGGGTGGCGATCTGACCGGAGACCCAGGCGAGCCCGCGCTCCGCGACGACGGGGACGTACGAGCCGATGGGCGGGGCCGGCGGGGGCAGCGTGAGCCCGAGCTCCACGAGGCGCTCGCTCGGCTTCGAGGGCACGGCCCCCGCATCGGGCGCCGTGCATAAAGCGAGCCGGCGAGCGGGAAACCTATAATGGCCCTCGCCGGGAATTGATGGACGATGCCATCGTTTCTTCGCCGGCTCCGCCGCCGTCCCGACGCCCCGGCGGAACCGGTGGCGCCGGCGGGAGGCGGACGCGGGGCGCCGCCCGAGGCTCCGGCCGACGCGGCCTCGTCCCCCGACCCCGCGCCGGTCGAGCCCGTCGCCCCCGAGCTACGGTCCGGATCGGGCGCCGGGGCGGGCCGGGGCTCCGTCGCGCCGAACCCGGACGGCGAGACTCCGGCCCGCTGCTTCGTCTGCGGCCACGGCCTTACGGCCGGCTACTGTGCCCACTGCCGGATGAAGTGGATCGACTAGCGACGGCGCCCGATGGTTTCCGGGCGACGTTATGGCGATGCGGGATTCCCGGCGGTCGCCCGATGCCGCGGAGTACCCCCAACGGACGCGCCGGCGCGGCGGACCCCTTGGCGCCGCTCGAGCGAACGGTCGTCGCTCAGCTGTTCGAGCTCCAGCCCGGCTACGCGGTCTTCCTCGGCCGGCACGACTACGACGGCCGGCTCCCCGACCTCTCGAAGGCGGCGACCGACCAATGGCTCGGCCGGACCGACCGCCTCCTCGGGGAGCTGCGGGCCCTCGCCGAGGAGCTCCCGGAGGGCCGCCGACTCGACCTCCACCTCCTCGAGCTCCTGCTCGACGGGGCGGTCTTCTCCTTGCGCGACGCGCGCGACCTCGACCTGAACCCGATGTCCTACCTGGGCGCCGGCTCGTTGACCTCCTACCTGGTCCGGGACTACGCGCCTCCTGCCGACCGGGTCCGCGCGATGACCGCCTCGCTCGCGGGGCTTCCTCGCCTGCTCGACGCCGGCCAAGCCCGCCTCGAGGAGCGCCTCCCCGAGCCGTTCGTCAAGCTGGGCCTGTCGATCGGGGGCGGACTATCGTCCCATTTCGACGAGGTGGAGGCGTTCGCCCGGCGCCGGGCGCCGGCCGAGGCCGGGGATCTCACCGAGGCGCGGGCCCGGGCGGAGACGGCGGTCGGAAGGTTCCTCGGTCGCCTGAAGGAGGAGTGGGCGCCCCGGACGACGCCGGAGTTCGCCCTCGGGGCGGAGCGGTTCCAGCGGCTCCTGTGGGTGCGCGAGGGAATCCGGACCCCGTTCCGGGAGATCCTCGCCGAGGGGGAGAGGGACCTCGCCAGGAACCAGGCGCGCCTCACCGAGCTCGCCCGTCGGGCGCCGGGCGGGCCGGGCGTGGAAGGGTTCCTCGAGACGCTCTACCGGGACCACCCGACGGCGGACGACCTGGTCCCGATCGCGCAGCGGTTCGTCTCGGAGGCCCGGTCGTTCGTGCGGGAGCACGACCTCGCCACGATCCCGGAGCCGGAGAGCTGCCGCGTCGAGGAGACCCCGTCGTACGGTCGGGCCCTCTCGACGGCGAGCATGAACCCGCCCGGGCCGTTCGAGGAGCACGGGGACGAGGGGATCTACTTCGTCACGCCGGTCGACCCCGAGTGGACGCCCGAGCGCCAGGAGGAGTGGCTCCGTTCGCTCAACCGCCCGATGCTGCGGAACGTCACGGTCCACGAGGTCTACCCGGGGCACTACCTGCAGTTCCTCCACCACCGCCGGTACGCCGCGTCCCTCGCGCGCCGGGTCTACCTGTCGAACGCCTTCACCGAGGGGTGGGCCCACTACTGCGAGGAGCTCGCGGTCGAGGCCGGGGTCGGGGGCCGGGACCCCTCCGCCGAGGCGGCGATGCTCCACGACGCCCTGCTGCGGGACTGCCGGCTCATCGCCTCGATCGGCCTCCACACCGGCGGGTGGACCGTGGAGCGGGCGACCGAGCTCTTCCAGCGGGAGGCCCACTTCGAGCGCCTCCCGGCGGAGCGGGAGGCGATCCGGGGGACGTTCGACCCGGAGTACTACTGCTACACCTTGGGGAAGCTCGCGATTCGCCGCGCCCGCGACCGACACCTCGCCTCGCGCTTCGCCGGTAGCCTCCGGGCGTTCCACGACCACCTCCTCGGCTTCGGTTCGCCGCCCGTCGGGGAGTTCGACGCCCTCTTCGGGGGCGGCGCGGCGTGAGCGGGACGCCCGCGCCCCGGGCGCCCGGGGACCGGACCGGGCGACGACGCCTGTTCTTGGGGGGCCTCTTCGGCCTCGCCGGCGGGGTGCTCGGTTTCGTCGTGCCCGCGGCCCTCCTCCTCGCCGCCCACTTCGCCCCCGGGGCGGGGGACGACCCGGCAAGCGTCGAGCTCGGGGCGATCGTAGCCGCCGCCGGGCTCCTCTTCCTCTGCCTGGTGGCCTACCGCTCCGGGTTCCGGGCCCTGCGCTCGGCCGACCGCCGGTTCCGGATCGCGTCGACGCTCTGCCTGGTCGGTTCCATCGGGCTCCTCCTGCTCCTCGCGGCCGCGGCCTACGTGAGCGGGTCGGCGAGCGACCTCGCCGGGTGCTTCACCGGCGCCCCGGGGGCGACCGTGAGCTGCGTCCGGGACCACGTGCCCTCCACTTCGGTCGGCGGGGGGCTCGCGGTGGAGTTCGCCCTCGCCGCGTTCGTCCTCGCCTGGGTCGGGAGCCTCGGGCTCGTCTTCGGGCTCGGGTGGGAGGCGCGGCGGATCGGCTCCGCGGCCCTCGGCGCGAGCTCGGCCCTCTACGCGCTCGAGCTCCTCGTCCTCGTCGGGCCGATCGCGGGCTACCTCCTTGCCCTGCCCGCCGCCTCCGACACGGTCGCGGCGCTCCCGTTCCTCGGCGTCCTGGCGCCGGCGCTCGCGGTCGTCGGGACCGCCCGGTAGGGGGGAGTTGGCCGGGCGGGCGCTCGGCCGTCGCTCGGGGAACCTTCCCGTTTCAAATAGGCCGGGCCGGATACCGCGCACGGAAGGAGGAGGGGGGGCGCGCGATGAAGGTCCTGATGGTGCTCTACGCCGGAGGGGAGGCCGCCGCTCACGAGCCGCGCCTGTTGGCCGCCGCCGAGAACGCGCTCGGTCTCCGTCCGTTCCTCGAGGCCGCCGGCCACAGGGTCGTGGCGATCACGGAGAAGGAGGCGGAGCTCGACCGCCAGCTCGCCGACACCGACGTCCTCGTCACGACCCCGTTCTGGCCGGCGTACGTCACCCGGGCGCGGATCGCGGCCGCGCCGAAGCTCAAGCTCGTCCTGACCGCCGGGGTCGGTTCCGACCACGTCGACCTCGCCGCGGCCGCGGAGCGGGGGATCACCGTCGCGGAGATCACCGGATCGAACGTCGTGAGCGTCGCCGAGCACGCGGTGATGCAGATGCTCACGCTCGTGCGCAACTACCTCCCCGCCTACCGCCAGGTGGTCGAGGGGAAGTGGGACATCGCGGCCGCCGCCGCCCGCTCCCACGACCTCGAGGGGAAGACGGTCGGGATCGTTGGCGCGGGCCGGATCGGACAGCGCGTGGCGATCCGACTGAAGGGGTTCGACGTCGACGTCCTCTACTACGATTTCCGCCGCCTTACCACGGTGGAGGAGGCGTTCCTGCAGATCGACTACGCCCTCTTGGACGACCTGATCCCGCGCTGCGACGTCATCACCCTCCACTGTCCCTTGACCCCCCAGACGGACGGCCTCTTCGGGAAGGAGCGGCTCGCGGCAATGAAGCCGGGTGCCTACCTCGTCAACACCGCCCGGGGGAAGCTCATCGACACGAACGCGCTCGCCGATGCGATGCGCTCCGGCCACCTCGCCGGCTACGCGGGGGACGTCTGGTACCCCCAACCGGCGCCGTCGGACCACCCGTGGCGCCAGATGCCGAACCACGCGCTCACCGTCCACGTCTCGGGGACGACGCTCGAGGCCCAGGCGCGCTACGCGGCCGGGATCAAGGACTGCCTCACCCGCTTCTTCGCGGGCCGGCCGATCGAGCGCGACTACATCATCGTCGAGGGCGGCCAGGTCGTGAGCCCGAGCTACCGGATGGCCTACACGAAGTAGGTCGACCCCCCGGCGCCGTCGCCGCTACGAGAGGAACCGCTTCGGCGAGAGCCACGCCGACTTCGTCTCCACGGCCCCGGTGGAGGCGTCGACGCGGGCGATGACCCCGGCCGCCCGGCCGAGCATCGAGAACTCGAGGGAGTACCAGAAGACCGTGAAGTGGCCCGGGGCGCTCTTCACCTCGGCGAAGTGGTGGGTCTCGGCGAGGACCCACCCCTTCTTCAGGGACGGCCCGTAGCTGCGGTCGAGCGCCTCCTGGGCGCTCGCCACCGGCCCGGTCGCCGCGTTCTCCCGCTGGACCGAAAGGTCCTGGGGCGCCTCCTCCCGGCCGCGCAGCACGTGGACGCGGGCCCACCTCAGTCGCGTCACCCCGCCCTCGGTCTTCTCTCCCGAGAGGAGGAAGACGAACGGGTTCCCGGTCGGGATGACCGCGTCGTATCCCTCCCGCTTCCGGATCTGACCGGCCCGGAAGCGCCCAGCGCCGCGGACCGCGAGGTAGCCCAAGTAGAACGCGAGGAGGCCCCAGGCCGTCATCTCCCAGACGGCGACGGGGACCCGACCCCGCTCGTAGACCATCAGCCAGTAGGAGAGGGCGGTGATGACGAGCGTGCTCAGGTTGATCGCCCGGTCCGCGTCGAGGTGGAGCTCGAAGCCCTGGAACCGCGCGAACGGCGGGACGGAGTAGTGGGTGAAGCCGTCGAGGAAGACGTGGCTCAGCCCGCCGGCCTCCATCGCGAGGAAGTAGTAGAGCGTCGAGCCGTGGGCGAACGACGGCCCGATCACCGCGGCGAACAGCGGGGGGACGAGGAACGCCCCGCCGGCCGCGATGATCGTCACCCCCGTGATCGAATGGGTGATCCCGTGGTGCCGGAGGAGGGGGAAGCGGCGCGCGAGCGGGAAGAAGAGGGCGTCCGCGTCCGGGAGCCCGCCCGCGAGCGCCCCGGCGGCGATGTACTGGAGGCCGTGCGGCCCCCAGATCCCGTAGGCGATCAGGTAGGCGATGAGGACGTGGGTGAAGAGGTCCATCGACCGGGCGCGACGGGTCGTTCGGGGGATAAGGCTGGCGCGCCGACGGGGGGGTCGACCCCCCGATGGCGTCCGGTCCACCGCCCTCTTAAGCCCCGGCCCCGCTGACCCAGCCCATGGGGATCTCCCCCGAGGCGGCCGCCCGGCTCGTGAAGGAGAGCCGGGAGCACCGCTGCCCCGACCCGGCGGAGGGGTGCGTCCGCCTGGTCGCCGTGGCCCAGCTCCCGAGCCGCTTCGGCGACTACCAGGTCGTCGCCTTCCAGGGGGCCACCGAGGCCCGGGACCAGGCGGCGTTCGTCCACGGGGACGTGCTCGACCAGGAGGAGGTCCTGGTCCGGATCCACTCCGAATGCCTGACCGGCGACGTCGCGGGCTCCCTGCGATGCGACTGCCGGGACCAGCTCCTCGAGGCGATGCGGTGGATCGGCCAGGGGGAGCGGGGGGTCGTCCTCTACCTGCGCCAGGAGGGCCGAGGGATCGGCTTCGCCAACAAGATCCGGGCCTACGAACTCCAGGACGCCGGCTACGACACGGTGCAGGCGAACGAGCTGTTGGGCTTCCATCCGGACGAGCGCGACTACGCGATCGCGGCCGACATGCTGCACGCGCTCCATGTCCGCTCGGTCCGCGTCCTCACGAACAACCCCGACAAGATCAACGACCTGAAACGGCACGGGGTCCGGGTGATCGACCGGGTCCCGCTCATCATCCCGCCGAACGACCACGACCGCCCCTACCTGTTGACGAAACAGCGCCGGATGGGCCACCTCCTCGACCTCGAGCAGGCCGAAGAGCCCCCGGCCGAGTCCTCCGAGGGGGCGACCGTGGGCGCCCCGGTGAGGAAGGGGTAGGGGGCAGCGGACCATGCCGAAGGTGAAGGACCCGATCTGCCAGATGACGGTCGAGACGGAGAAGGCGCGGTTCTTCGCCGACCGCGACGGGGTGCGGACCTACTTCTGCTCGGCGGCGTGCCGCGAGAGGTTCCTCGCCCAGCGCCCGCCCTGAGATGGCCACCGACCCCGTCTGCGGGATGTCGGTGGAGGCGTCCTCCGCCGAGCTCACGCTGCTGCGCGAGGGCCGTACCTACTACTTCTGCAGCTCGACCTGCCTCGCCGAGTTCTCCGATCCGGACCGGGCGGAGCGCCGCCTCGCGCGGCGGCTCGCCGTCGGATGGCCGCTCGCGATCGCGGTGGTCCTCCTCGTCTACGCGTTCCGGTTCCCGGGGGCGGCCTTCGCGGAGCTCGCGCTCGCGGCCGTGGTCCAGGGGTACGTCGGCCTCGAGTTCTACCGCGGGGCGTGGGACGCCCTCCGGACCCGGGTCCCGAACATGGACCTCCTCGTCGCCACCGGGTCGAGCCTCGCCTTCGGCTACAGCGTCGCGGTCCTGGCGCTCCCCGGGCGGCTTCCCTCCGTCGAATTCTTCGACGCCTCCTCGCTCATCCTCACGCTCCTCCTCACCGGCCACTTCCTCGAGCTGAAGACCCGTCGGAGGGCCTCGAGCGCGCTCCTCCGGTTGAACGAGCTCCTGCCGGCCCGGGTCGAGGTGGTCCGGGGGGGGCGTACGCTCACCTGCGCGCCGGAGGAGGTCGGGGTCGGCGATGTCGCGACGGTCCCGCCGGGCGGGCGCGTCCCCGCGGACGGGCCGGTGGTCGCCGGGACGTCCGAGGTCGACGAATCCCTCCTGACGGGCGAGCCCCGGCCCGTCCCGAAGGGCCCGGGCGGGTCCGTGATCGCGGGGTCGCTCAACGGACCCGGACGGCTCGAGATACGGGCCGAGAAGGTCGGAGCGTCCACGTTCCTCGCCGAGGTCGGCCGGCTGCTCTCCGAGGCCGAGTCGAGCCGAATGCCGCTCCGCCGGACCGCCGACCGCCTGAGCGAGCGGTTCGTTCCCCTCGTCTTCGGGATCGCCGCGGTGGCGGCGATCGGCTGGGCCCTCGCGGGCGCGGGGATCGCGATCGTGGTGCTCGTGCTGGTGAGCGTCGTGATCACGGCCTGCCCATGCGCGTTCGGTCTCGCGACCCCGGCCGCGATCCTCGCCGGCACGGGCCGGGCGGCGGAGGAAGGGGTCCTCTTCCGGGGAGCGGAAGCCCTCGAGCGGGCGGCCGCGATCGATGTCGTCCTGATGGACAAGACCGGTACGATCACCAGCGCGCGGCCGGAGCTCGCCCGCGTGCGGGCCGAGCCCGGATGGACGGAATCGGAGCTCCTCGCCGTCGCCTCGGGGCTCGAGGCGACGATCGCCCACCCGTTCGCCCGGGCGATCGTGGGGTCGGCGCGCGAGAAGGGCCTCACTCCCGCGCCCGTCTCCGGGGTCGTCGCCGTACCGGGCCGGGTGTCGGGGATGTGGAACGGGCGGCCCGTCTCGATCGAAGCGGAGGGATCGAACCCGGACTCGGCCGGTCCTAGCGCCTCCGTGATCCGGGTCGCGGGCGCTCCGGCGGGCCACCTCCAATTCCGCGAGACGCTGGCGCCGGGAGCCCGCGAGGCGGTCGACCGGCTCCGACGGGATGGGAGGCGGGTCGTGATGGTCACGGGAGACCGGGCCGAGGCGTCCGCCCGCATCGGCCGGTCGGTGGGCATCACCGAAGTTCACGCGGGGCTCACCCCTGCGGGGAAGCTCGAGATCCTCCGAAGGGAGCAGGCCCTCGGACACCGGGTGGCCTTCGTGGGGGACGGGGTGAACGACGCCCCGGCGCTGGCCGCCGCCGATCTCGGCATGGCCCTGGCGACCGGGCCGGACGTCGCCCAGGAGGCCGGTCAGGTCCTCCTGGTGCGGCCGGGGCTCGACGGGGTCGTCGTCGCGCTCGAGGTCGGGTCGAGGACGGTGGCGAAGGTGCGGCAGAACCTGGGTTGGGCGGTCGGGTACAACGCCGTGCTGCTTCCGGTCGCGGCCGGCGCCCTCGTACCGCTCGCCGGGACCGGGCTCTTCTATGCCCTACCGATCGTCGGGGCGGCCGCCATGGGCCTCTCCTCGACGATCGTCCTCGTCAACTCCCTCGGGCTCCGCCGGCTCCCGAGGGGAGCGAGCGGCCGATTGGGGTAGCGCGGGGGGAGGCGAGTGGCGCCTCGGGGGGCCGTCCGGGGGAACCCGGGACCGCCGGGAGTCGGCGGCTCCGGGCCGGACGGCCAGGGGAGGGGGTGGGGGAGCTCAGGCAACGGCGACCCGCTCCTCGGGCACGGCCTTCGGCTTTGGGACCCGGATCGAGAGCACGCCGTTCTCGAACTTTGCCTGGATCGCTGAGGCGGTCGTCGGCTCGGACAGCTGGAAGGTGCGGTCGAACGCGACCGCGAGCCGCTCGCGCTGCACGAAGTTCGTCCCGTTCTCCTTGGGGTCCGCGACCGCGGCGTGGATCCTCAGCTCGTCGCCTTGGACCACGACCTCGATCTTCTCCTTCGGGATGCCAGGGAGGTCCGTGACCACCTCGAAGGCGTCCTCGTGCTCCACGATGTCGGTGCGGAACCGCGGGGCCGCGCCGAAGCCGGGGAACGCCCCGAGCCCCGTCGGGAATCCGAGGTCCCCGGCCCGGCGACCGTAGAAGCGGTCGAACGGCCAGAAGGGGTCGGCGGTCGGCGTCCAGGCGAGCTCCACGCAGGGGGTTTCAACGTTCTCGGTCATTCCTCTCCCTCCGATAGGGATTGTCGATTATAGTATGTTTGAGATACTATAAATAGACAGTTAGTCGCGGGTTCACCAACGGGCCGATGGTTGAGCAGGTGGTGGCGAGCTGGACCACCTCGGCGCTGGCCGGTCTCGAGAGGTCCGCCGCGACCTCCCGCCGGGTGGCCAGTCGGGTCCTACGCCCGCAGGTTCTCGCTGAACGCCTCGGCGAGCGCCGCGGCCGCGCCGAAGTGGCGGGGCATGATCTCCTCGACGTTCACTCCCACCGGGACGGCGAGCTTTCGGGATACGATGCCCCGGTGGACCTCCTCCCAGATCTTCAGGGAGTGGCGGACCGAGCGCTGCGGCGACGCGTCCCCCTCCCCGCCGCCCAGGATCTCCCGCTCGGCCTCCTCCGCGATTTCGGCGCCGAGCCATCGGATGAACTCGACGTCCCCCTCGTCGATGATGGGCGCGAAGGAAAGGATCACGGCGGCGGGGGCGATCCCCTCCGTTCGGCAGAGCGCGTCGTACTCCTCGATCATCTCGAGCGCCGCGCGACTGTCGAAGAGGATCTGGGTCGTGAAGAACGTCGCCCCGGCCCGGGTCTTCGCGAGGAGCCGGTGGGCCTCGCCGGTCCGCTGGGGGATCGCGATGTTCCCAATCCCACCCCCCGCAGCGGCGAAGACCGGCCGGGCCACGCGGTTCGCCTCAACCACCGGTGGTCCGGGGTAGGGGATGTACCGGCTCGACCCCCCGACGAGGATCGCCTGGCGGAGGCCGAGCCCCACGGTCTCGCGGGCCCACGCCTCCACCGCCGGGGCGGAATCGAGGTGGGCGACGACCTTGTTCACGGCGACCGGGCAATCGGTCGCCGCGCCGAGCCGCTGCGCGAACGATCGCGGGTCCCCGGACCGGTAGTACGGCCGGCCCTCGTGGTTCTCGTCGACGAGCTCCGGCACGTCGATGAGGTCGATCCGGGGGAGACGGCGGACGAGGGCAGCGACCTGCTCCAGATGCTCGGCGGCCCGGTGGGCCGAGGCTCGAGCGGAAGGCGGCGTCGGCTCGAGGAGGAGCGGGGCGTGGGCGAGCGCTTCCGAAAAGCTCCGGCGCATGTCGGGATGGCTCCGGTGGTTCCCGGGGGCGGGGCCACCTCCGATATGAGGTTTGGGCGACGGCCGTGGCTTGCGGCGGGCGCAACGCCCCGGCTTGACGGGAAACGAGCCGATCCCGGCGGGGCGGGAAGCTCCCGGTGTTATCAGCCACCGGTGGATACCGGCGCGGGATGAGCCTCCGCGGGATCCCCCTCGACCTCTCCCTCCTCCGCCAGGCCGTCACGATCGACCACGAGTTCGGCGCGGCCTCCCTCCTCGAGCTCGCCCGGGTAGCCCGCTTCCTCGAGCACGCCTTCTACGAGCGCCGCTCGCTCGTCCGGACCCCCTACGGGATCGCCTTCACGCTCACGAACCCACCGCTACGGCTCGGCGCGTTCAAGGCCCTCCGGCTGTTCGTAGACGGGACGCTCGTCCCGGCCGAGCGCTCGCGCGTTCGCGCGGCGGGCGCGGAACCGGTCCGGTTCTCGGACATCGACTCGGCCCATCCGTTCCGCCTCACGCTCGGGCAGTCGATGCGCCTGGAGGCGGAGCTGCTCCCCGTCGGCCCGGGCACCCATGTCCTGCGGCTCGAGCTCCAGAGCGCGGCGATCCCGCCCCTCGTCTGGATCGAGATCCACGATTCGGTCCGGGGCCCGTGAGCGGAGGGGCGGACGCGGGCGCGACGCGCCCGGACCGGGCTCCTTCGAGGGTCCCGGGACCCGGACGCCCGGTCCTGGTCTCCGGCCTCGTGGGGTTCGTGATGCTCAACGGGGCCGGCGAATGGTCCTACGTCCGGGAGACCCGGGGGGCCCCGGTCGACTGGGGCGGCGCCTACTCCCAGTGCGTCCGCCTCACCGGCCCTTGGTTGACCCACGTCCGCGCCGACGGGAACGGCTCGGAGCTGGGCCGGTCGACCATCCGTTCGCTCCTCCACACGCACGGCGGGATGGAATCGGACCACGTCGTGGCCGGTCTTACGGTCCACGACGAGGTCCGGCTCCCGTTCGAAGGTCGGGCCATCTGCCGCACCCTCTCGGTCGGGAACCCGAGCGAACGCCCGGTCCGCGCCGAGATCGATCTCGGGTTCGATCCGTTCCTCGCGCCGGTCGCGATGGAGGGGATCAAGCCGAGGGAGTACCGCGCCGAGCGGGACGGGGCTCATTGGAGGGTCCGATCGTTCGGCTTCGCGCTCACCGTCGAAACGCACCCCGAGGTGGAAACCGCCTCGGCGGGCGGTTCCCGCTGGTCGGGGGAGCGGCGGGAGGGTACCGTTGGCCCGATCGGCTTCCGTTGGCGGACCGAGATCGCGCCCGGAGCAACCTCGGAGTTCCACGTGCGCATCGTGGGGGGCCTCCTCGATCCGACCTTCGCCCATCGAGGGCCGCCGCTTGCCGAGGAGCAGCGCCGGCCGGCGATCGACCGGACGTTCGCCGATTGGGAGGCCCGCGCGCCGCGCCTCGCGTTCCCCGATGCCCCCGGGCTCGAGGCGGGGTATCGGTCCGCCCGTGCCGCGCTCCGAAGGCTCTACGCCGAACCGGACCCGTCGATCGCCGGGCTCGTGGCGGGGTTCCCTTGGTACGCCGCGGTCTGGGGGCGGGACCTCGCCTGGATGCTCCCCGCAGTCGAGTGGCTCGGGGACTCGCGATGGGTCGAGCGGTCGATCGCCACGGCGTTCCGCTTCCAAGCGCGGGCCTCGATCCCCGTGCTCGGGGGTCGTCCGGGCGAGGTCCCGATGCAGGTCGCCCCGGGTCCGGTCTTCCTCTACGGGACCTCCGACACCACCCTGTACTACCCCGGGATCGTGCGCCGGCACGTCGACCACACCGGCTCGCTCGACTTCGCGCGGTCGGTGCGGCCGAACCTCGAACGGGCGCTCGCCTGGGGGCTCGACAAGGTCGACCCCGCGACCGGCCTCCTCACCCACGGGGGCGAGGTCGCCGCGATGCGGCGCGAGACCGAGGTCGGCGAGGTGCGCGTCGGGATCGACGCGGCCGACACGACGATCTGGGACTCGACCGACCGGCGGGCCCACGCGATCGACGTCGAGGTCCTCTGGCTCGAGGCGCTCGACTCGATGGCCGCCCTCGACCGGGCGTTCGGGTCGGGGCCGGCCGCGGCCCTCGAGGCCCGGGCCGGGGCGCTCCGCGCCGCGCTCGCCGCGCGCTACTGGTGGCCCGAGGAGGGATACGCCTTCGACACGATCGGGCCGGATGGGGGGCCCGTCCCGAAGGTCCGACCGAACGCTCTCCGAGGGATCGGACGCGGGATCTGGAACCCGGACGAGGAGAGCGCGATCGTGGAACGCGCGCGCGCTCCCGATCTCTCTACCCCGTGGGGGGTGAGGACGCTCTCCAACCGGGACCCCACCTACGATCCGCACGCCTATCACGACGGCCAGGTCTGGACGATCGCGACGGCGTGGGCCGCCGACGCCGCCCTACGATCGGGAGCCTTCGACCTCGGGGTCGACTACCTCTCGACGATCGCCCGGCGGTTCGACGAGGAGGGTGGGTACGCGGCGGAGTGCTACGACGGGGACCGCCCCGAGCCGTTCGACGCCTGCTTCCTCCTCGGGTTCAGCGTCGCCCCGTTCCTCTCCATCCTGTTCGAGACCCTCTGGGGGATCACACCGAAGCTGTCGGAGGGAGCGATCGAGATTCGGCCGAGGTTCCCCTCCCGGTGGCGCTCGGCGACGGCCGACGGGATCCGCCTCGGCAACGGGACGCTCTCGCTCGCGTGGCGGGACGGGAGCCTTACCACTACGTGGACCGGGCCAGGGCCGGTCGAGCTCCGTGGGGCGTGGGGGAAGGTCCGGGCGGAGCCCGGGGTCGCCGTGGCGCTGAGGACCGGGTAACCCGCTTTCGTGCCCCCGCGCCGGGGGTAGCATGATAACCCCCACCGTTCGTCCGCGGCCGTGACCGATGCCATCCGGGTCGACGGGCTCACGAAGAGCTACGGGCCGGTCCATGCGGTCGACGGGATCAGCTTCACCGTCGACCAGGGGGCCGTCTTCGCCTTCCTCGGGCCGAACGGGGCCGGGAAGACCACGACGGTGGAGATCCTCGAGGGGTTGCGGAGGAGGACCGGCGGCTCGGTCGAGGTGCTCGGCCTCGATCCGTGGTCCGACGGCCGGGCGCTCCACGAGAAGGTCGGCGTGATCCCGCAGGACTTCCGCTTCCTCGACAAGATCACCCCCCGCGAGGCGGTGGTCTACTACGGCCGATTGTTCGACCGGCCGGTCGACCCGCCTGCCCTCCTCGCCCGCGTCGAGCTCGCGGAGAAGGCCGACGCCCACTACGACACGCTCTCCGGGGGCCAGAAGCAGAAGCTCGGCCTCGCCCTCGCGCTCGTCAACGACCCGAAGGTCTGCTTCCTCGACGAGCCGACGACCGGCCTCGACCCGAAGGCCCGTCGGGCGATCTGGGAGGTCGTCCGGAGCCTGAAAGCGGACGGCCGCACGGTCTTCCTGACCACCCACTACCTCGAGGAGGCCCAATTGCTCGCCGACCAGGTCGCGATCATCCACCAGGGGAAGATCATCGCCGAGGGGACCGCGGCGGAGATCATCCGCCGCTACGGCCGACCCCAGCGCCTCGTCGTGGACGCACCGCCCGAGCTCGCCGACCGGCTGCGCGCCACGCTCCGCCTCCCGGTCCAGGTCGCCGGCGGGACGGTCGAGGTGGAGTACCGGACCAAGGACGACCTCCAGAAGGTCCTCGCCGCGGTCCAGGGGTCGGGGGTGCCGTGGAGCGGCTTCTCGACGCGCTCCGACACGCTCGAGGACGTCTTCATCTCGCTCGTCGGCCGGATGGACGAAGGGGTACTCCACCCCCCGGGGGCGTCGTGAGGCCCCGCCGCATCCTCGCCGACCTATCGGTCTTCTCGAAGGGTTACCTGAGGAGCCCGATCGCGCTCTTCTTCGCCTTCGCCTTCCCGGTGATCCTCATCGTGACGTTCGGCTCGATCTTCTCCGCCCCGACGAGCAAGGTCTCCCTCCCGGTCGAGGACCTCGACCACGGGTCGAACGTATCCGAGGCGTTCCTGGGGGCGCTCTCCAAGACCGGCGCGGTCAGCATCTCCCAGGTCGACCCGGCGACCGTGAACGCGAGCGGCGGTTTCGCGAGCTGGCTCGCGAAGAACAGCGATCCGGTCGGCCTCGTCATCCCCGCCGGGTTCGCCTCGGCCTACGAGGCCGGCAACGCGACGCAGGTCACGGTGTTCACCGACCCGGAGGACGCCGCCGACTCGGGCCTCGTCGTCGGCGCGGTCGATGGGGTCGCGAACCAGTTCAACCTCAACTACGCGCACGGGAGCACGATCATCACGATCGGCACGGCGAACGTCGGCTCCCAGGTCTTCACCGAGATCGACTACCTCGTCCCCGGGCTCATCGGCTTCACGATCCTGACGAGCCCGATGTTCGCCATCGTCGACATCACGAGCTCCTACCGCAAGGACCACATCTTCCGGCAGCTGTCGCTCACGCCGCTCACGAAGGGCGAGTGGCTCACGTCGAAAATCATCTGGTACGTGCTCATCACCTTCCTCACCGCCCTCTTGATGCTCGGCGTCGGGGACGTCGCGTTCGGGGCGCACGTCGGCTTCGACCTCGCCATGGTGCCGTTCCTCGTCCTGGGCCCGTTCTTCTTCGTCTCCCTGGGGATGCTCGCCGGGTCGGTCGCCAAGACCCCGGAGAGCGCGGCCGTCATCGGGAACATCGTGACGTTCCCGATGATGTTCCTCTCGGGGACGTTCTTCCCCGTCTCGGACTTCCCCGGCTACCTGCAGGTCGTCGCGCACGCCCTGCCCCTGTACTACGTGATCGACGGGATGAACCAGGCCGCCCTCTTCCACAACTACGGCACGCCGTTCGTCCTCGACCTCACCGTGGTCCTGGTCCTGAGCGTCGTGGTGGCCCTCCTCGCCATCGTCGCGTTCCGGTGGCGGGACGAATGAACCCCGCCCCGAGCGTCGAACCGGCCCTCTTCCGCCGGATGATGGGCCGTTGGCCGACCGGGGTCGCGGTCGTCACCGCCCGGGAGCACGGAACCGACCACGGGCTCACCGTGAACGCGCTCCTCTCGGTCTCGCTCGACCCGCCCACGGTCCTCGCCTCGCTCGGGGTCGACGCCGACTCGACGCCCGTGGTCGAGCGGACCGGCCGGTTCGCCGCGAGCTTCCTGTCGGCCGACCAGCGGGCCCTCTCCGAGCGGTTCGCTCGGACGGTCCCCTCCGAGGAGAAGTACCGCGGCCTCGCGGTCGATCGCACCCCCGGTGGTCTCGCCGTCCTTCCGGGCGCGATCGCCCGGTTCGAGTGCGAGGTCATGTCGGTCCACCCCGGCGGGGACCACCGGCTCGTCCTCGGGGAGGTCCGCTGGATCGACCTCCCGGGCGAAGGGATGCCGCTCGTCTTCCACCGGGGCAGTTACGCCGAACCCGACGGGGTCGGGGGGCTCCGGCTCCCCGGGGCCCGTCCCCCGTAACCCGCCCCGTCACCTTGATGAAACACCGCCCGCTCGCTCGGCCGTGACCGACGAGGGATCCCCCCGGCGGGTCCGGGTCGCCGTGGTAGGCAGCGGGCCGGCCGGGCTCACCGCCGCGCTCTACCTCTCCCGGGCCCAGTTGGCGCCCGTGGTCATCTCCGGGGTCCCGTCCGGGGGCCAGCTGATGCTGACCTCGGACGTCGAGAACTACCCCGGCTTCCCGGAGGGCATCCAGGGACCGGAGCTCATCGAGCGGTTCCGGGCGCAGGCGAAGCGGTTCGGCACCGAGTTCGTCGACGCGAACGTCACCTCGGTGGACCTCACGCGACGCCCGTTCCGCCTCGAGCTCGGGGCGGCCCCGCCCCTCCTCGCCGACGCCCTCGTGCTCGCGACCGGGGCCGACGCGAGGTGGCTCGACCTCCCCTCGGAGCAACGGTTGCGGGGGCACGGCGTCTCGGCGTGCGCGACGTGCGACGGATTCTTCTTCAAGGGGGTCCCGATCGCCTGCGTCGGCGGCGGCGATTCGGCGCTCGAGGAGGCGATGTTCCTCACCCGGTTCGCCTCGCAGGTCATCCTCATCCATCGCCGCGCGGAGCTCCGCGCGAGCCGGATCATGCAGGCCCGGGCCCGGGCGAACCCGAAGATCGCCTGGCGCCTCGACACGGAGGTCCTCGAGGTCCTCGGGGGCGAGAAGGTCACGGGTCTCAAGCTCCGCCACGTGCCCACCGGGAAGGTCAGCGAGATCGCGGTCGGGGGGCTCTTCGTGGCGATCGGACACGAGCCGGCGACGAAGGCGTTCAAGGGGGCGATCGCGCTCGACCCGAAGGGCTACATCGTCACCGAGTCGATTACCCGCACGAGCGTGGAGGGGGTGTTCGCCGCGGGGGATGTTTACGACCACCGCTACCGCCAGGCGGTGAGCGCCGCCGGCCTCGGGTGCATGGCGGCGCTCGACGCCGAGCGCTACCTCGCCGAGCACCCGGCCGAGTAGGCCCGGGACGGTCCTGGCCGGACCAAGGCGGGCCCCCTCGGGGCCGGCTTGGGCGCGTCGCATTTCCGCCCGCGGGAACGCTTTAATACCGTGGGTCGCCGTTCACGACCGATGCCCGGCACCCCGACCGCGAAGAAGAGCCGCCACATCGAGTCGAGCGGGCAGCTCTGCATCTACTGCGGCGCGTGCGTCGGCGTCTGCCCGCTCAACTGCATCTACCTCGACGAGACCCGGATCACCTTCGACGAGAAGATCTGCACCCGCTGCGAGATCTGCGTGAAGGCCTGCCCCGTCGGCGCGATCGAGATCGGGTGAGCGGGGAGCACCGGTAGCCCCCGGCGTAGGAGTTCGATGCCGAAAGACCTCTCCGCCGACGTGCTCGTCGTGGGGGCCGGCCCGGCCGGCTCGATGACGGG
>JASHSI010000077.1 GCA_030040915.1 Thermoplasmata archaeon | reverse complement strand
CCGGGCTCCTCGTGGGGACGACGGACTCGCTCGGCGAGCGGGTCCAGCGCCGCGCGTCGGAGGCGAAGGTCGTGAAGTGCTTCAACACCGTCGGGAACCGCCGGATGGTGGACCCGAAGTTCAAGGAGGGGACCCCGAAGATGCTGATCTGCGGGAACGACCCCGCCGCGAAGAAGCGCACGGAGGAGCTCCTCAAGTCCCTCGGTTGGCCCGGCGCCCTCGATGTGGGCGGGATCGACGGGGCCCGGTGGCTCGAGGCGCTCGTTCCCCTCTGGGTGCGGGCGGCCCAGGCGCTGAACACCTTCGACCACGCGTTCCAGATCGTCCAGTAGCCGGCCTCGCGGGCGTCGGCTCCCTGGGAGGAGGGGGCTCCCCGCCCCCCTCCCCCGCGCGGAGCCTACTCGAGGGGCCGCAGCGCCCGCCGAACGAGGACGAGCGCGATCCCGATCAGCACGGCGCTCCAGGCGAAGAGGCCCAGGAGGTAGACGCCGGCGGAGTAGGGGTAGAGCGACGACCCGAACAGGGTCTCCCGGATGACGTTCACGGCGAGAGAGACCGGGTTGTACTGGGAGACGTTCTGCATCCACGCCGGCATCGAGCCCCACGGGTAGAGCGCGTCGGAGGTGAGCAGGACCGGCAGGTTGAGCAGGTTCACCGCGGCGAAGTAGGTCTGCGGGACGTCGAGGAGGATCCCGATCGTCAGGAACAACGTCGCGAACATCAGGGCGAGGAGGAGGATCGCGAGGACGACCTCCCCGGCCCCGAGGGCCGTGACGCTCGCCGTGACGTCGAGCCCGTTCAGGCCCGGGATGTGCTTGAAGAGGACCGCGAGCCCCAGGACGAAGAAGGCGAGGGCGAGCGGCTGGGCCGCGCCCGCCACGAGGCGGGAGCCGAAGACGGCCGCGGTGGGCGCCGGCGTCCCGCGGGTCCGCTTGAAGATGCCGAACAGCTTGTCGAAGATGACGTTCGCCCCGATGAACAGCGTCGCGGTGAGCGCGACGAAGCCGACCATCCCCGCGGAGAAGTAGGAGTAGTAGTTCGGCGCGCCGCGGAAGTAGGAGTGGACGATCGCGAGGCCCACCGACGCGGGCGTGCCGGGCGGCAGGTACTGCGCCGGGTTGATGTTGAACCCCTGGCCGAACAGGAGCAGGTAAACGAGCGGCAGGAACAGCGAGGTGAAGATCGCCTGCGGGTTGCGGGCGAGCTTGAGGAACTCCCGCCGGGTGAGGGCGGCGAACTCGCGCAGCATCTACCGCCTCCTCGCGAAGTTGTCGCGCACGCGCCCCATCATCACGGCCCGGTCCGTCGCCGTCGGCCCTTCCTCCTCGCGGAATTCCCGCCCGGTGAACTCGAGGAACACCTCGTCGAGGCTCGGGCGCTTCACGGTGACCCCTGCGACCCCGACCCCGGCCTTCGTCACCGAGCCGACGGCGAGCGGGACGAACGTCTCCCCGTTCGCGCACTTGACCCGGTAGGCCGTCTCCTTGCGCTGGATCGAGCTCACGCCGGGGATCGCCTTCAGGACGTTCGTCACGTCCGGCGTCTCGGAGGAGGTCTTGATCGTCACGACGTCCCCGCCGACCTTGTCCTTGAGCTCGGTCGGCGTGCCGAGGATGACGATCTTCCCGTGGTCGATGATCGCGATCCGCTCGCACATGCCGTCGGCCTCGTCGAGGTAGTGGGTGGTCACGAACACCGTCATTCCGTTCTCCTGGCGGAGCTTCTGGATGAAGCTCCAGAAGCCGGCCCGCCCTTGCGGGTCGAGCCCGAGGGTCGGCTCGTCGAGGAAGAGGATCCGCGGCCGGTGGACGAGCCCGACGGCGAGCTCGAGGCGCCGGCGCATCCCGCCCGAGTAGGTTTTGGCGAGGCGGTCCGCCGCATCGGCGAGCTGCATCTGATCGATGAGCTCCTTCGCACGGAGCCGAGACTCCGATCGGGAGATCCCGTAGCAGCCCGCGGCGATCTCGAGGTTCTCCCGTCCGGAGAGGTCCCCGTCGGCCGTCGCCTCCTGGAAGATCACGCCGATCCGTCGCTTGACCGCCTCCGGGTCCCGGCCGACCTCGATCCCGTCGACGATCGCCTGCCCCGACGTCGGCCGAAGCCCGGCCGAGAGCATCGAGACGGTCGTGGTCTTCCCGGCGCCGTTCGGACCGAGGAAACCGAAGATCTCCCCCGGGGGGACCTCGAACGAGACCCCCTCCACGGCCCGCACCTTGCCGCCGTACACCTTGACGAGCTCCTTTGCGACGATCGATCCACCCTCGGGCATCCGTGTTCTCCTCGTCCCTAGTTCTTCAGTCGGCGAAGCCGTTCGACGATCCGGTCGATCTCCGGGCCGGCCGTCCCCGGGAGTCCGCCCGGGGTCTGGCTCAGGTCCTCGAGGAAGGCGGCGAGCCCCTGCATCTCCTGCAGGGCCTCCTCGGCGGTCCGCGGGGCGGGGGCCCCGGCGCCCCAGGCGAACTCGGTCTTGCGGGTCGCCTCGTACCGCCCGTCCTCCCGGCGCCGGATCGCGCCGTCGGCGACCATCTCCTCGAGCATCGGATAGACCGACCCCGGCGACGGACGCCACCAGCCGTGCGTCATCGCCTCCATGTCGTTCATGATCTCCGCCCCGTTGCGGGGGCCCTTCGCGAGGATCGCCAGGACGAACTGGCGCAGTCCCCGCTTCTTGTGCGACATCCACATGGGTCGGAATTCCGATATCGAAATTACGATATCGGTTTTCCGATATAATGCTTGCTCACCACCGGTGGTGTCGGCCTACCGGCCTTGGTCCCGGCCGAACCACCGTCGGAACTTGTGGAGGTTCTCGAGGGTACCGACGACGAGGATCGCGTCGCCGGGTTGGAACTGGGTCGTGGAAGGTGGGTTCAGGCGGGTGACGTACTCGCCCGCCGCCTCCCGGCGGGCGAAGCCGATGAGCAGACAGTCGGAGCGGTCGCGGATGAGGCGCTCCGCCTCCGCGAGCCCCTGGTTCGAGATCGGGGTCGTCGGGAGGAGGAGGAACTCCTGGAGGTCGGCGCCGAGGCTCGTCGTGGTCAAGGTCTCGACGGCGTGCGCGACCTCGGGTCGGAACGCGGCGTCCGCGCAGAGGCGACCCCCCATGTCCCCGGGGGAGGCGACGTAGGTCACCCCGGCCGCGCTCAGCGACGCCTTCAGCTCCGGGCGCTGGACGGAGACGACGACCCGCACCTCCTTCGAGACGCCCCGGACGTTGAGGGCGGCCACGAGGTTTGCCGTGTCGTCGGAGGTGCAGATGATGACCGACATCGCCTCGGCGACGTTCACCCGGGTGAGCATCGCCGGGTCCGCCGGGGGCCCGTAGGTGGCGTAGAGCCGGCTCTCGTGGGCGAGGGTCCGGATGTTGGCGACCTGGTCGGGGGATTCGGCGATCACCGCGACCTTCTCCTCCTCGGCGAGGAGCTCCCGCACCGCCGCTCGTCCGACCGAGCCATAGCCGATCACGACGATGTGGCCGCGCATGTCCGTCCCGAGGGTCCCAAGGGCCCGGTGCTGGGATTCCTCCGCCACGATCCCGCTGATCACGCTGATCAGGTACCCGAGAAGGAACAGCTGGACGACGATAACGACGACCGTCCACGCTCGGGCGAGCCCGGTCGTCGGGACGACGTCCCCGTACCCGGTCGTCGAGAGCGTGACGATCGCCCAGTAGAAGGCGGTCGGAAGGGAGACCGTGCCCTGGTAGAAGTAGAAGCCGATCGCGGCGACGATCCAGACGCCCGTGAAGAGCGCAAGGAGCGGCCAGGCCCGGCGGAGGAAGCGGACCGCCAGGCGGCGCCGCGCCCCTCCGGCCATCGCGGGCCGAA
>JASHSI010000076.1 GCA_030040915.1 Thermoplasmata archaeon | reverse complement strand
CGCCTGGTCGTAATCGAGCCCGCCGTCGCTCGTTGTCTGACCTGGGAAGAAGAAGACCGTGTAGCCGGAAAAGGAACCTACGACCGGGCTGATTGGGATCCCGCCGCTGATCGTGGCGGTCACCGTGATCGTCTGTCCGACGATTCCCGAGATCGGCGACAGGCCGGAAACCACCGGCGTGACGACCCCTGACGCGTGGGCGTCGCCGACCGACTGGTACGGGGAGAGGAACAGGATGAGGGCGAGGGCAAAGGCGAGCGTAGCCGTGAACGCGATCCCCCGGACCCGCCGGCGGCGGATGCTGGGGCCGCGCTCCGGGGTTGGGTTCGCCATCTCGGGCGGATTCGGTCGGCTGGGGGGGCTCTCCATCAGGTTCGTCGTCATGCACACGGCTCCCGGGGGTTCCTCGCCGTCCGACGGACGTCGGGCGTCCCGGCTTCGAGGGTCAGGGCGGAGATGGCCCGAGCGCCGTACGCCGACGCGCCGATCGAGCGTCGGTCGAATCGAGCCCCCATCCGATCCCTTGACCCAGTCGCCCGGGCGCGAGTCCCGTGGCCGTTAAAGCTTGGTCGACGGAGGAACTTCGGACTCACGCGGGCGGACCGATTACAACAGCCATCCGGGCGGCCCGGTGTACTGGTAATGGCCGTTCAGCTCGCGCGCGTACATCTGACGGTAGAGGGTGTGGAACCTCCGCAGGTGGACCACGCCGTCGAGGGTGATCCGGATGTCGTAGCCACGGTCGTCCCGGGCGAGCGTCGCCCACCCCTCGGCGACGAGGTGGTCGATCACCTTCTCGGTCATGTGGGAGTTCGACCGGATCGCGTGGAGGATCTCCTCCTTGCTAATCCGCTCGGGCGGGCCCAAGATCCGCTCCGGCGCCCGCACGAGTAGGTCGCGCTGGTCGAGATCGAGATCGAGGGCGTGGAACAGCCGCGTCAGCGCGATGAATGCGTAGACCCGGTAACCTCGGTAGGGGCGACCGGTTCCCGCGTCCTCTTCCCCGCCCATCCCACCGCTCGGTCCGGCCCCGGGGTGCCTATGGGATGCCGATGACGTGCGGGACGAGGTCGTAGGTCCCGTCCGGTCGCTCGCTGACCACCTCGACGGCGACCGGGGGGCCGCCGGGGATTGAGAGCGGCTGGCGGACGGAATAGTCGTAGGCGTCGCGTTCGAGCGATCGCGCGGCCGGCCTGAGCAGGATCGCTCGAGCGAGCCGGCCTCCGATCTTGCCCGCGACCGCCGTCGCCTCGCGCCCGAACCGCTCGAGGTCCGACACGCTCGGCTGCTCCGGACCGACCCGGGCGATTACGACGAACCCCGGGTCGCCGAGACGAAGCCAGCGGTACGGCCTCCCGGCGGGGGAGGCGATTGAGAAGGCGACCTCGGTCGACGCCCCGTCCGGACCCGCGCGGCTGCGGATCTTAAGCGCCTCGGGGTGCTCGGCGAGGAGGCTCGCCACGCGCGGGTTGGTGACGGCGAGGTAGCGCGCGAGGCGGCGGACGGAGGTCCGTCCGGGGGGGATCTTCGGGGCCGGGTCGGCGAACTGCAGGAGCTTCAGACGGCGGTGGCGCTCGGAGAGCGTCCGGTAGAACCGGTCAGTCTCGGAGAGGAGGACTAGCGACGTCGCGCCCAGGACTACTGCGCCGAGCGCGAGGCCAAGGAAGAGGAGGTCCGCGCGGAGCGCGACGAACAGGAGGAAGACGACGATGGCGAGGAAGCCCATGATCACGACCGCCGTGTACAGGAACATCCGGCGGATACGGGGGGCGACCTCGGTGACCCGGTCCGCGAGCTCGAACAGTCCGGCGATCGGGTCCTCGGTCGGCGTCGACGCGTCCATCGGCGGCGTTCGCCCGTATGGATAGATAAAGCCCTCCGAAAGATTTGACCGTCCATCACCGGCCGGGCAGGGGAAGGCCCCGGGGGGTCTCCCCCTGCCGGGTGCCCCGATGAATCGACCGATCGAACCGAATCGTCTCTCCGAGAGAATCGTGCGAGCGAGGCCCGGCCTCGCGGACCTCGCCCTCCTCGCCCTCGCCGTGGCAGCGCTCGCCCTCGCCCCCGCCGTGGGCGCCTCGCCGACCAACGACCCACATCCGGGGGTCGCCGCGCCGCCGACCCAGGGCGTGTGGGCGTGGGGGGCGCTCGAGAACGTCTCCGACCAGGCGGTCTTCGTCGGCGCCTATGCGGACGCCCTCGGCCTCGCGGGCGGGAACCTGAGCGGATCGCTCGGCTACCTGGTCGAGGTGGCCGAGACCCACGCCCTCTACGAGGCTTACACCGTTGTCAATGCCACCTCGCCGACCAACACGACCCGCTCGGTCGAGGCGGTCTCCGTCTCGGAGGTGAACTACACCGGCTACGTGATCGTCAACGGCACGCTCCCCGCGGTCGGCACTTACGCGCCCGGCGCCGCGGCGAAGCTCATCAACGTGACGGCGATCTACTACGTCACGCTCCTCGAAGTGGACGTCTACGTCGTCTACGCGAACTACACCTGGTCCGGCGCGAACCTATCGCTCGCGAACGAGCACGTCCAAGCGTGGGAGCTCTACAACGAGACCGTGATCCTCTACCACTGGCCGTCGTACGTGATCAACCCGAACGGATCGACCACGATCACCTCGACCACGTACGCCTCGGTCGCCCTCTCCTGGGTGGCCGAGTCGATCCAGTCCACGTTCACCCCCGCGCTCCCGATCGCGGAGGAGCCGCTCTCGGTCGGGGAGACGTGGAACGCGACGACGAGCGGGGCGATGTCCGGCTGGGAGGACTATGAGTCCGCTGCCGCGTACTCGAGCGGCGGCACGAATTCAAGCTCGCTCGCCTCGGGCGGGGACTCGCTGAATACCACGGTCACGCTCGCCTTCGCCTTCAACGTGACCGGCTCGGAGGAGGTCGTCTTCCCGAACGGCACGACCGCGACCGGATACGTGGTCCAGGCGTCGGTCTCGGGCGGCACGAGCTCCGGCTACACGCTCTGGGACGGGCTGGCCGTGCTCCCGTCGGCCGCCGTCCCGGGGGCCCCGGTCGCCGCCCCGTCTGACCTGAGGGCCGACGCGCCTTGGTCGTCGGCCTCCCCGGCGAGCGTCTCCGAAGCGGTGGTCGAATCCGGGTTCCCGGTGGCGACCGAGTCGCCCGTCTCCGCGACAGCGAACCTCGACACGGCCCCCCTCAGCGCGCCACTCGCGCAGAGCGAGATCGCCGGCACGGCCGCGCCGGCGGCCCCCACCGAGGTCCGCGCCCCGTCCGTCACCGGCCCTCCGACCGGCTCCGAGACGTCGAAGGGCAGCTCGACGGGCTCGAGCAGCAGCGGTGGCTCCGGGTCGACCGGGTCCACGGGCACGTCCGGTTCCTCCGGTTCGACGACCACGCCGGGGAGCTCGAGTTCGAACCCGCCGGCCACGAACCCCGGTTCGACCTCCCCCGGGAGCAGCACCCCGGTCGCGCCCCCGCCGGCGATCCCCACGAAGAAGGCCGTCGCCGAGGTGAGCCCCTGGCTCGTCGCCGGGATGCTCGCTGCGATTGCGGTCGGCTTCCTTGCCATTGAGGCGTCGCGACGGCGGAGGACGCTCTAAGGCGCGTTCCTCGGACCCCCTGCCGCGCCACCTCGCGAACCGCTTCCCGGCCTCCGGAGGGCCCGCCCCCGGAGGCCGGCGCCCGCTCGGTCCGCTCGACAAGCTCATCCGTCACGACGCTCCCGCCGGGGTCGAGATGCCCCTCAAGGGACTCCTCCTCGCCGGGGGCCACGGCACCCGCCTGCGCCCGTTGACGTTCAACGGGAACAAGCACATGATTCCGATCGCGAACCAGCCGATGCTGTTCTACGGCCTCAACCACTTCAAGGAGGCCGGGGTCCGCGAGGTCGCGATCATCCTCGGACCGATCACCGAGGGGATCCGGGAGGCGGTCGGCGACGGGAGCGCCTTCGGACTGAAGGTCACCTACCTCGTGCAGGGCGAGCCGAAGGGGCTCGCCCACGCCGTCCTCATCGCCCGGGAGTTCCTCGGGGACGACCCGTTCCTCATGTACCTCGGGGACAACCTGCTCGAGCAGGGACCGAAGGAGTACCTCGAGGCGTTCCGATCCGGCCATCCCTCGGCGGTCGTCGGCGCGGTCCCGGTCGAGCACCCGGGTCACTACGGGGTCGTCGAGGTCGACGCGGCCGGCAAGATCGTCTCGATCGAGGAGAAGCCCGCCGAGCCCCGCTCGAACCTCGCCCTCGTCGGGGTCTACCTGTTCACCCCCGAGGTCCACGACGTGATCGCCGGCCTCACCCCGTCGCACCGCGGCGAACTCGAGATCACCGACGCGATCCGGGGCCTGAACGAGCGGACCGGTCGGGTCGAGGTGGTGCGTCTGTGGGGGTGGTGGAAGGACACCGGCCAGGTCGGTGACATCCTGGAGGCGAACGCGCTCGTCCTCGGGAGCCGGCCGCCGTCGTTCTTCGAGAACCACGCGGAGGTCCGGCCGAGGGCCCGGATCATCGGGGCCGTCCGCGCCGGACCCGGGACGGTCATCGAGGACGGGGTGACGATCCGTGGCCCGACGGTGCTCGGGAGCGGCGTGCGGCTCGAGGAGGGCGCCTCGGTCGGGCCGTTCGCATCGATCGGCGACCGCGGGATCGTGCGGAAGGCGACCGTCACCCGCTCGATCCTCCTCGAGGACGTCCAGGTCGACGTCCCCGGGACGATCGCCGACAGCATCGTGGGCCGTGGCTCCCGGATCGTCGAGTCGCCGGCGACGGCGCGGGGACGCACCTTCGTCCTCGGCGACGCGAGCCGGATCGCGCTGTAGGCCCCCTTCGGCCCGCTCCGAACGGGCGCGCGAGGCGATCCGGCCCACCCCGAACGGGTTCGTACCGGACGTTATCTGCCCGCGGGCGAACAGTACCTCGACCCGCCTCGGTCCCCGGTGAACGCCGGGGGTCGTTGGGGCGGTGGGATCCGGAACCAAGGGGGTAGAAGGTGGGGATGAGCGACCTAACCGAACGGAGCCTCGGGTGGGGCTTCGGGCTCCTCGGCGGGCTGCTGATCGTCGTCGCGGCGTTCGTCAGCGCCCTCGTCGGGACGATCGACCTCGTCGCCGGCCGACCGATGGGCGCGCTGGGGGCCGGAAGCGAGGCGATCATCCTGTTCGTCGTCGGCGTCCTCGCCCTCTTCTTCAGCTACCTCGCCTACCGGCCCTGGAAGGACCGCCCGCTGACCGCGGGGGTCCTTCTCGCGATCCTGGCGATCGTCGGCTGGGCGGTGCTCGGGCTCGGCGGGAGCGTCCTCGCGCTCGTCGGGGCGCTGTTCGTGTTGCTTTCGGGGCTCCTCTTCCTCGTGCAGCCGGCGGCCTCGGGGGCCCGGCATCTCTTGACCTCAGGGTAGCGCGGAGGACCCCGGGAGCCCCCGGGGTGCGTCGAGCCCCGCCGCCCCCCACGGTCGTGGGCCGTTTCGGGGTGTTATTTGTACCCCCGCGGGGGTTCATCCTCCCCGCCACGAGAGAGGGCCCGGGCTGTGCGGTTCCCATCGAACACCCCGGACGTCCGTTGGGCCTCGGTCGCGCTGATCCTCGTCGGTGCCGCGGTCCTCGTCCTCCCGGGGGCGCCGCTCCTCGCACCCGGAGCCCCCCGGGAGCTCCGCCCTCCCTCCGTTCGGACCTCGATTGGGGACGCGCCGGGGTCGGACCTCCCGACCAGCTCGGCGGCCGCCCGTCGATCGGTCGAAGAAGGCCGCCCCGCGGCGGTGCGACCGGCGGCGGGGGCCGTCAACCCGTATCGGGCGGCGACGACCGAGCCCGCGGCGATGGGGGTCGCGGACTACGGCATCGATGGGTCGGGGGCGCCGTACAACTACTCGACCTCTGAGTTCGTCGGGGAGGTCCAACTCGGCTCCGTCGAGGTCGATTCGACCGGCGGCGCCGGGCGGCTACTAGGGATCCAGTTGAACGTGGTCCTGACGATCGGCCCGTCGGCCCACCCCTACGTCTACTGGGTACGATTCGCCCCGTGGGTCAATGCGTCCGACGACGTCCTGACCCTCCAGAACGAGGTCTTCAACCTGACCACCTCCGCGACCGCGAACCCCTCGCCGATCTCCGGTCGCGGATCGATCAACACCGCCGAGTCGGATCAGTACCAGTACACGCCCCCGTGCTCCTCCTCCTACCCGGGAAACTGCGCCACCCTGAAGCTGCCCACGGGCCTGCAACTCCGGGCGGTCTCCGAGGACGCGGGCGGCCTTCCGGGCATCGAGATCGCCTACGATCTCGGGGCGGGGTGGATCTCGGAGGACAACATCTCGTTCCCCTCGCTCCGGGGCCTCCCGGACCACGACTTCGTGGTCAACGGGTCCGTCTACACCCCCACGGGTCTCTACTACGACGCCGAGCTCGTCGTGGGCGGTCCGTACCATGGCTACGTTCAGACCGACAATGGCTCCCGGATCCTGCTGACCTTGGAGGAGTTCAACGGCCACGATCTGCAAGCGGTGCCCAACGCGTGGGACTTCGGGGCCGACAGCTCGAACACGTTCGACAACGCGACGGCCACCGCCTCCACGGAGGGCGGACTCCCGGCCGATCAGGTCGGCGGCGGGGGCGGGACCCTCGGACCGCTCTACGCGGTCGAGAACGAGTCCATGGTTTCGGTCGTGGGGATCCCGTCGAACGGCACGTTGCTCATCGACGGCACATCGCTCGACTACACCGCCGGCGAGGCGCTGGTCGAGCTGAACCCCGGATCGTCGACCCTCGAACTGGTGGTGAACGGCACCGTGCTCGCGTCCAAGAGCTTCACCTTCACGGCGGGCGAGGTCACCACCGTATCGCTCGACGCGTTCTACCCCGTTACGATCCGGGAGGCGGGGCTTCCGTCTGGCGACCCGTGGTCGATCGTGTGGCAAGGCGCGCCGACGACCTCGACGCAGGACGCGATTACGGTGATGGCGCTGAACGGATCGTACGAGCTCCGCGTCGGGAACGTCACGGGATTCGTGTGCAATGCGACGAGCGAACTCGTGGTCGTTCGAGGGGCCGGGACCGTTTGGCTGGGTTGGTCCCCCTTCCTCTTCGAGGTGACGTTCGCGGAGACCGGTCTTCCGCGGGGGACGGTCTGGTGGGTCACGATGAACGATCAGACCGCTCGGGGACCGACCTCGATGCTGAACGTCAGCGCCGGCAACGGCACCTACGCGTACGGGGTGGGGGCCCCCTTCACCTACGTCACTTCGTCGCCCACGGGCAACGTGACCGTCCAAGGCCCTCCGGCGCCGATCTCGGTCCAGTTCGGGATCCGATCGGCGTTCCTCGCCGGGACCGTCTGGCCCGGGACGGCCAGCCTGTCGATCGACGGCTCCCCCGTGCCGCTGAGCTCGGGGGCGTTCGATAGCGCGGTCGTGCCGGGTCGCTACTCGATCCATGTCGCGGCCGACGGGTACGTGACGTGGTCGGGGAACGTGACCACGACCCCGGGGAACGCCACCGAGCTTCAGCTCGTGCTGAACGCCACGCGGCCGTCGGGTCCCCCGCCGGTCGGTCGCCCGGGCCTCGATCCGCTCGGGGCGGTCGGCGTCCTGCTCGGAGGAGCCGTCATCGTCGCCTCGGTCATCGTCCTCGCACGGCGTCGACAACGGGATAGGACGGGTTAGGCCGACCGGAACCGGCGCTCTATCCCGACCGGTCTGGCCGGTCGGGCGCCCCGAGCCCTTCCGCGGGTGCCCTCCGCGCGACCCGGAGGTCGGACCGGCAGGGCTCGGGTCGGACCTTAAATATGCGGCCGTCTCGCTGCGCGATCGAGGAATCGAGCATGGGGTCCCGCTCCGTGGCTGGTTGCTACCATCTGCCCTTCCCGACCGCGTAGGTCCGCCTCGTCCCGGAAGTACCGACCCCCGGCCGCCCGCGGGGGAAGGTGCGGTGTGAGCCGCAAATCACCGGGCCGGAGGCCCGGAGGCATCCGGGGGGTCGGCCGATGATCCGTGTCGCGCTGCCGAACAAGGGCCGACTAAGGGAGCCGGCCGTCGAGCTCCTCGCCCGCGTCGGCATCACCTTCGCCTCCCCGCCGACCGAACGGGGGCTCGTCCTCGAGAGCGTCTGCGGACGGTACCGGCTGCTCTCCGTGAACGCTCGGGACATCCCGGGGCTCCTCGCCGCCGGGGCGGCCGACTGCGGCATCACGGGGACCGACCTGGTCGCCGAGTCGGGCGCCGAGCTACCGGCCCCGCTCCGGCTTGGGTTCGGTCGGGCCCGCCTCGTCCTCGCTGTGCCCGAGGAGGCTCCCTACGAGGGGCCCGAGGGGCTCCCCGAGCGGCTGCGCGTGGCGACGGTATTCCCGAGGCTCACCGAAGCGTTCTTCCGGGCCGCGGGCCGCTCGGTCGAGCTCGTCTCGATCTCCGGCGCGGTGGAGGCGGCGCCCGCGCTCGGCGTCGCCGACGCGATCGTCGACCTCCTCGAGACCGGGGCGACGCTCAAGAGCAACCGCCTCCGACCGATCGCGACGCTCCACGAATCGGAGGCCGCCTTCCTGGGGGGGCCCGGGCTTCCCGAGGAGGTCCAGGGGGCCATCGACGACCTCTCCCTCGCCTTCCAGTCGGTCGCCCGCGCGCAGCGCTGCCGCTACCTGATGGCGAACGTGCCCCGCGCGCTCCTCGCCGAGCTCCCGGCGCTGCTCCCCGGCGTCGAGGGACCGACGATCCTGCCGATCCTCGGGAAGGAGGAGTGGTTCGCGGTCCACGCCGTCGTCGAGGCCGAGGCCGTGAACGGCGTCGTGGCGATGCTGAAGCGGGGCGGCGCGACGGGCATCCTCATCGCCTCGCTGGAGCGGATGGTGCTGTGAGCGGCACACGGACGCTCGACCGCGCCGCGATCGAGGAGGCCGAGCGGGCGCGGCCCCCCCTCGCCGGCGCGAACGACCCGCTCGTCGCCCGGGTCCGCGAGATCCTGGAGGTCGTTCGGTCGGAGGGGGACTCGGCGCTCCACCGCCTCGGGCTCGAGCTCGATCGCTGGTCCGGCCCGCTCGAGGCGAGCCCGTCGGTCCGGGCGGCGAGCCGGGCGAACGTCCCGGCCGATCTCGCCGAGGCGCTCCGGTTCGCGGCGCGCCGAATCGACGCGTTCCACCGGTCCCAGGTCCCGGCCGCCGTGCGCCGAGCGCTCCCCGGC
>JASHSI010000075.1 GCA_030040915.1 Thermoplasmata archaeon | reverse complement strand
CACGACGCGGGGACGGCGATCGACCTGTGGCGGCACGCCCGGCACTCCGCCTACCTCATCCGCAACGTGCCGCTCTGGGGCCTCACGCAGCGGGAGATCCTGCTCGCCTCGATGGCGGCCTACCTACACGAAGGGGACGAGGTCCCCTCCTCCTGGCGGCGGGAGTACCTCCCGCTCCTGCGGGGCGCGGACATCGCCACGGCCCGGGAGCTCGGGGCGATCCTCTACGTCGCCGAGACGCTGCTCCCGGGCGATCCGCGCTTCTCCCTCTCCGAGAGCGCCTCGACGCTGTTCATCCACCTCGCCCGCGGCACCGAGGCGGGGCTCGCCCCGCGGGCGCTCGAGAAGATCCGCAAGCCGCTCCGCCGGGAGCTGGAGCTCGAGGTGAGGGCCCGTGATACCTGAGACCCCGTCCCCGGCGCACGGCTACCCGGGGCGGCTCCTCGTCTTCGAGGGGCTCGACGGGAGCGGGAAGTCGACCCAGGCGCGGCTCATCGGGAAGTGGCTCCAGTCCCGGGACTACCGCGTCTTCTTCACCGAGTGGAACTCCTCCGACCTCACCGCCGACACGATCCGCCGCGGGAAGAAGCGCGGTCTCCTCACCCCGACGACGTTCTCGCTCCTCCACGCCACCGACTTCGCCGACCGGTTCGAGCGGCAGATCCTCCCGCCGCTGCGCGCGGGCTACGTCGTGATCTGCGATCGGTACGTCTACACCGCGTTCGTCCGCGACGCGGCCCGGGGGTGCGCGCCGGCGTGGGTGCGGAACATCTACCGGTTCGCGCCGAAGCCGGACAAGACCTTCTACTTCCAGGTCCCCGTCCAGGTCACGCTCGCGCGCAAGCACGCGAGCCGGCTCAAGATATCCTACTACGAGGCCGGCATGGACCTCGGGCTCTCCGACGATGTCTCCGACTCCTACCAGCGCTTCCAGGGCCGCCTGAAGCGCGAGTACGACCATCTCGCCCGCACCGACCAGTTCACCGTGATCGACGCCGGGCGGTCGGTCGAGTCGGTCCAGAACGAGCTGAGGAAGGAGCTGAAGCCCCTCCTCGCCAAGTTCCCCACCGTGGAGCACCTCATCCATGACCGGTAGGACGTACGGGACCCCGCTCCCCGGGATGCCGGGGGAGAAGCTCGCCGGAAAGCTCATCGTCATCGAGGGGGCGGACGGCTCCGGGCGGACCACCGAGGTCGACCAGCTGAAGGAGTGGCTCGAGGTCCAGGGCCACGCCGTCGTCGATACCGGGCTCCGCCGCTCGACGCTCGTCAGCGAGCGGATCGACGAGGCGAAGCAGGGCCACACGCTCGCCCCGACGACGATGGCGCTGTTCTACGCCGTCGACTTCGCCGACCAGCTCGAGAACAAGATCGTGCCGGCGCTCTCCGCGGGGAGCACGGTCCTCGCCGACCGCTACATCTACACCCTGATGGCCCGGGCGGTCGCCCGGGGCGCCTCGCGGGAGTGGGCCCGCGAGCTCTACGGCTTCGCCCTCGTCCCGGACCTCGTGATGTTCCTCAATGCCCGGCCGGACATCCTCCTCCATCGGGCGATCATGAAGTACGGCGCGCTCGACTACTGGGAGTCGGGGATGGACCTCTGCCTCTCCCCCGACCGGTTCGACTCCTTCTTCCTGTACCAGGCCCGCCTGCGCGAGGAGTTCACGTGGATGGCGAAGCCGTACGGCTTCCACTTCATCGACGCGAACCGTACGCCGGCGGCGGTCCACCTCGACGTCAAGCGAATCGTCGCGCCGCTCTACAACCGCGCCCCGGAGGGGGCCGGGCGGCTCCTACGGCGCCGCGCGAACGGCGGGGCGCCTACCGAGACCCCAGCGCCGCGAGCTGCTTCCGGGTAGCGACCCAATCGAGGTGCGCCGCGCCGGGCGCGACCGCGTTCGGGAAGCGGATCGCCGCGGCGCCGGCCTTCGAGAGCCGGCCGAGGGCGACCGGCTCCCCGGTGATCGCGAGGCCCAGGAAGGCGCCGAGCGTCGGCTCGTGGCCGACGATCGCGAGGCGGCGGACCTCCGACGCGCGGACGAGACGGTCGAAGATCGGCCCGGCGAGCCCCCCGCTCGCGAGCTCGGGCCACAGTTCGATCCTCGGGGGCCGGTCGAACGCGTCGGCGAGGAGGTGAGCGGAGGCCTTGGCCCGCTCGAGCGGGCTCGTCGCGATCCGGTCGATCGGCCCGGAGAACCGGGCGAGCCCGCGCGCCGCCCGCCGCGTCGCCCGAACGCCCTCCCGGGTGAGCGGCCGCGCGGTGTCCCCGGGCCACCGGCGCGGGTCCCGTTCCTCCGACGGTCCGTGGCGAAAGGCGTAGAGCTCCACGGACGGGCCGGACCGGCGCGACCCTTCTAAGCCTGCCGAGCGCCGTCCCGGGCGGAGCGTTCAAGGACCCGGGGCGCTCATCGGGGGCCGGTCCGGATGGTCGACATCAATCTCACCTTCTGGGGGTTCGTCGGCACGTGGGTGCTCGTCGTCGGGACGATCGCCCTCATGTGGTGGCAGACCCGGCAGAGCTGGATCCTCAACAGCGCGAACGCCGTGATGACGCTCCGCGAGCGGTTCAACGACCCCACGATGCGCCGCGCCCGCCGGGAGCTCGCGACCTGCCTCCTCGAGCACGAGCACGAGGACGTGACGAACCTCGAGGTCGCCGCGTTCTTCGAGCTCATCGGGGCGCTCACCCACCGCGAGGTGCTCGAGGACGACCTCGTCTGGGAGGCGTTCGGGACGTGGATCGCCGACTACTATTGGGCGCTCCGCCACCCGGTCGACCAGATCGGGCAGGCCCGGGCGGCGCTCAAGGACCCGCTCCTCTTCCACGAGTTCGAGTGGCTGACGGCCCGGATCCTCGAGATCGACCGCCGGGAGCTCGGCCCCTCCCGCGCGGTGGCCGTGGAGGGCGAGGCGGAGATCCGCGCCTTCCTGCAGCGCGAGTCGGAGCTCGATCAGCCGAACTAGCCCGCCGCGCCGGCCGGCGGGAATCCCTCTTAATACGCCGCGCTCCGGTCCGCGCCCGTCGATGCCCGACGGCGGGGAGCGGTCGGTCCGGTGGAAGGGCCGGCCCCTCGACGTTCGGCCGGGGGAGAGCCTCGCCCGAGCCCTCGCCCGGGCGCGCCGCCCGCTCCTCACCCGCTCGATCCGCTACCATCGGCCCCGCGCCCCTGCCTGCGGGATTGGCCACTGCACGAGCTGCCTCGTGCGGGTCGAAGGACGCCCGAACGTCCGGGCCTGCCGATACGAGCCCGAGAACGGGGAGCGGATCGAGACCGAGAACGGATGGCCCTCGACGGGATTCGACCTCCTCGCCCTCGTCGACCCGATCTTCCCGGGCGGGATCGATACGTTGCACGGCTTCCGCCGCCCGGCGTTCGCCACGCCGCTCTTCCAACGGGTCGTCCGGCGGCTCGCCGGGTTCGGCGCGCTCGCGGACGGGGCGCCGCCCGACCCCACCCTGGCGCCGGAGCTCCGCACGACCGATCTCCTCGTGATCGGGGGCGGACGCTCCGCCCGCGCCTTCGTCGAAGCGCTCGGACCGCGCACCCCTCCGCCGCTGCTGCTCGAGCGGGGACGGCTCGACCGACCGATCCCCGGGGCGGAGGTCCGCGAGCGGACCACCGCGGTCTTCCTGCCCCGTCCGGCGTCGGGGGGCGCGTCGTTCGCGGTCCTCGCCATCGAGGAAGGGGGCGGGGCGCTCCAGATCACCGCCCGGGCGGTCGTGGTCGCGGTCGGGGGGTACGACGCGACCCTCTGGTTCGCCGGGTCGGACCGCCCCGGGGTCTACCCGGCCGATGGCGCGGAGGCGCTGGGGCCCTCTGCGGGGGAGCCGCCGTTCCGGCGCGCGGTCGTCGTCGGCGGGGGGGATCGGGTCGCCGCGCTCCTCGGCGCGTGGGCGGACCGCATCGAGGCGGTCGTGGGCCCGGGTCCGGTCGGGCCGGAGGTCGCGAAGCGCGCCAGCGAGGCGGGGGTGCCGATCTACCCCCGGACCCTCCTCCTCGAGGCGAGGGGGCGACGGCGCGTGGCCGCGGTCCGTCTCGCGGCGCGCGGCGGGGGTCGCCGGTTCACCGTGGCGTGCGATGCGGTCGTGCTCGCCCACCGCCGCCTCCCGAACCCCCAGCTGCTCTTCCAGGCCGGCGCCGCGATGGAGTGGCGCGGCGGGACCGGGGCATACTACCCGAGGCTCGGTCCCGGGCTCGCCACGACCGTCCCCGGCCTCTTCGCGATCGGCGAGGCCGCGGGCTTCGAGGGAGCGGCCTCGACCGAGAGCGGCCGGGCCCTGGCCGCCGCGCTCACCGGTGCGACCGTCCCCCCGCTCCCCGACCGGGTCCGCGCCGAAGGTCCCAGCGAGCTCGCGGGGTACTACGCCGAGCTCGTCGGGTCCCTACCGCGCCGGGCGAAGACGATCGCCTGCGCGTGCGAGGACGTGCTCCTCCGCGAGCTCGCCGAGTGCCACGAGCTCGGCTACCGAGGCATCGAGGTCGCCAAGCGCTACACCGGGCTCGGGACCGGGCTCTACCAGGGCCGCTACTGCGTCCCGGAGGCGATCCTGCTCCTCTCCGCGTGGGAGGGCCGTCCGCCCCCGGAGGTCGGCTTCATCACCCAGCGGCCCCCGGTCGTCCCCGCGCCGCTCGGGGCCCTCGCGGGCCTCGCCCGCCCGGAGGCCGAGTGAGCGCCCCGGCGAAGCCCCGCTACCGCATCGTCATCGTCGGCGGCGGGATCGTCGGCCTGTTCACGAGCTACCACCTCGCGAAGGCCGGCGCCGGCCCGATCCTCGTGCTCGAGCGGGGGTTCCTCTCCTCGGGAGCCTCCGGTCGGAACGGCGGCGGGGTTCGCCAACAGTGGGAGACGCGCGCGACGATCCGCCTCGCCCGCGAGGCGGTCCAAGAGTACCGGCGGTTCGGCCGGGAGTTCGGCTACAACCCGTGGTTCCGCCAGGGGGGCTACCTATTCCTCGCGGAGACCCGAACCGAGATCGCCCGGCTCCACTCGGTCCACGAGACGGTCCGGTCCGAAGGGCTGCCGAGCCGCGAGCTCGCGCCCGAGGAGGTCCGCGAGATCGCTCCGGCGATCTCCCCGGAGGGGATTGTCGGGGGGACGTTCCTCGACTCCGACGGGACGCTCTACCCGTTCCCCGTCCTCTGGGCGGTCTACGAGAAGGCCCGCTCGCTCGGCGTCGAGGTGGCGCTCGGAGTCGAGGCGCTCGGGATCGTTCGGGACCGGGGCCGGGTGGCCGGGGTCGCCACCCCGTCCGGGACGATCGGCGCCGACGTGGTCGTCAACGCCGCCGGAGGCTGGAGCGCGGAGCTCTCCCGCCGGGCGGGGCTCCCGGTCGAGAACACCCCGACCCGCCACGAGATCCTCGCCACCGAGCCCGTGAAGCCGTGCCTCGACCCGATGGTGATCCGGCTCTCCGACGGGCTGTACGTCAGCCAGACGATGCGCGGCGAACTCGTCGGAGGACGCTCGATGCCCCACGCGCCGGGGACGGAGGGGGGCATGTCGACCTCCCCGGAGTTCCTCCCCTCGATGGCCCGATCGCTCGTCCGCCTGATCCCCCGCGCCGCCTCGCTCGGGGTCCTGCGGGCCTGGTCCGGCTACTACGACGACACCCCGGACGGGCTCCCCGTCATCGGCGAGGACCCGAGGCTCCCGGGGTTCGTCCACGCGAACGGGTTCGGTGGGCACGGCTTCATGCTCGCCCCGGCGAGCACGCGGCGGGTCGCGAAGGCGGCGCTCGGCGAGGCGATCGACCTCGACCCGGGCGCGTTCGGGCCGGCCCGCTTCCTCGACCCGGACCGGCGAGCGGTCCCGGAGCACCTCCAACCCGGGTGAGCCCGGCCGGCGGTCCCACCGCTCCGGAAAGGGCTTTCCGACGGGCCCCGGTCGGCCCGGCGATGGACCGCTCTCCGGCGTTCCCCACCCCGGCCGACTCCCGCGGGAGCCGGCGGGAAGCCCCGAGCGGCGTACCCGTGACGGCGTTCCGCGGCGCGGTGACCGCCGCGGACGCCTACCACGCAACGCGGGCGGCGGTCCGGATCGAGGGGGAGGTCCTCCGGGTCGGCAACCGCTTCGTGAAGGCCGACCGATATCGGGAGATTGCGTTCGTCGCGGTGGGGAATGCCGCGTCCTCCCAGGCGCTCGCCATCGTCGACGCGCTGGGCGAGCGGGTGACGCAGGGGTTCGTCTCGGGTCCGGACCCGGTGCCGAACCAGGTGCCGTTCCGCTCGGCCCGGGTGCCGAAGGGATATCCCGGCCGGCCCAGCGGGGTCGAGGCGGCCCACACGCTCCTCGAGCTCGCCCAGGGGCTCGGCGAACGCGACCTCCTCCTCGCGCTCCTCTCGCCGGGGGCCCTCTCTTCCCTCGCCGTCCCGGACCCGACCCGCACCCCGCCGGACACGACCGGCTGGTTCGACCGGATGGCCGCCGGCGGGGCGACCCCGAGAGAAGCGGCGCTCGCCGCCGCGGTAGCGTTCGGCGGCGGGGTCGACGGGGGCCTCGCCGCGTCGGCCGGGCTTGCGGAGGTCGAATCGATCGTGATCGACCGGGGGGATGGCGGCGACATCGTAGGGGGTTCGCCGACCCGTCGGCTCGATCCGATCGGCCGTGCGACCGGCGAACGGCTCGCCGGAGGCCCGCGCGGGGGACCCCTCTCGACCCCGCTGCCGGCGACGGTCGGACGTCCGGTCGTCGTCGCGAGCCCCGCCGACGGTCTGCGGGGCGCCGCCGACGTCATCGGCGAGAAGCGCTACCGGCCGGTCCTCGCCGAGCTGAGCTACCCCGACCCTCCGGTGGCCGCCGCCAAGAGGTTCACCGACCGATTGGATAGCCTCGTGAAGGAGTCGGCCGGGGCGATGCGCGCCGCGAGCTCCTCGGGCGTCGTCGCCTTCGCCACGGGGACGATGGGACTCCTCGAGGGGCTCGACGAGCGACCCGCGGTCCGCTCGTTCCTGACCGCGGCCCGCTCGGGCCTCGTTCACCGCGGGGCCGTCGTCGGGGCGTTCGCGACGAGCGGGGCCGAGGAGGAGAACGATCCCCCCGGGGGCGTGGCGGAGGCCGGCCCTGATGGACCGGGCGCGCCCCGCCCGAGGGGGGTCTCGATGCATCCCGGGATCACCGATGTCGGGTGCCTCATCGTGGCCGTGGTGCCGCGACCGACCGGTTAGGCCGATCCGGGCGAGGCCGCAGCGGACGCTTCGTCCTGCGCGAAGTGGTGCTTCAACGACATGTACTCGTCGTAGGAGATCTGGCGACGGGCCCGGACCGCTCCGGCCTGCTTCAGGGTGGAGATTTGGTAGACCCTGAGGAGCTCCTCCACCGGACGGGCGTTCGCCGGGGTACGGTCGTTGGAGAGCGGCAGCGCTGCCAGCCCCCGCAATACGCCGGCCTCCGCCGTCCCGGCGGCCGATACCGGGGGCCCGGGGGGAGCGGCCGGGCCGGGGGCGCGAACGGAGGAGCGAAGGAGCTCCGCCTCTCGTTCGGTGATCTCGCCGTCGGACAGAAGGACGTCGACGAGCTCGGACTGCCTAGGACGGTAGGTCTCCACGAGCTCCTCGCGCGTCCGATCCGGCCGGGACGACGGCAATCGGAAGCCGGCCTGCAGGCACCCCTTCTCGAGCTCTTCGTCGACCGAGCGGATCGCCTCGCCGAGCTCGCTCGTCGAGGGAGGGGAGGTCGCGTCGGTGGAGGTGATTCGGGCCGACAGCCGGACCCGACGGGAGGCGCCCTGTCGGTCGAGCACCTCGCGCTCGACGGCAATCTCGATGTCGGCCGCGCGGCCGGTCGTCACGCCGGCGACCATGTCGCGGGATACGAAAGCTTGTGGGCGCGCGCGGAACGCGTGGTCGATGGCCCCAGAACCGGTTGTGATTACCTAAGGGTATCTGGTTACCTACAGAAACCATAATAACCCCCCCGGCGGTTCCCGCCGTCGGTGCAACCATGTCCGCCACCTCGATCCGTCGAGAGTTTCCGCTCCCCACCCCGCGAACCCAGAGCCTTCCTACCGACCCGAGCCTCTGCCCCGTCCTCGCCGCCGTCGGGGTGATCGGGACCGAGTGGCGGCTCGCCATCGTCCACAAGCTCCTCGCCGGCCCCCAGCGGTTCAGCGAGCTCCTGCGCTGGCACCCTAAGCTGAACGCCAAGACCCTGAGCGCGACGCTGAAGTTCCTCGAGGAGACCGGCGTGGTCCAGCGCCACGTCGTGAGTACGCGCCCGTTCAACGTGGTCTACTCGCTGACGGAAATGGGAATCGCGCTCGGACCGGCGACCCATGAGCTCCAGGCGTGGGGCGAGCGGTTCCTCACGTCGACGCGCACGATCGCCCCCCGGCCACCCGCCGGTTCCCGAGCGCCCGTGATCCAAGGGGAACTGCCGAGGATCATCCCGCCCGTCGAGCGGCGGGCAGCCTAGGGCGAGTTCGGGCGTGGGCCCACATGGGCCCGTCGCCGCGGGTCCCGGAGCCGTGCCCGGTCGGGGGGCGCGAATCCATCACGGCGATCGAAGACCGGGCCGGCTCCACCGAATTCCAGCCGATTACTGCGGTTTACCTTCCCCCATGGAGGAAGGACGCCAGCGCCGGAGAAAGACCACACGGATCCGAATGATCTTCCGAGCCGGTCCGGCGAAAAAATCCCAAAGCCCAAGAGGTTTGGCGGGAAGAAGGGGGACCTTCTCAGGGCCTTGACGGAGGCCATCGAGCAGTGGATCGAGACTGACGAGGCGGCGAAGATCGCCAAGAGTCTGGCTAAGACGGTCCGCGATCCTGAGAGCTCGTCGACGGTAAAGGAGCACGCGGTTGCAGCCCTGGCAAAGATGGGTCACGCTGGGATTGAGCTCCTAGCCGGCATTGGCGGCGACCGTAGCGTTCCGGATTCGGTTCGGGCGCAGGCGCTCCGAGCCATCGATTTCCCACACCGTCGCTGAACCGTAGAGCCGTCGTCCTGGATCAACCGACCGGGCGGCCCTGATTTTCATTCCACGGCAGCTGCGATCCTCTGATTTGAATGAGTAGCCGCCAAGCGCCGCGACCATCCGACATTTCCCGACGAGTCCTGATTCGAACGCAATCTCCAGGCAGCATTATCGAGCAGAACACGACGGGTTCTGAGGGCACTGTCGTAGAAGCCAATATTGTGGCTAGCAAAGCCACGGATACCCTGATTGCCGATATTTCGATATCGGCCAGCCAGGCATGCACGCGGTTTTATACCGGGAAGGCGTCGCAGTACCTGCCATGGCCGATACCAACAAGATGGACTTCCCGAAGATCTCGTTTTCCGAGGCGCTTGAGATTGCAGAAAAGGTCAAGTCGAAGAATATCAAGACCTTGCCCTCGCTTCAAGGGGAGCTAGGCTATTCCCCCAAGTCTCACGGGGGTTCCTTTTTCTACAAGTGGGCTGCACTATCGAAGTACTATGGAATCATGGAACCTTCGAGGGCAAATTTGGCATTTACTCGGCTGGGCGAGAGAATCATTACTCCGTTGGGCGACGCCGATCGGGCCGCGGCGATACGGGACTCCTTGAGCCGTATCCCGCTACTTCAGTCGCTTTACGACAGCTTGGGGGCCAACTACCATCAAGATGACTTCAATATCAAGCTGAGCGCGCTGACCGGTGCCACTCCTGCAGAGGTGACTTCTGTGTCGAAGCGCATGGAGGAAATCTACAAGGACGCGGTCAGGTTCATGATTCCAGGTACAAGGAATATCCCTCCTGCCCCCATGATGGAGAGTCAAGGCGGCTCGGGCGAACGCCGGAGCCCTCAGCCCGACGCAGATTCAGCGCATTTGGGTTCGGTTGGAGCCCCAAGATTTGATGGCCCAGTTCGGACCCTCCACAGCGAGGACGGATACTTCATTCGAGTCATCCTGAGCGAGGGTGCGATTCAAGAAGCAATTGATGTGTTGGAGGCACTCAAGAAACGGGCGACATTCAAAGCTCGCTCCGCGCAGCGAGTCTTAGCCGACCCGACGACGTAGCCGCCCTTCCAGGGTGCTGGATCAGAATTGCAGATGGAAAGTCGGGGTGGAAGATGCTGGTCGAGCCAAATAGCGAGCCGCGCGACGGTCAGACGACTGCCACGCGACCTGTCCCGGCTCGATCGAACGGAAGCCCGCCCGCACCTTCGACTGAGCTGCAGCTGTTGGAGCCTTCCCCCCGGGATGGCGGGCCGACCAAATCACTAGCTGGACCCAATCCCTCGCCCGGTAAGGCTGGCTACGCCCTCCTTCAAACGAATGACTTCGCTCGTCAGCTCGCGGACTTGCCTCGAAGAGAGTCGGATCGGATCTCAAAGAAACTTGTCGACCTGGAGTCGACCCCCCTCCGAAACACGACGCTGCTGTATCCCCCGTTCAGAGGTCGACGTCGGTTCCGGGTGGGGGACTACCGCGTGATTTTCACAATCTGCGAGGAATGTCGAAAAGATGGCTTTCAGGAAGATGTCGGATGCGGCGGTTGCCCAGGTACCCCGGACCGAACCGTGACGCTTCGTGCAGTTCGAATTCGCGGAAATGCGTACGACTGAAGGACCCACGGCACCTATCGGGGACTGCCGCTCGAGGTTGAGCCGAACTCTGTTTGAAACGGCCTAACGCGGTGGAACCGAACATCTTCCTCAGAGGCCCTGAGGCTCGCTTGGGCCTCCATGTCGTAGACGAGGTCAAGAGTCTCACCCCACGCCTCGGAGAGTTCAAACGCGGCACCAGCGGAGGGGTCAAGAAGTAAGGAACCCAATGGTGCCTCCCCGATGTTCATCCCAGACACCCCTGCCCGGGCCTCCATTCGGTGGACCTGGTCGACAAGGCGGTGCCGGGGCACGTGACCATGTGAAGCAGCGACGCGGTCAACCAGACCGGTGAATTCCGCTTGGGATTCGAAGAACGGCTCGAGAGCCCGCAGTGTTGCCGAGCCCCTAGTAGTCACCGATCCATCCTGGCTAGTGAGACCTACAGCGCGAAGCATGGCAAGGTCGGTATAGACCGAAATCGACTTCGGGCCAAGCCTGTCCTTAATGAATCGATATCGAAAGGCGGGCAGTCCAGACTCCAGTGCTAGGCGGCTCACGAGGAAAGTGAACTTATTCGGCTTAACTGCGCCCATGTGGTGGCCGCCGGGGTTGGCCTTGGCCAGCAATCGAAGTAGGAACGTTCGATCGAAGGACGGACGGTATTCCTCAGGCGAGGATGAGGTCTCGGTAGGCTGCATAGGCTGATTCAGACTAGTGCCACCTGGAGCACCAAATTGGAAGTCGGCGCCATTTGGCTGGTCCGGCACCCACTGAGAGGAATGACTCAGCGGCTACAATTCGGTTTCTGGAAGCCCGGACTATTGCCGCGAGGCTCTGACGCGGCGTCATCCGGCGTTGCGCGGACCTTGATTCAATATTTAAACACTCTG
>JASHSI010000012.1 GCA_030040915.1 Thermoplasmata archaeon | reverse complement strand
GTGGTGTGGACGAACGCCATGTGCCCCTCGCCGAGCTCGTAGGAGAGCTCGCGCAGGGCCTCGAGGAACGGCATCGACTCGATGTCGCCGACCGTCCCGCCGACCTCGACGAGGACGACCTCGGCGCCGGTCGACTGGGCAACCTCGCGGATCGCCCGCTTGATCTCGCCGGTGACGTGGGGGATGATCTGGACGGTGTTGCCGAGGTAGTCGCCCCGGCGCTCCTTCTCGATGACCGAGCGGTAGATCTTGCCGGTCGTCAGGTTGTGCGTGCCGACGAGGCCCTGCCCGAGGAACCGCTCGTAGTTCCCGAGGTCGAGGTCCGCCTCGGTTCCGTCGTCGAGCACGAACACCTCCCCGTGCTGGTAGGGATTCATCGTGCCCGCGTCGACGTTCAGGTACGGGTCGATCTTGATGATCGTCACGCCGATCCCTCGGGCCTTGAGGAGGCGCCCGAGGGAGGAGGTGGTGATCCCCTTCCCGAGGCCCGAGATGACCCCCCCGCTGACGACGATGACCTTCATGGGCCGGAACCGGGCGGGGTAGCGGGCCCGACCCTTAAAGGCTGCCTGAGGGAGACGAGAAACGCTCGCCCGGGGCGGCGACCCGGGCCGTCCGAGGGCCCCCTAACCGGTCTTCGACAGCGGGCGCCGGCAGTTCCGGCAGTTCGTGAGCCAGAAATCGTTCATCGTGCCGCAGTTCGGGCACTGGATTGGGGGTCGAGCCCCCGCGGCCCCGTCCCCGGACGCACCGGCTGCGGACGCGGGAACGGTCGGCTCGAAGTAGACGGGCCCGCTCGGCTCGTCGGCCTGCGGGCGGTACGTCGCCGCGGCGGCCTCGGCCCCGTCGGTCCCGGTGGCGTCGGCGCCGGAGAACGGACGGGTGACGAACATCTCCTTCACCGACTCCTCTTCCACCACGGCGGCGGGGGCCGGGCGCTCCTTCGCCTTCATCCGGTAGCCCAGGAGGGCGACGATCGCCCCGACCGCGATGACGACGATCGCGATGAGCAGAAGGTAGGTGAGCCCTGTCTCGGAGTAGGTGATTGGGACCGCGTTGGTGCCGGAGTCGGTCCGAAGGATCGCGTAGGAGGTCCCCCCGTTGACGGTGAAGCTCTGCGAACCGGAGGCGCCGGCTCCGTTCGCGAGCGGAGCGGTGCCCTGGATGCCGCTGCAGGCGGAGTTGGTGCACTGGTAGACCGAGAACCGGAACTGGGAGGATTGGCCGGACCAGCTGATCTTGGCGGTGCCGCTGCCGATCAGCGACGGGGTCACGACGAGGCCCTGGCCGGTGGCGGCCGAGCTCGGGAGCGACTCCGTCTGAGTCGTGGCGAGGAACCCGACGACGGTGAGGAGGAGACCGATGACCAGGACGACCACGCCGAGGATGAGGACGGAGCGACGCATCGCCTCCCCTACGGGTTGCCCGTCAAAAGCGTTCGCCCCCGTCGCCCCGAGAGCGCCGGCGCGGGGAACCCGGCGGACGCCGCCCGACGACTAATGAGGGCGGCGGGGGTCCCGCCCCGCGTGCGGGCCCTCATCACCGGCGCCTCGGGCGGCATCGGGAGCGCCACGGCCCGCCGTCTCGCGAACGACGGGTGGGAGCTCGCCCTCCATGCGTATCGCCACCCCGTGGCCGTCCGGCGCCTCGGGGAGGAGCTGCGCCGTTCTGGACGGAGCGTCTGGGAGCTCTCGGGGGACCTCGCCGACCCCGCGTCGGCGGTTCGGGCGCGCGACGAGCTGGGGGCGCGTTGGGACGCCCTCGACCTCCTCGTGCTGAACGCTGGGGAGTACGACCGCCGGGCGTTCCCCGGCGTGACGGACGAACTCCTCGCCCGCTCCCTCGAGGTGAACCTCGCCGGCCCCTTCCGATGGACCCGCGAGCTGCTGCCGCTCGTCCAGCGCTCCTCCCGAGGGAGGATCGTGTTCGTCTCGACCGTGCTCGCCTTCGCCGGATCGCGGCACGGGGCGCATTACGCAGCGGCGAAGGCTGGGCTCCTCGGCCTGGCCCGCTCGCTCGCGCGCGAGCTCGCCCCGTCGATCACCGTGAACGTGGTCGCCCCGGGCTCGATCGACACCGCGATCCTCGCCTCGGACACCCCCGAGATGCGGGCTCGCCGCCACCGGGAGATCCCTGCGGGTCGCGTCGGTCGCCCGGAGGAGGTCGCCGGGGCGATCGCCTTCCTCGCCTCCCCCGACGCGGCGTACATCACCGGCACGACGCTCCATGTGGACGGAGGGTGGCGTGGCGGCTGAGCTCGTCACCCGATGGTACGGGGCGTTCGTGGTCGAGCGCGGCCGGCCGGTCCGGGAGGCCCGTTTCCCCGCCGATCTCGACACCCTCAAGGACCGGCTCCGGGAACGGCGGGGCGGGAACGCCGCGCCCGAGGAGCTCGCCCTGGTCGAGGGCGGATCGGCCCCTGGCCTCACGACGCGGGACCGGCGGCTAGTGGGTCCGACGGTCGGGCTGGCGAGCGCCCGGACCGACCGACCGAGCCTGCCGGATCCGGAGCTCGCGTTGCTCCGGGAGCTCCTCCTCTCCGAAGCGGAGAGCGCGCTCCGGGGCGCGTGGGACCCGTCGGTCCACCTCGAGGAGGCGGTGCGGGCGATCGAGGAGGTCGACCGGATGCGGAACGTCCTCGGCGAGCGGCTCGCTAGTTGGACCGACCGGGACCCGTCGGTGGCCGGATCGGACGGACCCGAGGACGCGGCGATCGGTTCGGGATCCGGGTGGCCGACGCTCGACCCCGCGCTCACGGACGCTCGGAGCGCGCTCGGGCGTTCGTACCGGGAGCTCGGCGAGCTTCGAGCGAACCTCGAGGCGGCCGTCGAAGGGGCGGCGCGGCGCCGGATGCCGAACCTCTCGGCCCTGTTGGGACCGAGCCTCGCCGCCCGGATGGTCGCGCGGGCCGGGGGCCTTGACCGGCTCGCCCGGTTCCCCTCGAGCACCGTCCAGGTGCTCGGCGCCGAGAAGGCGTTCTTCGACCACCTCCGGCGGGGGAGCCGGCCGCCCCGCCACGGCCTGTTGTTCCTTCATCCGAGGGTCCAGGGGGCGCCCCGCAAGCAGCGCGGCCGCCTCGCGCGGGCGCTTGCGGGAAAGGCCGCGATCGCGGCGCGACTCGACGCGGCCGGTCGGCCGACCGACCCGGGGCTCGGGGCGGCGTTCGAGCGCCGGTCGAAGGAGATCACCCGGCCCAAGGCCGGCGGGGACGCGCGCCGCGCCGGCTCACGGGCGCCACTTCACCGAGCAGCCGAGGACGGATAGCTCGGGCTTCGGAACTGGGCGTCCCTCGAGCGCCGACTCGATCGCGCCCTCGAGGTAGCGCTCCTTCACGGCGTCCGGGCGGTCGCGGTTGTCGTCGAGCCGACCTTGGAAGAGGAGCCGACGGTCCGGCCCGAAGAGCAGCGGGTGGGGCGTGACGAGCGCCCCGTACGCGCGGGCGACCTCCTGGGTCTCATCGCGGAGGTAGGGCATCGGGTAGCGCTGGTCCTTCGCTCGGGCGACCATCCGCTCGAAGCTGTCGTCGGGGTAGCCCTGGTCGTCGTTGGAGTTGATGAGCACGAACCCGACCCCCTTCGGCCCGTACCGGCGAGCCAGGTCGAGCATGCGTCCCTCCCACGCCTGCACGTACGGGCAATGGTTGCACCAAAAGACGACCGTCAGTAACTTCGAGCGGTCGAACTCGGCCCTCTGGTGGGTCCGCCCGTCGGTACCGGGCAGGAAGAAGTCCGGCGCCGGGTCCCCGGGATGAAGCTGGAACGTCGAGAGCTCGGCCATGCCGGACGAGGGCGCCGCGTTCCTTATCGCTTTCCAAGCCCCCCCTCGGCGGGACCCCCGATCACCGATGACCGAACCCGTCGCGTCCCCGGCCCGGGCCACGCCCTGCGCCATGGACGAGGGCCGGTTGGGGGCCGAGGCGAACCTGGGGCGCGACGAGGAACTCCTCGCCGAGGGGGCCCCGTTCGCGCGGGTCGCGGTCCTTGCGGACCGGGCGGTCTCGCTGGGGGCGGCTCAGGATCCGGATGGTCCCACGGGTCGACGGGCCCGGGAACTCGGGCTCCGGGTCCTCCGCCGGCGGAGCGGCGGGACCGGCCTCCTCCACCTCCCCGGCGACGTCGTCTGGTCGATCGTCCTCCCCCGGACCGATCCCCGCGCCGGACGGGGGTTCATCGAGGGCTACGCGACGCTCGGGACCGGCGTCGTACGAGCGCTGCGTGAACACGGCCTCGACGCGACGTGGAGCCCACCGATCGGATCCTCGTCGGAGTACTGCCTCCTGAGCGGCCGGGGTCGGGTCCTGACGGTCGGGGGCCGGGCGCTTGGCGGTGCGGCCCAGCATCTGACCTCCGGTGCGCTCCTCCACCACGGCGTCGTGACCTCTAGCCTCGACCGGGGCCTCCTCGCCGCCGTCTTCGCCCTCTCCGACGAGGCGATCTCTCGACAGCTCACCTCGCTCGATGCGCTCGGCCTCGGACCTTCGGCCCCCGATCTCGCCCGTTCGATCGTTCGGCACCTCGTGGCAACGTAGCGGACCGAGAGCGAGCGATATCCGGGACGCGCCCTGACGCCGCCACCCCCTCGGGACGGTTCGGCGACGTGATCGGGCGACGGAAGTTGGCGGCCGCGACGGGCGCGTCAGGTCCCGATGCGGAATCGGGCACTCCTCGGAACCGGGGCGCCGCCCACCATCCTCCGCGGCCCTCCTCGGCCGGACCGGCGCCGCCACCTCGGGGTCGGTATTCGTGTCCCCCTCGGCGGTGTCACCGACGCCCCCTCTCCGGGCGATGACGGACGAACTTCGGAGCGGGGTGGGACGCTACCCGGGGGAGCGACCGGGCGGCATCGACGCGACCCACAGGCGCTCCGCGGCGGTCTCGGCGGCCGTGCGAATCCCGTCCCACGGGGCTCGCACGAGACGGCGGTCACGGACGACGCACTCCCCGCCGATGAAGACCGAGTCGATCGCCTCCTCGCTCGCCGAGTAGGCGAGGTGGGAGACGATCGCCTCCGGTCGGGCGGGCAGGACCGTCGGATGGTCGAGACGAACGAGCGACACGTCGGCCCGCTTGCCGACCTCGATCGAGCCGAGGTCCGACGAGCGGCCCAGCAGCTTCGCGCCCTCGATCGTGGCGAGGTCGAGGAGCTCCTGGGCCGAGAGCGCCGCCGCGTCCCAGCGGTGGTTCTTCTGGAGGAGGCCCGCGATGTGCATCTCGCGGAGGAGCGAGAGCGAGTTGTTCGAGGCCGCGCTGTCGGTGCCGAGGCCGATCGTCACCCCCGCGGCCCGAAGATCGACGACCGGGGCGACTCCGCCCGTCGCGAGCTTCAGGTTGGAGCTTGGGCAATGGGCGACCCCGACCCGCCGATTCGCGAGGATCGAGATCTCGCGGTTCGTGAGCCAGACGCCGTGGGCCGCGACCATCCCGGGGCCCAGGAACCCAATGTCCTCGAGCCAGATCGGCGGGCGCTTCCCGGTCTTCGCCTCGTGCTCGTGGACCTCCCGCCGGGTCTCGGAGAGGTGGAAGTGGCAGAGGGTCCGCTTCTCCTCGGCGAGCGCGCGGGCGGCGAGCCAGGTCGCCTCGCCGCAGACGTAGACGCCCTGGGGGGCGACGAGCGGGGTCACCCGCTCGTGGCCGGACCAACGTTCGATGAACGCTCGGGCGTTGTCGACCGGGTGCCCCTTCTGGGTCGTGAGGTCGGGGTCGAGGACCGCCCACCCGAGGAAGCCCCGGATCCCCAAGCGTTCGACAGCGCGCGCGATCGCGTCCTCGAAGTAGTAGAGATCGAGGAAGGA
>JASHSI010000074.1 GCA_030040915.1 Thermoplasmata archaeon | reverse complement strand
GGGGAACTACACGGTCACGGTCGTCGCCACCGACCCGTACGGCGACCACCTCATCCTGACCCGGGCGATCACCGTGTTCGGCGGAGTAGGACCCCGACCGGACGTCACCGGCCGCGCCAACGTCACCTCGGGATTCGGGCCGCTCTCCGTGGGGTTCTCGGCGGTCGGCGGGGGCGGGGCCGGCGGGCCGTACTCCTTCAACTGGTCGTTCGGGGACGGGGCCTTCGCGACCGGGGCGAGCGTCGACCACACCTACGGGACCCCCGGGAACTACACCGCGATCGTCACCGTGCTCGACCGCGACGGCGGGACGGGGAACCAGTCGATCGCGATCTCGGTGTACGCCGACGCCGTGGTCAAGGTCGAGCTCGCCTCGGGCGATACGTCGGCCGCCCCAGGGGGCGAGTTCCTGGTCCAGGTGGTCGAGGCGGTCGAGTGCGGGACCGACTCCGCCCCGGGGTGCGCCCAGAACGACTCCTCGCTCCGGTACGAGCTCCTCCCGGCCTCCTCGGGCCCCCCCGCCTTCCTCCCCGGGCTCGGCGCGCCCGTTCCGGGGACCCCGTGGGTCCAGGGGGAGTTCCAGCCGAGCGCTCCCTCCTCGCCCGGCGGCTACACGCTCTACGTCTGGGCGAGCGGCACCGGGTTCGAAGGGAACGGCTCGCTCGCGCTGACCGTCACGGCCCCGAGCACGCCGACCTCCTCCGGGTTCGGCCCGTACGACGCGGTGGCGTTCGCGGCGCTCGGCCTCGCGATCCTCGCGGTGGCGATCTTCGCCGTCGGGGCGCGGAAGCGGGCCCGGAAGAGCTCCGCCGACCCCGGGGCACCGGATCCTTAGCCCTTCACGACGCCGAGCGGCCGCAGTCGGGCCACGCGGCGCGTGAGGCCGGCGCCCTCGGCGACGCGCACGACCTCGTCGACGTTCTTGTACGCCCCGGGCGCCTCCTCCGTGACGCCTTCCCGGGAGGCGGCGCGGACGACGATCCCCTTCCCGGCGAGGTCGCGGGTGACCGCCTCGTAGCGGAACTGGCGCACCGCGGCGTGCCGCGAGAGCCGGCGCCCGGCCCCGTGGCACGACGAGCCGAACGAACGCTCCATCGCCCCGGGGAGCCCGGCGAGGACGTAGCTCGCCGTGCCCATGTCGCCGGGGATGAGGACCGGCTGGCCGTAGGGGCGGTACGGTTCCGGCACTTCGGGGCGGCCCGCCGGGAACGCCCGCGTCGCGCCCTTGCGGTGGACGAGGACCTCCCGGCGCTCCCCGTCGACCACGTGCTCCTCGAGCTTCGCGATGTTGTGGGCGATGTCGTAGACGACCTCGATCCCGTCGGCGCCGCGCCCGAACGTCGCCCCGAACGCCCTGCGGACCCCCTCCGTGATGAGCTGGCGGTTCGCCCAGGCGAAGTTCGCCCCGGCGGCCATCGCCGCGAGGTAGCGTGCCCCCTCGCTCGAGGCGATCCGGGCGCACGAGAGCTGGCGGTCGACGAGCGTCACGCCGTCGCGCTGGAGCGCCGCGTCCATCGTCTGGATGTAGTCCGTCGCGACCTGGTGGCCAAGCCCCCGGGAGCCGGTGTGGAGCATCACGACCGCGCGCCCCTCGGAGAGTCCGAGCGCGTCGGCGAACGGGGCGTCGAAGCGCGTGTCGACCTCCTGGACCTCCAGGAAGTGGTTCCCCGACCCGAGCGTGCCCAACTGGCGCCGGCCCCGCCCCTTCGCCGAATCGCTCACCTGGGCCGGATCGGCGCGAGCGAGGCGACCCTCCTCCTCCTGGACGGCGAGGTCGGCCGGTCGGCCGTACCCGCGCTCGACCGCCCACTTGGCGCCCCCCGCGAGGACCTCGTCGACCTCGCTCGGGGCGAGGGTGACGCCCCCCTTCGCCCCGACGCCGGTCGGGACCTCCTTGTAGAGCGCCTCGACGAGCGGCCGAAGCTGGGCCCGGACCTCCTCGGCGGAGAACGGGGTCTTGAGGAGCCGAACGCCGCAGTTGATGTCGTAGCCGATCCCCCCGGGGGAGACGATCCCCTCGCTCCCGTCGAAGGCGGCGACCCCGCCGACCGGGAAGCCGTAGCCGAAGTGGATGTCCGGCATCGCATAGGCGCAGCCGGCGATCCCAGGGAGCGTCGCGACGTTGCGGAGCTGGTCGAGCGACGGATCGCTCTCGACGTCCCCCAGGAGCGCGGAGCTCGAGTAGAGCCGGCCCGGGACGCGCATCCCGCTCGCCTCGTCCCGCGGGATCTCCCAGGTGAACTCGTCCAAGGGGACGAGGCGGGGACGCTCCGGCATGCGGCGCGCCATCCGGGGGTCGTATTATAAACGGCCCCCGGGAAGCGCGCCCCCGGGGCGGGACGATAAGAGCCCCGCGCCCTCCCTCGGCGCGCGATGGCCGCCGTCTACCGATACTCGCTCCTCCTCGTGACGGCGGCCCTGCTCGCCGTCTCGCTCGCGGTCGACTTCTTCTTTCCGGCGTACGGCACCCTCGTCACCTACCTGCTGCTGTTCTGGCTGATCGCGAGCTTCCTCCTCTTCCGGTCGTTCCGTCCGACGGGCCCGGCGAGCCGCCCCTCGAGCTCCCCGGCCGCCCCCGCGAACCCGGCCACCGGTGCCGGAGCGCCGCTCCCGTCCGGCCCGCCCGTCCAGCTCGGCTTCTGCGCCTACTGCGCCTCTCCCCTGCCGCAGGGCGCGACGAGCTGCCCGGTCTGCCACCGGGCCGTCCGGGCGTTCTAGTCGGGCGGTCGGCTCACTCCGGCTCGAGCGACAGCATCCGCTCGCGGGCGCGCACGGAGTCCCCCGCCTTCACCGCGAGCTTCCGGACGAACCCCGTGCGCGGGGCGACGATCTCGTTGCGCATCTTCATCGCCTCGAGGATGAGAAGGAGCGAGCCCTTCTCGACCTTCTCCCCTTCGCGGACTCGGACCTCGATCACGCGCCCGGGCATCGGGGGGTAGATCGCGTTCGCCCCGCCGGGGGCAGGCGCCGGGGGCGCGGCCGTCGGCGGCGGCGCGACCCCCCGGGACCCTCCGGGCCCCGCTTCGGTCCGGACGGAGAGAACGACCTTCTCGCCGGCCACCGAGACCGGACGCGCTGGGCTCGGCTCCCCGCTCGGCCACCCGGCGACCGCGACGGCCTCGCCGGCGATCTCGACGGTGGCCCCGTCGTTCCCCTGGGCGACGATCCGGAACGGCCAGCTCCGATCGCCCGAGCGGAGCACGCCGGCGGCGAGGTCGACCTCGACCTCTCGCCGTTCACCGTCGAGCTCGAGCACGACCTTCACGGAGCCACCTCCCCCCCGAATGGAGCGCGGTGCGGCCTTCGTGGGACCAGGCGGCCCGGCTCCCGAGGTCGGGGACGGGGGGCCCCGGCGAGGCGGTCGCAGGGGGCGGGGAGGGGGCCGCCCGGAGGGCGCCGACGACGCCGAGCCCGGCGGCCGCGAGGACGTCCCAGGTGAGCCCCTGGTCCCGGGAACGGACGAACGACTCGAAGACGGCCGGGAAGAGCGCGTAGGAGAGCGCCTCGGTCCGGTCCGCCGCCGGGACGAGCGCGCGGACCTGGTCGACGGCCTTCGCGAGCTCCGGCGCGAGGCGCTCGGAGGGCCTCCCCGTGACGGCCTTGTCGGTCGAGAGGACCTTCTTCGCGAGCTCCGCGTCGACCGGCGCCGGCGGGGCCCCGTAGACGCCGCGCACGTAGTCGCGCACCTCCCGGGTGATCTCGCCGTAGCGGCGGCCGGTGAGCACGTTCAGGACCGCCTGGATCCCGACGATCTGGCTCGTCGGCGTCACGAGCGGGGGATAGCCGAGGTCGGCCCGGACCCTCGGGATCTCCTTCAGGACCTCGGTCAGGCGCCCGATCGCCTCCTGTTCCTTGAGCTGGGAGAGGAGGTTCGAGAGCATCCCCCCGGGCACCTGGTGGACGAGGATCCCCGGATCGGTCGCGAGCGAGCGCGGGTCGAGGAGCGGGCGGTATCGCTCGAGGACCCCCTGGAAGTACTCGGCGAGGTCGGCGAGGGCTCCGGGGTCGAGCTTCGGGTCGAGCGGGGTCCCGCGCATCGCCTCGACGAGCGTCTCGGTCGGCGGCTGGCTCGTCCCGCCCGCGAACGGCGAGAGGGCCCCGTCGACGGCGGTCGCTCCGGCCTCGGCCGCGGCGAGGCAGCTCAGGGTGGCGAGGCCGCTCGCGGAGTGGGTGTGGACGACGATGGGGAGCCCCACCTCCTTCCGAAGCGCCGCGACGAGCGCCGTCGCATCCTGCGGGGGGAGGAACCCCGCCATGTCCTTGATGCACAGCTCGTCGGCGCCGAGCTCGGCCAAGCGCCGGCCGAGCTCGACGAAGGCGGGAAGGGTGTGGACCGGCGAGCGGGTGTAGCAGATCGTCCCCTGGGCCCGGCCCCCGTGCCGCTTCACGGCGGCGATCGCGCTCGCCATGTTCCCGGGGTCGTTGAGGGCGTCGAAGACCCGGAAGATGTCGATCCCGCCGTGGACCGCCTCCGCGACGAAGCTGTCGACGACGTCGTCGGGGTACGGGCGGTAGCCCACCAGGTTCTGGCCCCGCAGGAGCATCTGGAGCGGGGTCCTCGGCATCGCCTTCTTGAGGAGCCGCAGCCGCTCCCATGGGTCCTCCTTGAGGAAGCGGAGGCAGACGTCGAACGTCGCGCCGCCCCACACCTCGAGGGAGCGGTACCCGACGGCGTCGAGCCGCTCCGCCGCGGGGAGCATGTGCTTCGTGCGCATCCGGGTCGCGATGAGCGATTGGTGGCCGTCCCGCAGGACCGTCTCGGTGAGCTCGACCATCGCTCGAACGCTCCGGGCGAGGGCTACAGGGGAAGGTTCCCGTGCTTGCGGGCCGGGCGCTCCTCGCGCTTCGGCGCGAGCGTGGCGAGCCCGGCGAGGAGCTTCGCCCGGGTCTCGGCCGGGTCGATGACGGCGTCGACGTAGCCGCGCTCCGCGGCGAGGTACGGGTTGAGGAACTCGGCCTGGTAGTCCGCGACGAGC
>JASHSI010000073.1 GCA_030040915.1 Thermoplasmata archaeon | reverse complement strand
TAGGCGACCCGGGTCTCGCGGCCGCCTACTCGGGGAGCGGGACCGCCGATGGAGATGGACCGGACCGGGTGGTGGAAGCGCCACGGGCCGACGGTCCTGGTCCTCGGGGTCGCCTTCGCGATCACCTTCCTCATCCGGACGCTCTGGAACATCCCCCTCTTCGAGCAGTACGGGACCTCCTACTTCTTCGCGGGCGGCTCCGACTCGTTCTACCACTGGAGGGCGTCGGAGTACATCATCCTCAACCACCGGAACCTGATCTTCGATCCGCTGCTGAAGTACCCGGTCGGCGCGATCAACCCCCGGGTGCCGCTGTTCGACTGGATGAACGCGGTCTTCGGGATCCTGTTCGCCCCGTTCTTCGGGGGCAGCACGAGCGCCGCCGGGATGTTCTCCCTCGAGCTCGCCGCGCCGCTCTGGGCCGCGCTCTCGGTCTTCCCGCTCTACCTGATCGGGAAGGAGGTGAGCTCCCAGCGGATGGGGCTCATCGCGACGCTGATCTGGCCGTTTCTCGTCGGGAACATCGACTCCTCGACGTTCGGCTACGCGAACTACCTGTCGTTCTACACGTTCTTCATCCTCGTGATGATCTACGCCCAGCTTCGTACGATCCGCGCGGCCGGGAGCCGTCGGTGGGTGACGAGCTACCGACACCCCCGCGACATCCTGCGGGGGATCCGTAACTACCTGTACTACGAGACCGGGGCGATCCGATGGGCCGTCTTCACGGGCGTCACCTTCGGGATCGTGATCCTGACCTGGCAGGGGTACACGTTCCTCGTCGCGCTGGTCGTCGCCTTCCTCGTCATCCAGATGGTCATCGAGCGGCTGCGTCGCGTCGACTCCTTCGGACTGTACTTCACCACCTGGATTGTCGGTCTCGTCGGATTCCCGCTCGCCTTCCCCTACTACTACGTGCAGGGCGACTACCACATCTGGTTCCTCGAGCCGGTGCTGATCTACTTCGGCGCGCTCCTGGTCCTGCTCCCCTTCCTCCTCCTCCGGGACCACCCCTGGGTGATCAGCATCCCGACGCTGTTCGCGACCGCGCTGGCTGCGGTCGCGGCGCTCGCCATCGAGGCGCCGAACCAGTTCTCCGACATCATCACGGGGCAGGGCTACTTCGTCAAGACGCTCATCTACTCGACCGTCGCCGAGGCGCAGGCGCCGTCGGTCGACTCGTTGATCATCAGCTACGGCGTCGTCACGTTCTTCCTCGCCTTCGCCGGGCTCGCCTTCGTCGCCTACGCGATCGCCCGAAAGCGGTTCGAGCGGCGGCACCTGTTCTTCTTCCTCTTCGGGGCGATCTCGATCTACCTCCCGCTCTCCGCGGCGAAGTTCTTCTACCTCGGCTCCGCGGCGTTCTCCCTCCTCCCCGCCGAGGGGGTCTCCCGCATCCTCGACATCGGGGGCTACCCGACGTTGCGGCGCAACGTCGCCTCCCTCTCCGACCGGAGGAGCCAATTGGGGGCGTTCCGCCGCTCGTTCAAGGTCCGTCACGTGCTCGTGATGCTCCTCGTCGTCGGGATCGTCCTCCCGAACGTCTGGTACGGGATCGACGGCGGCATCCCGTTCAACACGAAGGACGGCTACGACCTGCAGGTCTACGATTCGCTCCCGCCCCCCCTCCGGGTGAGCCCCGCGAACGCGTCGAGCTTCTACCTCGGGGCCGCGGGCGGCGACATCGACACCCCGAACCAGTACGATGAGGCCGGGTACGACTGGCTCGCCACGCAGGATACCAATCTCGCGGAGCCGCAGCGCCCGGCCCTGATCAGCTGGTGGGACTACGGGTTCCAGACGATCGCGGAAGGGGACCACCCGGCGGTCGCCGACAACTTCCAGAACGGGATCGACCCGTCGGGGAACTTCCTCCTCGCCCAGAATGAGTCGCTCGCGATCGGGGTCCTCGCCACGACCCTCCTGTCGGCCGAGGCCGAGCGGACCGGGATGCCGTACCTGCCGAACGCGCTGAACGACATCCTCGCGGCGGACGGCGTGAACCTCCGGACCCTCCACACCCTCCTCGCGAACACCTCCGCGGACATCCCGCTCGTCGAGGCGTACCCCGCTCGCTACCTCCCGGTGAACCCGTCGACGATCACCGCGGACAACGCGATGTACGACGCGGTGAGCTACTTCCTCGCGACGACGCTCTCCCTCAGCGGGGTCGCGAAGGTCTACGACGACGTCCAAGCGTACACGGGCTGGTCGATCCGCTACGCGATGGTCGACACGCGACTCATCCCGTTCTCCGGCTCCTCGACCGGCATCTACTACGCGCCGGCCGACCTCACCGGCCGCGTGATCGACGCCGGCGGGAACCCGCAGGCGTACTTCACGGTCAGCATCGTCGGTTCGGACGGGAACACCTACCTCGAAGGCGAGCAGCCGGCCGGCGTGACGGCGGTCTCGTACAACATCAACTACACGTCCGCCTTCTACAACTCGATGATCTACCACATCTTCTTCGGCTACGACGAACAGGAGGTCGGCCAAGGGACCGGCATCCCCTGGGAGGAGGAGAGCGGCGCCTCCGACCCGCTCGAGCCGGGCTGGATGCTCCAGCACTTCCAGGTCGTCTACCGGACCGGTTACGCGTGCAACACCCCGAACGCCACCTCCGGCTCGAGTTGCTTCTACGCCACGAACGTCCCCACCGCCGAGATGATCCAGTCGAAGGAGAACGGCACGGCGGACAACTCCCCCGACACGATGTTCTCGGACGGGGGCGAGGCGATCCTCGAGTACTATCCGGGCCAGACCGTCACCGGCGTCGTCTCGCTCCCCGACGGGCGGCCGATCCCGAACGTCCGGGTGACGGTCGACGACGCCTGGGGGATCCCCCACATGACCACCATGACCGCCGCGGACGGCTCCTATTCCCTGGTGCTGCCGCCGGGGAACGACGTCATCAACGTGACGAGCGGGTCGTTGGACCCCATCACCCAGCAGGGCGCGACGCTCCTGGAACAGTACAACGTCACCGTCTCGAACGCCTACGGGCTCTCCTACGACGCCCCGACGCTCAACCTGCCGATCGTGGTGAAGCCGTCCACGGTCCAGGGCACGCTCAGCTGGGACGAGGCGGACGCCGGGGGGCCCTCGGCGGTCCCGATCGTCGGGGCCACGGTCGTCCTCTACGGGCACAACGTCACGAAGCTCACGACGACCTCCGACGCGAGCGGGACGTTCGCGATCCGCGATGTCCCCCCCTCCACCTACAACGTCTCCCTCCTCTATGGCGGGATGAACATCTCCGAGCCGTCGATCGCCCCCGGTCCCGGATCGACGTACAACGAGACCCTGACGGTCTCCTCCGGCACGATCCGCGGGAACGTGACGGGCCTCGACGGGAAGCCGGTCGCCAAGGCGACCGTCGTGGCGAGCGGTCCCGACGGGAAGGTCGCCACCTCGGTCGCCAACTCGACCGGCTTCTACACGCTCGTCGCCCTCCCGCCGGGGAACTACTCGGTCGAGGCGACGCTGGCGAGCTCGGGGGAGTCGTCCCAGCCAACCGCAGCCGACCTTTCCGGCCTCGGGGCGAACGTCACCCTGAACCTCACCGCCGCGCCGGTCCGTCCGGTCGCGGTGCAGGTCCTCCTGGACGGCGCGCCCGCCGCGAACGTCCCGGTCCGGTTCACGGAGATCGTCCCCATCGTCTCCCCGACGGCGAAGCCGGCGAACAACACCACGGCTCCGGCTGCCCCGTCCCAGACCACGGCGAACTCCACCGTCGCCCTGACCGACGCGGACGGGGTCGCCAACGCGGTCCTCCCGGCGGCGAACTACTCGGTCTACGCGCTCGGCCTCAACGGGTCCACCTACTACGCCGGGTTCTGGTCCGGCCCGATCGGCCCGGGCTCGCCGGCGGTCCCGACGATCGACCTCACCCCGGCGGCCGAGCTGTACGGCCAGGGGAACGCGACGGCGAACGCTTCGGTCACCTCCCCGACCGAGGTGATCGCCTACGACGCGTCGGGCCACGAGACCTGGGGGTACACCAACACCTCCGGGCAGTACGCCCTATGGCTCCCGCGGGGGGAGTACACGATCCAGACCGCGCTGGTGAGCGCGTCCGAGTCGGGGTACGCCCACGTCGACCTCACGGGGACGACGAAGCTCAACATCGCCGCCGCGCCGGCGAACCCGGCGACGAACCGGGTCGTCGACAACGCGACGGGCCTCCCGATCGCCGGGGCGGTCTTCGACTACACGATCCCCCTGTTCGGCGCCACGGTCCCGGCCGTCTCGAACGCCCAAGGGAACGTGACGGCGCTGGTCATCTCCGGACCGCCGCCCGGAGGTGGGATCGCGCCGGACGTGTGCATCAACATCACGGCCGCCGGCTACGAACCGCGCGACGCCTGCGGGATCCCCGACGGAGCGCTCGCCGGCCTCTCCGTGTTCCGGCTGAACGCCACGAGCCTCGTCACCAGCGTCGACGCCACCGGCCTCCCGTCCGGCGTCCCGGTGACGGTGAACCTCACCGCCGACTCCCCGGGCGCTCGGTCGGTCAGCGCGACCGGGATCGCGCCGTTCTCCGTCTCCGTACTCCCCGGGAGCTACCTCGTGAGCGCGTGGGCCCCCGGGACCGGTTCGGGTCGCTATCTCCCGGCCGAATCGAACGCTCTCTTCACGCTCGCCCCCGCGGCCGCCGCCCCGAAGGTCACGGTCCCGATGGTCTACCAGATCCCCGTCCGAGGGACGATCTCGCTGCCGAGCGGCATCACGCTCTCGGAGGTCCGCGTGTCGCTCCAGGGCCCCTCGATGAACACCTCCGTCACCGGGACGGCGTTCGCGACGAGGTTCTTCGCCGCGACGGGCCCGTACGACTACGAGATCGTGAGCACCCTCTCCTCCACGCTGCTCGGCTGGGCCGGGCAAGGGAGCCTGACGGTCAGCACCGCGGGGACGATCTCCTCCACGCTCACGTTGCCCGAGCGGGCGACGACGTTCAACGGGACGGTCGCCGTCCCGGGCGGCGGCGCCCTCGCCGGCCCGGCCGAGATGACGTTCGTGAGCCCGTCCGGCTTCGCCTTCCCGGCCGCGGTCGAGGGCGGGACCTACGGGGTGACGCTCCCCGTGAACGCGACCTACCGGGCCCTCCTCAACGTGACCGCGCAGTTCGTCCAGGACAACGCGACGGTCGTCGAGGCGCTCGCGATCCCGTCGACCTCCGATACCTGCGTCGTCGTCCCCCTCGGGACCGACTGTGACTTCGGGCTCGTCGGCACGCTCGTGGACCTTCCCGTGGACGGGCGGATCTACCTGCCGAACTCCCCCCTCCCCCTCGCCGGGACCGTCCTCTTCGAGGGACCGAGCCCGGGGACCGCGATGACCGAGCTCTCGACCTCCGCCAACGGCTCGTTCTCGACCACGCTCGCCCCCGGGAGCTACACCGTCTACGCGAACGCCTCCGGCGGCGGCTACGCCCTGCTCACGAGCGTGAACGTCGGCCTCAGCACCAACGACACGTTCGACCTCGGGCTCGTCGCCGGATGGCGGGCGACCCTCTCCGTCCTCCCGCCGTCCGACGGCGCGAGCATCGGCGCCGTGACGGCGACGGTCCGCTCGATCTCGGGCTACACGTTCCTCTGGACGGACCTCCCGGTGCACGCCCCGTATCCGCTCCTCCTGCCGGTCGGCGTCTACCAGGTCGCCGTGAGCGCCCCCTCCGCGCCGTACGGCATCGCCACGAACGCCACCGCGAACGCCACGGTCTCCCTCCTCGGGGGGAACGCGGCGGCGACGCTCCCGCTCGCCGAGGACCTGCTGAGGGCGGTCGACGTGACGATCCTCGGTCCGACCGGTCCGGGGATCGACCTGCCGCCCTCCGGCGGGACCGTCCGGCTCGGCTACTCGATCCGGAACACCGGGAACGCCCCCGTGAACGTCTCGCTCGCGGTCACCCCGTCGATCTGGAACTCGACGATCAGCCCGGGGAACCTCACCCTCGGCACCGGGATGCTGAACTCCACCGCGAGCGGTTCGTTCGAGGTCGTCGTCCCCGCCGGGACGGCGTTCGTCCACGCGCCGATCCTCATCTCCGCCGACCTGAGGGGGACGTCGACGCAGATCGGCCAGTCGCTCATCCCCGCGCCGGTCCCGATCCTGCCGAAGCTCGGGATCACGCTCGGCACGAGCTCGTCGATCGGACCGGTCGTGACCCCGACGAAGGACACGCTGACGCTCTACGCGCTCAACACGGGGAACCTCGCCGAGTCGGTCGCCCTCGGGATCGTCGACGGCGCGCGCCTCGCCCAGCTCGGCTGGAACGCGACGCTCGAGTCGTCGGGGAGCCCGATCACCGCCCCGCTCTCCCTCGCCGACGCCGGCAACAGCTCGGTCACGGTGGTGCTGAACGCGACCCACGGCTACGCCCAGCCGCCGGGGAGCGTGACCGTCCAGGCCCTCGTCGTGAACCGGACCGCGGGGGAGGCGACGTCGACGATCACGATCAACGTCCCCGTGATCTCGGTGACCGTGAACTCCACCACGATCGCGGTGAGCGGCCCGAACGTCGGGAGCCCGTCGACCACGCCCGACTGGCTCGTCCCGCTCCTCGTGTTCGTGCCGACGATGGCCCTCGTCGGGATCCTCCTCTTCCAGCGGTGGTGGTCGACCCGCCGGTGGGTCCGGTAGCGATGCGCGCCCCCGCCGTCCGGCCGGCCGGCCCGGCCCCGATCCTCCTCGT
>JASHSI010000072.1 GCA_030040915.1 Thermoplasmata archaeon | reverse complement strand
AATCGTGCCGGTGAACGCCGTCGAGTTGACCCGCCCGAGCTGGAGGATCGTGCTCTGGGTCTCGCCGAGCGGGGCGTAGTTGATCGTGTAGTCGATGAGGACGTTGAACAGCGACGTCGCCGGGTTCGTGCTGGAGACAGTCACCGAGACGTTCTCGCCGGGGTTGATCGTCGGCGTGATGATCGCCCCGGTCGACGCGTCGATGTTCGGGTGGGCGATCTCGTACGGGGTGGTGTTCACGTTGATGTCGTCGCTGAAGATGTCGGTGGAGAACGACCCGTTGCCGTTCACGACGTACTGTGTCTGCGGATAGATGATCGTGTCGTTGGCGTCCTTCGCGGTGTCCTGCGCGACGATCCAGAAGATGATCTCGTCGCCGGGCACCTGAGCGAACGTGTTCGGGATGGAGGCGGTCGCGCTATTGTTCCCGACGATCTGGACCCCCTGGGCGTTCGTGTACTGGCCGATCGGGAACGATCGGATCGTGGCGTTCCCGACGAGCCTCCCGAGGTGGACCTCCTCGATGTAGAGGGTCGCGCTCCCGATCTGCGTCAGGTTCTCCACGTCGGCCGACGTGGTCGAGATCGTGACGTTGACCGTGTCGTTCCAATTGGGCGCTCTCGGCGTCCACTTCACGTTGAGGTCGGCGGTGCTCGCGTTCGGTCCCCCGTACTGGACCGCTCCCGGGTGGGGGGAGAACGCCCACGCGCCGGAGATCCGGTAGGAGAACGGCACGCTCCTCGTGTGGTTGAAGACGGAGGAGCCGTTGCTGACGGGGGTCGTGATCGTGACCTGCCAGTACACGGTCTCCCCCGCGAAGAACTGCGGTCCCGCGGGGACCCCGTTCGCGCCGGCCGAGCGGTTCACGATGTAGAGGTCGTAGACGTACGGGTAGCTCGCGTTCGAGAACTCCCGTGCGGTGTCCTCCACGTACCAGGTGTTGTTGTTGGAGTGCCAGACCGACCCGTCGCAGTAGCAGAAGTACGGGTCGCCGTTCCACAGCACGCTCGTGACGTTGAGGTAGACCGGGGCGTCGTACCCCTCCGTCACGACGTTCGTCGTGGAGTACATGAGGTTCGTCTCGCTGTAGACGAGGAACTCGAGGTTCTGGGTCGCGGTCGGCTCGACCGAGGAGGCGTGGTTGCTCCCGGTCGGGACGACATCCGGCATCGCTGCGGAGGCGATCCGGACGCAGGCGGTCTTCGTGATCGTGTAACAGGGTGGGTTGAAGACGCTCGCGTTCGCCGGGGTCGCCGTCGCCGGAGCCGGGGACGCCGCCACGTCCGCAGAGGCAGCGACGCGCGGGGAGGAGGGAGCCGCGGTGGCCGGACCGCGCTCGGACCCGGCGACCGCGGGGGAGTGGGCCGCCCCACCGGGGAGGAAGAAGAACGTCGAGCCCGCGAGGAGCCCGGCGAGGAGGACGAGCGCGGCGACCCGACCGGGGCCGGCGCGGCGCCCGCCCGCTCCGCGGCCGCGTCCGGCGAGCGAGCCCCCCCCGGCCATGTGCTCGGTAGGCACGAACGCCCCTACGGCTTTTGGAACACTCATCTCCCGCAACTCCGACGGAGGGCGACATTCCCCGTAGCCTCGCCACATATAAACCTCTAGAGCTCGCTCTCCGCCTCGCGCGTCTCCGACGGCAAAACGGCCGCTCCCGGGCCGCCCGGACCCGGCCCGGCCGACCGACCGGACGTTACCCGCCGATGGGTAACATGCCGACGGCCGTTCGGTGGATCGACCCCCCGGTCCAGACGGAGCGCGCCGACCACGGGGCCCGCGCGAGGGGAGGTCGAACCGGCCACTCGCTCGGTTCGAAGGGGCGGAAGGAAATGGTTGGGCGTCCGGGCCCATCCACGGCCCGGACGCCGCGTCCGCACGGTCTCGCCTACTCGAACCGGCCGATCCCCGGCCCCCGGGGCCCGCTGTCGAATCGGGACCCCTCCTTCTTCTGCTTCGCCGCGAGCACCGGGTTCGCGATCGGCCGGTTGCGCGTGGCGATCCGGATGAAGCCGGCGCCGAGGAGGCCTGCCGCGACCGCCTGCAGGGAGACGGTGGCGACCCCGACCTGGGCCGCCACGCCGATCGCGGTGACGATCGGGACGGCGGTCGGCGCCGGGATCGCGAACGGTGGCGGAGCGGGCGGGGGCGGCGGCGGTGGCGCCCCGGGCGGGGCGATGACCGGTAACCCCTCGACCTGGACCTGGGCCGGTGGGAACGACTGCTTCACGACCGTGTTATTCGACGAGGGGATGTAGGTCGCCCACGTGTACGCCTCGCCGACCGCGTGGCTCCCCTCGCCGGCGCACAGCTTCGTGGTGCAGGCGTCGACCGGGACGAGCGATAATGGTGGACCGCTCGCCCAGACGAGGAAGCTCACCGTCCACACGTCCCCGAGGTACATCTGGTTCAGCTTCGGGATCGTGCTCCAGTTCCATCCGAGCCCCTGGACGCCACCGGTGAGGTTGATGAACTGGGGCTTGTGGTCGCAGTACTGGAACGGCTGGCCGCTCGGCAGGAGGCACTGCGCCGAGATCGTCTGGTTCGGCACCAGCTGAATCGCCCCGACCGGGATGTACTCGAAGATCGGGTGACCGGTCCCGTTCGCCACCTGGGTCGCCTCGACGGGCCCGAACCCGACCTGCCGGAACGCGGCGAACAGCGACGGGTTGTTGAGGTTCGGGTCGTACGGGTTCGTGGTGAAGTCGGGCTGGAGGTCCCCGTACTGGCCGCTCGGGCAGGCGAAGAATTCCGGACCGTCCCACGTCCCGCCGGTCGCGGCGGCGATATCGCACCCCGCGAGGAGCACATGGACGACATCCTCCTTCACCGCGTTCCCGTTCGGGCAGCCGCCGATCTGGGACATGTTGAAGCCCTTGACCGTCCCGCACGGCCAGCCGGCGCTCGTCCAGTCGGTCGGGGTGTCGTAGAGGTCGATCGCGTCGATCGTGCAGACCCCGCCGATCGAGTCGGTGCACGACGGCGCGGTGTGCGCGAGCCCGGCGATCGAGTCGGAGGCGTTGCCGTTCTGGCTGTGCACCCATCCCTCGCACTCGGGCTCGGTGACCGAGCCGAACGAATAGGACGGCTCGCACGTCCCGCTCGAGCCGGTGTGGTCCGAGGGGGAGACGTCGTAGTCCTCGACGTAGGCGGGGTCGCGCGGGGCGGTCGACCCCATCCAGACGATGACGTGGTGGGACTGGGGGGACCAGTCGAGCCCGCTGCCGATGATCGCGCCGTACAGCGCCGTGATCACCGAGGAGTGGAGGATGTTGTCGGCGAAGTCGGAGTCCGAGTAGATGTACCCGCCCCCGAGGACGGTTGCCTGGAACGTCGACTGGACCTGCCCGCCGAACGAACCGGCCGGGATGAACTGGGGGATGTCCACGTGGTACTCCTCGCCGTCCCCGTCGTCCTGCGAGTCGAGGGAGGCGAAGTAGTCGACGAGCGCGAAGCTGACGTTCGAGTGGGGGTTCGCCGCGGAGATCGCGTTCGCGATCTGCTGGGCGTGCGCGACGAAGAACGGCACCCCGTTCGACTCCTCGCACGGGACCCCCTTGGTGTTCGCGCACTCGTCGTAGCCGGGGTCGGAGACGGACGGGTCGTACACCCCGTCGTAGAGCGTCGTCTCGATCACGAACGCGACCTGGACCGACGGCCAGGTGGCGAGCCCCGTCGTCGGGGCGGCCGCGGTCATCGTCACGACGCTCTGGCCCTCCTGGGCCGTGCAGAGCGGCGAGTCGTCGACGCAGATGGCGTGCGGGTCCGCAGAGACGCTGAGGGAGAGCGTCTGGTAGGT
>JASHSI010000071.1 GCA_030040915.1 Thermoplasmata archaeon | reverse complement strand
GACTCACGCGCCTTGAGGCGTACGCCGTCGACAGTCGGCTCGAGCGGGACCAGATCGAGGACGCCCTCCACACGGCGCGCTCCGGGGACATCGCCCAGGCGCTCGCCACCTACCGGCAGGTCGACCGGGTCGTCGCCATCAAGGAGCGGCACCTCGACCAGGCGCGGGAGGAGCTCGAGCGCGTGGTCTCCCTCCTCAAAGACATGCAGGTCCTCGGGATCGAGCCGCCGCAGGACCCCGCCGAAACGGCCCACGAGCTCGAGGCCGAACTACGGGCCGGCAAACTCGCCTCCCTGAAGCAGCAGATCCGGGCCCTCCGGCTCCAGGCCGTGAGTCGGCTCAAGTCGCACCTTCCCAAGTACATCAGCGAGTACGGGGACTATCTCGTCGAGGAGCGGACGCACGGGATCGCGACCGAGCTCGAGGCGACCGAACTCGCGCGCGGCGCGCGCGACTTCTTCCGCGGCCGGGCCGAGGAAGGACTGCGTCGTCTTCGAGCGCTGCAGGAGACCCACGGCGTCCCCTCCGCCCGGGTGCGCACGGCGCCGGTCCGGCCCTCTCGCTGACCGCTAGGGGATCCGCTCGAACAGGCGGATGTCCTCCCCCCACTCATGCTTGTGGAGGAGGCCGGCTTCCGCGAAGCCGTGGCGCTTGAGGAGAGCGCCGGCCGCCGTGAACCGGGCGAGTGTGTCGGCCCACACCGACGGGGCGTTGCTCCGCTTCGCCCACTCGAGCGCGGTCGTCAGGAGGGCGGTGGCGACGCCCTGACGGCGCGCGTCCGGGTCGACGGCGAGGTCGAGCAAGTGGCAGGCGTTGTGCTGCATCTGGCAGCCGATGGCGCCGACCATCCGGCCCTCGCGACGGGCCGCGAAGTACGTGATCCCCTCCATGCGGCTGGTGAACTCGAGCGGAGCGGGCTGCCATGCCTTCACGAGCTCGGCCGGCAGGCCGGGACCTTGCGCGTCCCCGACCTTCTTGTAGAGAGCGCAGATCGCCGGGACGTCCTCGTGGGTCAAGCGCTCCACGACCACGCCGTGGTGCTTCTTCTCGGTCGGGACGGCCGTCCCCTCGGCTCCCCGGTCTCCGTGATCTGAAGGCACGCTAGATTCTCCGATGGGGGAGCGTAGTCGCGCGACACACGCGGTCGTTCTTGAATCTTACTCCAACCGCGGATGCGTTCCCGCTCACGGCGTGTGCCGCGACGGGGTCCGGGGAAAGGGGGTGGTGTCGCGGATGTGGTCGCGGCGGAGCATCCACCGGAGGAGCCGCTCGACCCCGAGCCCGAACCCCGCGTGGGGAACGTTCCCGTGTCGGCGGAGGTCGAAGTACCACTCGTACGAAGCCGGGTCCACGTTCATCTGTCGCAACCGCTCGAGGAGGTGCTCGATGTTCGTCTCGCGGCACGACGCCCCGACGATCTCCCCGAACCCTTCGGGCCCCAGGAGGTCGGCCGCCTCCACGGTGCGCGGGTCGTCCGCGCTCTGCAGCATGTAGAACGCCTTCACCTCGCGGGGGAAGTGCGTGAGGAAGAGCGGCTGGGGGGATTCGAGGGTGAGGGCGCGCTCCTCCGCGCTCCCGAGGTCCTTTCCCCAGCTCACGGGGAATCCCTGGGAGGCCAGCCGTTCGACCGCGGCCGAGTAGGTGAGCCGCGCGAACGGGGGGCGGATCGCCCGGAGCTCGTCCGCCGACCGCCCGAGCTGGGCGAGTTCCGGGGGACACCGGTCCGCGACCGCCCGGCAGGCGAACGCGAACATCCGTTCGATGAACCCGAGGAGCTCGTCGAGATCGCACCAGGCGAGCTCGACCTCGAGGTGCAGGTACTCGGTGAGGTGCCGGGGGGTCCGCGACTTCTCCGCGCGGAACGAGGGCGTGAGCGCGTAGACCCTTTCGTGGGGGGCCAGGAGCGCCTCGAGGTACAGCTGGGCGGTCTGGCTGAGGTAGCCGGGGCGACCGAAGTAGTCGAACTCGAACGCCTCGGAACCCCCCTCGGCGGAGTTGCCGGTGAGGACCGGGGGCGTCATCTCGAGGACCTCCTCCTGGGCCAGGAACTCTCGGAGGGCGGCGAGCAGCTGCGCCTTCACGCGGAAGGTGGCGACGTGGTCCACGGAACGGATCGCGAGGTGACGCTTGTCGAGCAGGAACTCCTCGGTCTGCTCGGTGAAGATGGGGAACGGGGCGCCGGCGTCGACGATCCGGATCGCGCGGGCGCGGAGCTCGCGACCCCCCGGGGCGCGGGGGTCCAGTGCGACCGTCCCCTCGACCTCGAGCGCTCCCTCGACCTGAACATGGCTCACCGCCTCGATGACCGATTCGCCCAGCGCGTCCTTCTTACCGGTGACCTGGACGCTCCCCGTGCGGTCGCGTACGAGCAGGAAGAGGATGCCCCCGGAGGAGCGTCCCTTCTGTAGCCAGCCGCGAACGCGGAGCGTAGAGCCCACCGCCTCGGGCTGGAAGGCCCGGGCGATCGGGTCGAAACGCGTCGGGCTCACTGGTACTCCCGCCACTTGTGCCCGCACTTCGTGCATTCGAAGATGCGGGTCTCGGGTTCGTCCGAGCCTCGGGTCTGGCGGAGGACGT
>JASHSI010000070.1 GCA_030040915.1 Thermoplasmata archaeon | reverse complement strand
AGATCGACGAGCCGAGGATGTGGCCGGCGTTGTGCAGGGTGAGCCGGATGTCGGGCGCGATGTCGGTCGTCTCGCCCCACCGGAGCGGCACCGTGCGGGTCACGAGGTCCCGGACGTGCGAGGAGTCGTAGAGGCCCCGCCGCGCCTCCTGGTTCACGACCTTGATCGCGTCCAGGAGCATGAGCGTCATCAGGTCGCGCGTCGGCGCCGTGCAGTAGACCGGCCCCTTGTACCCGTACTTGAGGAGGACCGGCACGAGGCCGCAGTGGTCGAGGTGGGCGTGGGTGACGACGACCGCGTCCAAGCTGTCGAGCGGCAGGAGCTCGGGGGCGTTGAAGAACGGCGTCCGCTCCGACCCCGGGTCGATGCCGCAGTCGATGAGGACCTTCGAGTTCTGCGTGGTGAGCAGGTGGGCGCTCCGCCCGACCTCCCGGTAGCCGCCGAGCGCGGTGTTCCGGGCCCACAGCTTCTCGGGCAGCGGGTCGCGGGCGATCCGGATCCCGACCTTCTTCAGGAAGCTGCGCCGGTCGTCGAACGAGTTGCGCAGGTGGATCCGCACCTCTTCGACCGTCTTCGACGGGATCGGGGGGGCCCGGACGACGGTCGGGATCCAGCCGATCCGCCGCTTGAGGTCGTTGAGCACCGAGCCGCCCCGGCCGATCGCGGCCCCCGGGTTCGCCGCCTCGATCGTGACCTCGCCGGTCTCCGGCTCGAAGAACAGCTGGGTGATCTCCGCCTCCGGCGGGATCACCTCGCGGATCAGCTTCTCGGCCTCCTTCGGGTCGTTGAGCGTCGCCGGGTCGGAGCGGACCACGACCCGGCGGTGGAGCCGCTGGGCGATCTGGCGGAGCAGCTCGCCGCCGCCCAGGAACGCATCGAGCTGCTTCGTGTACAGGACGATGTGCGGGCCCTCGAGCTCGATGTCGGTGACCTCGACACCTTCCGGTAGGACCTCCGTGAGGGCCTGCCGGGTTTCTTGAAGCAGAGAGTCGAAACTCATTCGACACGTAGGAAGGGGTTCGGGAGGAACGGGTTGGGTCGGCGCGCCGACCCCGCGCGCCCTAGGGGAGCGGCGGGGGCAACGGAATCTTGAGGGCCTTCAGGCGTTTATTGATTTCGTCCTCGGAGAGCTCGCGGTACTCCTTGGGGGTGATGATGTGCGCGAGGTAGCCGTCGCCGCTCGCGCTGTCGCGCCGCATCGCCGCCGTGAGCCCCCGGAGGGCGAGGTCGACCCCGTCCGAGGTCGACATGTCGCGGGTGTACCCCTCCTCGACGATCCCGTAGGCGAACGGCGAGCCCGAGCCGACCGAGACGAACTTGTCCTCGACCGAGCCGCCGGCCGCGTCGACCGAGAAGACGTGACCGCCCTTGCTGTCGACGCCGCCGAGGATTAGCCAGGCGTAGTAGGGGAAGTAGCGGTTCCCGCTCAGGATGTTCGCGAGCAGCGTCGATCCCCCCTCGGCGCTCAGCGGGGCCCCCCGCCGCAACCGGTAGAGGGAGACCTCGGCCCTGAGATACCGGGCGAGCACCTGGGCGTCGCCGACGAGCCCGGCGATCGTAATGCCCATGTTCTCGTCGATCTTGAACAACTTCTGGGCGTTCTTGTTCATGATCATCGAGCCGCCGGTGACCCGGCGCTCGGTGGCGAGGACGACCCCGTCCCGCGCGACGATCCCGATGGTCGTGGTCCCCGTTCGGTACCGTTCCTCGTGGCTCACGGTCGTAGGTACGTTCATGGACTCGCCTTCCCGGACGGGAAGGACGGGCGACCGACCCGGGGGCGCTATATAACGGCTCACGGCGAGATTACGCCGAGGTCACCGAGGAGCGCCGGGGTACCTCCTGAACCGGCTTCCGTCGCTGGGGCCGTCGCGTCCGCCACCCATTAAATCTCGGCGTCGCTCGCCCCCGCCGTCGGATGCGGAAGCACGAGGTGCTGGTGGTCGGCGCCGGCCTCGCGGGCCAACGGGCCGCCCTCGCCGCCGTCGAGGCGAAGCGCGACGTCGCGATCGTCTCGAAGCTCCACCCGCTCCGTTCCCACTCGGGGGCCGCGCAGGGTGGCATCAACGCGGCGGTCGGGGCCGAGGACTCCATCGACACGCACATCTTCGACACGGTGAAGGGGTCCGACTACCTCGGCGACCAGGACGCGATCGAGTTCTTCTGCCGGGAGGCGGGGCCGACCGTCGTCGAGATGGAGCATTTCGGCACGATCTTCAGCCGCTCGCCGGACGGGTCGCTCGCCCGGCGGCCGTTCGGGGGGGCCCACTTTCCGCGCACGATCTACGCCGCCGACCGCACCGGGCTCGCCCTCCTGCAGGGACTCTGGGAGCGGCTCGGCAGCGAGCGGTTCACGCTCTACGAGGAGTGGGACCTCACCCATCTCGTCGTCCGCGACGGGCGGGTCCACGGGATTGTGGCGTTCGACCGGCACAGCGGCGAGTTCGCCCAGGTCGCGGCCCCCGCGGTCGTCCTCGCCACCGGGCCGTTCGGCCGGGTCTACGGGCGGACGACCAACGCCCACAGCTGTACCGGGGACGGGGTAGCGGCCGCCTACGCGGCCGGTGCCGCCCTCAAGGACCTCGAGTTCGTCCAGTTCCACCCGACCGCGCTGCTCGAATCGAGCATCCTGATCACCGAGGGGGCCCGCGGCGAGGGAGGGATCCTCAAGAACGCCGCCGGGGAGCGGTTCATGTCGAAGTACGCCCCTCATGTCCTCGAGCTCGCCTCGCGGGACGTCGTCTCGCGCGCGATCGTGACCGAGGTCAACGAGGGCCGCGGGTTCCCCGGCCCGTACGGCGCGTACGTGCACCTCGAGCTGATGCACCTCGGCCAGGAGAAGATCGAGTCGCGCCTCCAGGAGATCTGCGATT
>JASHSI010000069.1 GCA_030040915.1 Thermoplasmata archaeon | reverse complement strand
TGGAGGGTGGCGGCGGGGGCGGCGCCGCGCGAAGATGGTCCACCGACCGGACGACGGGACGTTCCCGGAGTTCCTCGAGCTGTGGGAGCGGCTCTGCCGGGAGTCGGTCGCTCCCGGCACCGTCGTCGTCGTCGAGGGGGAGCGCGACCGGACCGCGCTGCGCCGGCTCGGCCTACCGGGCCCGATCGGGCTCGTCCACCGAGGGCTGTCGCTCGCCGCGCTCGCGCAGGCGTACGCTCGCGGGACCCGACGGGTCATCGTGCTGACCGACTGGGACGAGCGCGGAGGCCAGATGGCGAGGACCCTCAAGGAGTTCCTCGGGGCGGGGCCGATCGATCTCGACCTCGAGTTCCGGCGCCGGCTCGCCCTCCTGCTCCACGGAGAGGTCACGCACGTCGAGGGGCTGTTCGGATGGGCCCGCCGCAGCGCCGAGGGCGCCGGGGCGCCGCTCGACCACTTCCTCGACGGATCGTTCCTCGCGGACGGGTAGGGGCGTCCTACGGGATCACTTTGGTCTGGGTGCGGCGGATGTCGCGCCGGTTCCGCGCGCGGGAGGGCCGCATGCGCTCGGTTCCCTTCCCCTTCCACCGGAGGCCGCGCCCGTCGGTCCCGGCGCGGGTCAAGCCCCGGTAGACCCGGCCCTTCTGGCTTGGCGCCGAGATCCAGTTGATCTTCGGGTCGGCGAGGATCTCGGGGTGGACCGGGTCGACGAGGATGACCTCGAAGAACTTCTCCTTCCCGTCCTCCCCGACCCAGTAGGAGTTGAGGACCTCGAGGTTCGGGTAATGCTTCTGCGCCCGTTCCTCGGCGATCCGCTGCAGGCTCTTCGCGAGGGTCATCCGGAGGATCCCCTTGCGCTTCGGTCGCCGCCCGGCGATGATCGCCCGCTTGCGCTGGCCGCCGCGACGGACGCGGACGCGGACCATGAGGTAGCCGTTCTTCGCGCGCCAGCCGATCGCCCGCGCGCGGTCAAGGCGGGTCGGGTGCTCGAGCCGGGTGACGGTGTGGTCCCGCCGCCAGGTGAGGAGACGCTCGTGGCGCAGCGCCTGGCCCTCCTCGCCGAGCGTCGCCCGGAACGATCGGGCGATGTACCGATAGGTGGACTGGGTCATCGGCGCGCCGCGGCCACCCGGGCCCCCATTATAAGTTTGGCCTAGGCGGGCGGGACCGCCGGCGGGGGCGGACCCTCCCACGGGAGGCGAACGCCGGGCGGACGGCTCACCTTCGCGGTCGCATGGCTCTCGGTGAGGACCGTCCGCTCGACGTGCTGGACGATCTCCCGGACGAGGCGGTCGAAGCGGCCGCGCTCGGCCGCGGGGATCTCCGTGGGGCCGGTCCAGGCGATCGCCGAGCCGCCGCTCGTCGGGTAGAGGCGGAACGAGAGCTCGCGGCCGACCGTGGGCACCGCGGGGTTCGGCTTCGCGAGCCGCGCGGTGATCCGCGTCTCCGCGGGCTCCTGCTTCTCCTCCCGCTCCACGGCGTAGCCGAGCGTCGCGAGGTAGTCCGCGAGCGTCCCCCCGAGCCGCTCCCGCCCGATGCCCCGGCCCCGGAGCCACTCGAACTCAGCCGCCATGCGACCTCTTCATCGCCCGCCGGGTCGTCTTGAGGAGCCCGAGCATCATCCGGTACTCCGACTCCCCGGGGGCCGACCGGCCCAGAACGCGCCGGAACAAGAGGACCATCCCCGCCCGCTTGTGGGCGGGATAGCCCGCCTCCTCGAGGAGCTCGGCGAGCTTGACGAGGAAGATCTCCTTCCCCTGCCCGTCGAGCGGTACCTCCTCCGGAGCGGGGGTCGTCTCGGGATCGTCCGAGCCCTTCGCTCGGTGGAGCGCGTAGAGCACGATCGCGACGGCGTGGGAGAGGTTGAGCGTCGGGAACTCGCGCCGGGCCGGGACATGGACCAGGAGGTCGCACCGGGCGAGCTCGGTCCTCGAAAGGCCGTTGTCCTCCGGCCCGAAGACGAGCGCCACCCGTCCCTCGAGGCCCCGGAGGAGCTCCCCCAATCGCTCGGGGGGGATCGAACGGCGCAGGTAGGCGGTCGACCGGCCGGTGACGAGGTCGGTCGTCCCCACGACGAGGTCGGCGCCCTTCGTCGCCTCTCGGAAGTCGGCGACCCGGCGGGCCGATTCGAGGAGGACGACCCCCGCCATTGCCCGCCGTCGCGCCTCTTGGCCGAGCGGGGCCCGGGGCGCCGCGATCGTCAGGTGGCGAATCCCGAAGTTCCGGGCGGCGCGCGCGACCGCGCCGACGTTCCCGTCCTCCTTCGGTCGCACGAGGACGAGCTCGACCTCGGCGCTCACGCGGGGGCGGCCTCCGCGAACAGGCGCTCGACCATCGCCTCCGGGTCGAACGGCGCGAGGTCCTCGTACCCCTGGCCGGTCCCCACGAGCAGGATCGGCTTCCCCGTCACGAAGGCGAGGGAGAGCGCGGCGCCGCCCTTCGTATCGGCATCGAGCTTCGTGAGCACGATCCCGTCGATGCCGAGCGCGCTCTGGAACAATTTCGCCTGCTCGACGACATCGTTCCCCGAGAGGGCGTCGCCGACGAAGAGGGTGAGCTGGGGCTGGGCGACCCGCCGGATCTTCTTCGCCTCCTCGATCAGGTTCTCGTTCGTGTGCTGTCGGCCCGCGGTGTCCACGAGGACGACGTCGACCGACTTCGCCTTCGCGTGCTGGATGGCGTCGAAGGCGACCGCCGCCGGGTCGCTCCCCTCCTGCTGGCGGATGACCCGGATGCCGAGGCGCTCGCCGTGGACCAGGAGCTGCTCGATCGCGCCCGCCCGGAAGGTGTCGCCGGCGGCGATCGCGGCCGAGAGCCCCGCGGCCCGCAAGCGAACCGCGACCTTGGCGACCGTCGTGGTCTTGCCCGTCCCGTTCACCCCGACGAACAGGATCACGAACGGTCGCTCGCCCGACGCGCGGATCCGTTCCGCGAGGTCGAACGTCGGCCGGGCCAGCACCGAGCGGACCGACGCCTCGAGGCTCTGGCGGACGGCGTCCTCGAGGCTCGCCCCCCAGCGGAGGCGCTTCTCCGCGAGCTCCTTGCGGAGGTCCCGCCGAATCTTCTCGATCACGGGGAGGGCGACGTCGGACTGGAGGAGGACGATCTCGAGATCGTCGAGGAGGTCCCGGACCCGCGCGGGGTCGAGCGGGCGCGCAAGCCGCCCCTCCGAGAAGGGGGAGCTGCCCTCCGGCCCCGCGGGGCCCGGCACTACGGGCTTCGAGCGCGCCGGGGCGGGGGGGAGAGCCGCGTCGGGCTCCTCGGCGGTCTCCGGCGCGCGGCGCCGGAGGCGGGCCTTAATCGCGGCCCACATCGCCGGCCCGGGTCGGCTCGTCCCGGGCCATCGATTCGACGCGCTCGGAGAGGGCCTCGATCCGGCCCTCGAGCTCGCCGATCTGGCCCTCGAGACCCTTGCGGGCCTCTTCGATCTTGCCGACGCGCTCGGCGAGGAGCTCGCTCGCCTTCGGGCGAGGGAGCTCGGCCATGATCCCGGCCCCGAGCCCGATCAGAACGCTCGATCCCGGGGCCGCCGCCCCACGGAGGAACGTCTCGCCGCCGATCGGGATCAGCGACTCGGTGCCGACGGGGGTCGATTCGAGCCCCTCGAGGGTCTCCCGGGCGCGCTGGTGATCAAGGGCGGAGCTCGAAAGGTACTGGTGCTGCTTCGCGAGGGCCGCGAGCTGGTTCCGGTACGCCTCGAGGCGCATCAGGTCCTCTTGAATCCGCTGCTCGGCCGAAAGGCGCGGGGCGCTCACGCCTTCTCCTCGGTGACCGAATCGATGCGGATCAGCGAGCGACGGACGCCGTGGCACCCGCCGATCTCGGAAAGGACCCACTCCTTCGCCTGGTCGGCGCTCGACGCCTCGCGTCGCCTCGTGAACGTCTGCCAGTCGGCGCGCCGGGCGAGGAACGATCCATGGACGGACCAGCGCGGCATGGGGGTCCCCGAGGGGGGTGGCTCCACCCGGGCCCGCTTGATAAGGCCTTCCCCGACGCCGGGCGCGTCCCCGTTGTCGCGGCGATCGAGGGGACCCCGCTCACCCCGAGGCGGGCTCGCGCGGGGGCGATTCGCTCCCCCCGCGGGCGCGGGCCCGCGCC
>JASHSI010000068.1 GCA_030040915.1 Thermoplasmata archaeon | reverse complement strand
CACGGCGGCGTCGGTCGCGGACTCGATCGCCTGGCGTCCCACCCGGATCGGCTCGATCACATGGAGGCTCGCCATGTCGTCGACCTTCCCCGCGAGGACGTTGACCCCGGCGGTCTTGTTCCCGCCCTTGTGGGACTTCCGCAGCTCGATCAGGATGTCGATCGGGTCGAGTCCGGCGTTCTCGGCGAGGGTCCGGGGGACCGTCTCGAGCGCCTCGGCGAAGCTCTCGAAGGCGAGCTGCTCGCGGCCGCCGACCTTGGAGGCCTCGTCGCGCAGGTGGAGCGCAAGCTCCGAGGCGGACGCGCCGCCGCCGACGACGTAGCGGCCGTCCTCGACGGCCACCGCGACCACGTTGAGCGCGTCATCCAGCGAGCGCTCGATCTCGTCGAGCACATGCTCGGTGCCGCCCCGGATCAGGATCGAGACGGCCTTCGCCTTCTTCGCGCCGGTGACGAAGGTGAGCGAATCGTCGCCGATCTTGCGCTCCTCGACGAGCCCGGCGGTCCCGACATCCTCCTTGGTGAGCTCGCTCACCTTGGAGACGACGTTCGCGCCCGTCGCCTTCGCGAGCTTTTCCATGTCGGACTTCTTGACGCGGCGGACCCCGTAGATCCCTTCCTTCGCGAGGTAGTGCTGGGCGAGGTCGTCGATCCCCTTCTGGCAGAAGACGACGTTCGCGCCGCTCTTCTTCACCTGGTCGACCATCCGGTGGAGCATGTTCTCTTCCTCCTGGAGGAACGCCCCGAGCTGGGACGGGTCGTTGATCTCGATCTTGGCATCGATCTCGGTCTTCTTGATCTCGAGCGCCGCGTCGAGGAGGGCGATCCGCGGCTCGGCGACCCGCGAGGGCATTCCCGTGTGGACCTTCTCCTTGTCGACGATGACCCCCTCGATGAGCTGGGTGTCGGTCATCGCGCCGCCCTGCTTCTTGACGATCTGGATGTTGTCAAGGTCGACGTAGTAGCTCGCGTCGGTCTTCTCGGCGACCGCCACGACGGCCTTGACCGAGATGTCGCCGAGGGCATCCCGGTTGTACGAGACCGACTTCGACGCCATCGCGGTCACCGCGATGCGCCGGAGCGTCTCGGTGTCCTCGATCTTGACGGCCGTCGAGATCTGGTTCAACACCTCCAGCGCCTTCTTCGAGGCGAGCCGGAAGCCTTGGGAGATGATCGTCGGATGGATGTTCTGCTCGATTAGCGACTCGGCGCGCTTGAGAAGCTCACCGGCGAGCACGACCGCGGTGGTCGTCCCGTCCCCGGCCTCTTGGTCCTGGGTCTTCGCGACCTCGACGAGCATCTTCGCCGCCGGGTGCTCGACGTCCATCTCCTTCAGGATCGTGACCCCGTCGTTCGTGACGACCACGTCGCCCATCGAGTCGACGAGCATCTTGTCAAGACCGCGCGGCCCGAGCGTCGAGCGGACCGAGTCCGCGATCGCCTTCGCCGCCGCGATGTTGTTCGAGAGGGCTCCGCGCCCCTTCTCCCGCTTCGTCCCCTCGCGCAGCACCAGAATCGGCGTCTGTCCACTCATCATGGTTCGTACCTGTTCCGAGAGAGTCCCCTCGGCTGTCAAGTTAGGTGATTTAGCCCTCGTATTTAAAAAAGGAGGTATCACGCCGATAGTCAGGGTCCGAGCGTCGGGGTCACTTTCCCGTCGTTCCGCGTCGGGTTATATGGTCGGCGGAAATCGATTCTCGCATGACGCAATCGAAGCCTTCAGCCAAACCCGACGCCTCCCCACGGATCCACGTGCTGTTCGTCGCGGGATTCGGGCCCATCGTTCGGGAGCCCGCATCGAGCCGCCGCCTCTACTCGGAGACCCTTGGGATCGGCTTCGAGGAGGAAGAGGACGGCTACCTTCATACACAGGAGCTGGACGGCACAAAGAACCTCGGGCTTTGGCCGCTCTCGGCGGCGGCCGAGTCGTGCTTCGGCCGGTCCGAATGGCCGAACGACGTGCCCGCTCCTCATGCGTGGATCGAGTTCGATGTCGACAACGTGGACCGAGCGAGTCAGACGCTCGTGGAGCGCGGCTACCGACTGTTGGTCCGTAATCGGAAGGAGCCCTGGGGGCAGACCGTGACCCGATTCCTGTCCCCCGAAGGGCTGCTCGTGGGGGTAACCCACACCCCGCAGATGCGCGAATAGGACGCTCGAACGAGGTCACTTCGGCGGGATCAGGCCGCCGGGAACGCGGGCCCCGGGCGATTGCACGAGGAGCGAAAGGCGGGGTCAATGCGGGCGCTTCCGCGGCCGTCCGGTCCAAGGGCCGGGCCCAACCCTTGTTCCGAACTATATATAGGGACCAAAGCATGCCATGGTCGGACAGGGTGGCCCTGCCCAGGTCGGCCGTGCTCGAACATGGAGACCGAATGCCCCGAAGAGGTGGCCCCATCACCTACGTTGGGACGTCCGTCCGGCACGGTGGAGCGGGCGGTGCCAAGCCCACGTAGGAAACCAGCGATGGAGCGAACAATCGGGAACCGGGACGGAGTTCGCCTAAGCGACCGAATGCGGCTTGTGGCGGCCGTGGGAGCGCTCGCCCTGGTCGGACTCATGCTGGTTTCCGGTCTCTCCGCCGGAGCGGGCGCGAACTTCACGTCCCGGGTTGCCGATGCCCCGATGACCTCCCACCTTGCCCCCGCGGCGACGAACACTCCCTGGACCTATCCCACTACCACGATGGAGGAGCCGGGATGGACCGGCGGAAAGTACGTCATGGCCTCGACCGTCGACATCGAGCATCTGAACCTCTACGGCTCCACGGACGTCTACTCGGCGATGGTGTTCAACGAGATCTACGACACGCTCGATGCCTACACCCCGAACCAGACCTACATCCCCTGGGCCGCCTCCGGGTGGAGCGAGGCCGCCGCGCCCGCGGGAATGACCTACATGGACCAATTGACCGGCCAACTGACGAACGTCTCTTGGATCTACACCGTCAACATCCGCCCCGGCATTCAATGGAGCGACTGGACGACCGCGGATTCGGGCTCGACCTACACCTACAGCAATCATTCTGTGTGGTCGCTCGACAACGCGTACACCGGATACACCGAGAAGACCTTCAGCTACACCTATTCTTGGCCGTCCGTCCAGATGGCGACGGAGCAAATTCAATCGGCCGACCTCATCTTGAGCTGGGAGATCTTGGCGACCTCGCTCGATTATTCGGGCAACTGGGCGAGCGTCGTCGGAATCATCCCCGAGAGCAACCTGACCGCCGAGTTCCTCTTGAGCGCGCAATCGGCCACCTTCGTCACCTACACGCTCAACGACCCCATCCTTCCCTACCACTCGTGGGTTTCCCACGACTGGGCCGACACCGCCACCTCCGCGTGGAACTACACCGGAGCCGGATACCCGAACGGGTACGACTCCTGGGACGTGGGGTACAACCCGAGCACGGGGTACGCCTCGGACCTCATCGGTAGCGGACCGTTCATGTTCACGAACTCGTACGGTCAACCGGAGGGCCAGTGGGTACCGGATTCCTACTGGGACCTCTTCGCGAACCCTCACTACTTCGTCCAATACGTCCCGTCGCTCGAGATGTGGACCCCCAAGATCGCGGAGATCTACGTTCCGCTCTACCTCTCCGAGTCCGCCGCCGTTTCCGCCCAGGTACTGGGCGAGGCGGATACCCAGCTCCAGGCGAGCGGGAACGATCCATCCTTCCTCCCGACCCTGAAGACCATCCCCGATACGACGATCTTCTATCAGCCGACGGGAAATTTCGACTACATGGGCCTGAATCCGGCCGCCTCGAACGCGCCATTCAACGTGACCGCGTTCCGTCAGGCGCTCAACTACGCTTCGAACAAGGCGTACCTGGCCGCCGTCCTCGGCGAGGGATACGTCACCCTGGGACAACCGATCGTCCCCGTGGCCGACTCGGTCTGGCACAACTCGAGCGCCCCGCAATACACCTACAGTCTGACCACCGCGGCGTCGCTGCTCGCGGGAATCCCCGGGATGACCAAGAACGGGGCGGGCAACCTCGTGTACCTGGGAAACCCCGTCACGATCACGCTCCAGATCACCCCCGCGAGCATCTCCCCGCTCGCCGTGGAGGGTGCCTACATCGTCGCGCAGGCCTGGACGAGCCTTGGGATCCCCACCTCGGTCACCCAGGAGGCGTTCGCCACGCTCGATGCGAACCTGGTCTCGAACCACTACCAGGTCGTCGATCTCGGGATCACTGGGATCGAGGGGGACCCGACGGGCGACTACTTCCTCTTCTACAACTCGACGGACGGGACCGGGACGGGGTTCTACGAGGGACCCTACTCCAGCCTCACGTGGGATGGGCAGGCCCTGACGGGACCCCAAGTTTCGTCGCTGATGAACAACCTCACGAACGAGCTCAACGTCCAGACCGACTTCACGACCCGGCTTGCGATCTCGGACGAGATCCAGGGGATCGCCGCCGAGGAGTCGACGATCATCAACCTCGGTTACCCGATCGCGATCCTACCGTTCTCGAACTCGACGTTCACCGGGTTGATCGAGGACAGCCTCGCCTATACGACGTTCATGTACTGGAACTTCCTCTCGTTCCACCTCAAGTCGTCGTCGACGGCCGCGCCTCCAGCAAAGATCCCTACCGAGCTCAAGGTCGGCGTGGTCACGGACCAGACGGTCTACACCAACGGTCAGTACGGGAACGTGACCGTCCAGGTCCGGAACCAGTACGGCGAGCCCGAAGCCGGCATGAACGTCAGCATCGGCTTCCGCCCGTCCGGGCAGTTGATCAACCTCACTGCGGACCAGGGGACGACGAACGCCCAGGGACAGTACGTCTGGGAGTTCCAGGTCTTCCCGTCCAATCCCCAGATCTTCAGCTCCGATTACGCCGGGATCATCAACATCTCGGCCTCGGCGACCGGACCCGCAGGGACGGCGCCCGGGACGGTAATCGGAGGCGTCGGATGGACCGACATCGACGTCGCCCCACTGCCCGTCGCGTACAGCGCCGGATCCGTCCCCTCGCTCGTGGTCGGCGACTCGGCGGTGCCGTACTCCATCAAGGTGTACAACCCCAGCACCGGGGCCCCGATCGCGGGCTATTCGTACACCATCCAGGCGTTGTCGGGAGCGGTCGTCATGACCTCCGGAGAGACCGGCCAGTCGGTGACCCAGACCACCTCGTACAACCCCGTCTTTCCCTACCTGGGCCTCCCGTTCGTCGGGTACCAGTCCGTGACCGTCTCGAACCAGAGCGACTACAACGTGACCTCGATCACGGGAGTCACCGGTTCCAACGGACTGATCACCGTCGATCTGGCGGCGAACGCTTCCGCGAACTTCTCGGCGATGGGATCCTCGTTCGGGAGCTGGGTGTTCCTCGGCAACTACGCGGCGGGGGGCTCGCTGACCGGGGCGCCCCCGTACGCGGTCATCTCGGAGCTGACCTCCTCGTTCGACCCGACCGGGTTCGGGCAACAGGAACCGGTCGAGTTCCCGCTGACGGTCACCGATGTCCCGATGGCGGTCGACCTGGCGATTTCCGTCGCCGGGGGACCGCTCGGTCCGTCCGGGACCCTCTCGGTGACGGTGGCCGCCACGAACTCCACGACGGGTGACCCGGTCCCCGGGTACACGTTCACGCTCGAGAGCCAGAACGCGCTCGGGGCGAACCGGGGGGTCTTCTCGAACCCGTCGGGGACGCCGGTCGAGGCCTATACGCCCAACGAGTTCTTCGGGAGCACGTTCCTCCCAGGGCTCACCCTGACCACCAACGCCTCGGGAGAGGCTTCCGCCACGTTCTCCCCCGAACTCTACACTCCCGCGTCGATCGGGGGGCTGTTCTCGGGTTTCGATTCGATGAGCTACACCGACCCCAATCTCATCCCATTCGATGAGTTCGAGCTGAGCGCCGTCGGCGCGGGGGCGGCCACGGTCGCCACGACGGCCAACTCGTCGGCGATGGTGTACAATCCCCCCGTGACCGCCGCCGCCTCGGCCTACTTCGGGGGCGCCGGAAGCCTGGACGGGTTCACGGTCCTCGACGGGAACGCGACCTATCCGGTGTACGTCAACACCACCCAGAGCTCCCCCTGGGGCCCGGCGATCGGGTCGGTCCCGCTGAACGTCTCGGTGAGCCTCGGGACGATCGGCACCGCGTCGGGGACGACCTCCTCCTCGGGTAGCTTTGCCACCACCTACGCGGCCCCCAACGTGACCGTGCTGACGGCCGTGACGATCTCGATCACCTACGAGACGCAGGGCGCGAACGAGACCGTAACCGAGACGATCTACCTCAGCCCCGCCGCTCCCGCGGCCAAGACCACGACGCCGAAATCGAGCTCGAGCACGAACACGACGCTCGACGACGAGCTGTATGCGGTCGCGGGCATCTTGGGCGTCCTGATGGTCATCTTCTTGGCGCTTTGGCTGACGGGTCGGAAGCCCGCCCCCAGCCCCCCGACGGTGCAACCCTGGAGTTCCACCGCCACGACTTCATCGACCGGGCCCGGAGGAGAGGCGCCCAAGGGAGACCCGTCGAGCGCCACACCACCGGCGAGCCCCCCGAGTGGCACCTAGTGCCATTTTCCGGAGGAGTTCGGCCGGGCGAGCCGCGCCCGGCCGGTTCTCGCGGGTATGTACGGGCTAAGCCCTAGGTGCGCCGGCGACCGGAGGAGGCGATGAACCCGTACCTAGCCGTTCGGAAGGTCATCCAGGCCGTCTCGCTGGTCCTGCTGATGGCGGTGTTCCTCTACGTCATCTTCCGGCTCATGCCGGGGAACCCGGCCCAGCTCTTCCTGTTCGGGGCCCGGAACGGCCGGGCCTCCGCCCAGGAGCTCTCGACCCTCGAGAATCAGCTCGGGCTGAGCGGCGGGAAGTGGTCGGTCACGGGCTTCGAGCGGTACATGTACGACATGTTCACCTTCCAGTTCGGGTACGACTACGACAAGGCGACCCCCGTCTGGACCCTCCTGTCGACGGCGCTCCCCTACACGCTCCTCCTCCTGGGCATCGCGACGCTGATCGGCTACGTCGTCGGCATCCCGCTCGGGGTCGTCGCGACGACGTTCCGCGGGAAGCGCTCGGAGGCGGGCCTCGTGACGACCGGGCTCGTCCTCAACTCGATCCCGTACTTCATCCTCGCGATCCTCCTCTACCTGTACTTCGTCGTCTACTTCCGGCTCTCCCCCCCCTCCGCGGCCTTCCCATTATCGGACGTCACGAGCGCCTCGTGGGCTCACTTCGTGACCGTGCTGACGGACCTCGCCCTCCCGCTGACGACGCTGGCGGTCATCGAGGCGGGGGCGTACCTCCTGACGATGCGGGCCGCGATGGTCTCCGTCCTCGGGGAGGACTTCATCCTCACCGCGAAGGCCAAAGGGGTTCCCGAGGGCTCGATCATGTTCCGCCACGCGGCCCGGAACGCGATGATCCCGGTCTCGACGCGCATGGCGCTCGAGTTCGCCCTAGTCACGAGCGGGGCGGTCATCACGGAGATCATCTACTCCTACCCCGGGATCGGGTTCCTCATCTACAACGCGATCCTGAACCTCGATTACCCCCTCGCCGAGGGCGCCCTGTTCATCATCTCCCTCATCGTCATCCTGACCTACTCCGCGCTCGATTTCATCCACGCCTGGCTCGACCCCAGGATCCGACTCTAGGAGGGGCCCGATGATGCGACCGGACGAGGCCCGGGATTACCGGGCCTACCGGAAGCAACGGTTCGCGAACCGCGTTCGCCAGCTCAAGAAGACCTGGAAGATCTACTACCGGTCCGGCTACGGGAAGGTCGGTTTTTGGATCCTGATGGTCTTCGTGGCGATGACGGTACTTTCCCCGGTCCTTACCTTCTACAACCCCACTTACTTCATCGCGCCGATCGAGGATTCGTACGCGCCCCTCCAGGAGGTGAACTACCACCTCCCGTTCCCCGCGACCTCGAACTCGACCCCGCTCGACCCCTCGGCGGTGGCGATCGGGGTCTTTGGCTCCGACGTGGTCTACGTGATCGGCTCGAACGGTTCGGTCTCGGCGATCGGGCTCGGATCGACCCCGACGACGCCCCTCGACAAGGTGCTCCCGGTGTACACCCCGGACTTCGCCGCCGGATCGACGGTGGTCGGTGGCGAGGTCGTTCCGTTGGCGGACTACGCGAGTTTCATCGGCTCGTACACCTTCGCCTACACCGAGTACGTGGTCGTGGGCGCCGTCCACGGCAACTCGAGCGAGGTCGATCTCGCCCACATCGAGTGGACCGGTTCGAACGGTCCCGGCGACGGGACCCCCTATTCCACCGGAGCGGAGTCGATGACGGTCAACGGGACCCTCCTCGGGCCCCCCACGACCGACGCGCTCTCGCCGAACCCCATACCGGCGTGGGGACCGTTCGCGAGCTCGACCTCCTACACGTCGGCGGACCTGAAGACGGCCTACGTGTACACGGTGACTCGGAGCGACGACGCCGTCTACCTGTCCGCGTACTACGCGGTCCCGTTCGCCCCGGTCTGGTCGGAGAGATTGCCGGGGAACGCCTCCCCGAGCGCCCCGGTGTTCCTCGGGAGCTTCTTCGCGCCGCCCGATGGCACCACGAGCACCTCGCTGCTCATCAGCCAGGGGTCCACCGTGCTCGAGTACAACGCGACGGACGGCGACCTGCGGTGGAGCACGAACCTCACCGGACCGGTCGACGCGGCCATCGCCCCCGTCATTCCGTACGATTATCAGATCGGGAGCTTGAACGCGAGCAATTCGGTGTTCGTGGCCCTCTCGGGGAACCCGGGCGAGGTCGTCCAGCTCAACCTCGGCACCGGAGCCCCGTCGAACGTGACGAAGGTTCCCTCGGCCGTCGAAGGGATCGGGACCACGCTGGGCGACACCGGCTACCCGGCGTACATCGCAGTCCTCACGCTGAAGCAGGCCTACTTCCTCGCCGGTCCGGGGGCGGTCGCGAGCTCCGCGGACTCGTTCCCGACCCCGACGGGGTTCGGGGCGAGCGCCTTCGATCCCGTCTACGACCCCGACGCGAACCTCATGATCCTGCAGAGCAACACCGGCGATTACATCGCGATCGACCCGGCGCTCGGCACCGACCCCGTCGCGTGGTCGTTCCAGCTCACTCCGACACCCCGCTCGGTCTCGGACCCCGTGCTCCTGACCGACGCCGATACCGGCAAGGAGTCGATCGCCGTCGTGACCTCCGGGAACGTCCTGAGCGTCATGGCCGACGTCGGCGTCGACCAGAACCCGCTACCTCCCGAGCTCCACTCCCCTTCGGGGAACGTCTACCTCCTCGGAACCAACACCGCGGGGAACGACATCTGGAGCCAGTTCGTGGCGAGCTTCGCGTGGGACTGGGCGGTCGGCCTTTCCGTGGCCGCGGGGATCATGCTCCTGTCGATCGTGGTGGCGATGTACATCGGCTACGTCGGCAACTGGCTCGCCACGGTGGTCGAGACGGTCACGCTCGTGCTCTTCCTGCTCCCGGGGCTCGCGCTCCTCATCGTGGTCGCGTCGATCGCCGGGGCGAGCTTCACGAACCTCGTCCTCATCCTCACCGTGCTGGGTTGGCCGTTCACGGCGTTCACGCTCATCGGGGTCGTCCGTACGGTCCGATCTCGGACGTTCATCGAGGCGGCGAAGGTGAGCGGGGCGGGGACGCTTCAGATCCTCCGACGCCACATGCTCCCGAGCATGACCCCGCTCCTCGCCTACCTGACGGCGCTCTCGATCGGGGGGGCGGCCACGGCGCTCTCCACGCTCCAGTTCATCGGCGTGGCGCCGCTGACGATCCCGACCTGGGGGGGGATGCTCGAGCCGTTCTTCGCGAACTTCTACCTGGCGGCCCGCTCCCCGTGGTGGGTCTGGCCGCCGACCCTCGCGCTGACGTTCTTCGTCTTCGCGTTCGTCTTCATCTCCCGCGGGCTCGACGAGGTCGTGAACCCTCGGATCCGGAGCCGGTGATGGCCGCCGCCCGGGTCGCCTCCTCGGCCCCGCCGGCCGGGGCCCGGACCATCCTCTCGGTCAACTCCCTCACCGTGGACTTCCAGACCGAGGAGGGGGTCGTCTCCGCCCTGGACCGGGTCAGCCTGGAGCTCCGGTCCGGGGAGACGCTCGGGGTCCTCGGCGAGAGCGGGTCCGGGAAGACCACGCTCGCGCTCGCGGCCATGACGCTCCTCCCCGAGAACGCGACGGTGGAGGGGGAGGTGCGCTTCTACGGCGAGCCGATCGCCGGCCCCGACATCTCGGGGTCGGGGGTCCGTCGGCTCCGGCGCGCGCAACGAAAGAAGCTCTCCGAGAAGTTCCAGCAGCTGCGCTGGCAGGGCATCTCGATGGTCTTCCAAGGATCGATGAACGCCTTCAACCCGGTCTACACCATCGAGAAGCAGATCGCCGAGACGTTCCGGCTCCACACCCCGTTCACCGAGCCGCAGATCCACGCGAAGGTGCTCGAGTCGATCCGTCGGGCCGGGCTCGACCCGAGGGTCCTGAAGGCCTTCCCCCACGAGCTCTCCGGAGGGATGAAGCAGCGGGCCGTCGTGGCGATGGCGCTCGCCCTGGACCCGAAGCTCGTGATCGCCGACGAGCCGACGACGGGGCTCGACGTCGTCACCCAGGCGCGGCTCATCGCCGAGCTGAAGCAGCTTCGCAAGAGCGTGATCGGCTCGATGATCGTGATCTCCCACGACATCGGCGTGATCGCCCAGCTCGCCGACCACGTGGCGGTGCTCTACTCGGGTCGCACGATGGAGTACGGGACCGCGTCGGACATCTTCCTCCACCCCGGGAACCCGTACACCCAGGCGCTCATCGAGAGCTACCCCTCGCTCGCGAAAGCCCGAGCGCCGATCTCGGGCATCCCCGGCGCGCCTCCCGACCCGATCCATCCGCCCGCGGGATGCCGCTTCGCGCCCCGGTGCGCGTTCGTCCAGGAGGTCTGCCGGGCGACGGAACCGCCGCTCGTCGAGATCGCCCCCGGCCATACGAGCGCCTGCCACTTCGCGAAGGAGGTCCTTCGCGGCGCGGCGGTCCGCACCGTCGGGCCGGGCGAACCGCTCCCACCGATGGAGACCCTCCCGGCCCCCGACGACGGCGGGTCCATCCTCGAGTCCTCGGGCCTGACGAAGTACTTCAACCTCCGAGGGTCCGCCTCCGGGGCCCTGTTCGCTCCATCGAGCGCGAAACGACTCGTCCGGGCGGTCGACCACGTCGACTTCGACATGCGACGGTCGGAGATCCTCGCGGTGGTCGGAGAGAGCGGTTCCGGGAAGACCACGCTCGGGAAGACCACCCTTCGGCTCCTCGATCCTTCGGGGGGGAAGCTCCTCTTCCGCCTGCCCCCTCGGCCCCCCGGCGCGTCCGACCCGCCCGGTTCGGGACGGCCCGGGAGCGTCCCCGCGGCGCCGAAGCCGATCGACGTCGTGCGCCTGCGCCCGGGGGGGATCGAACAGCGGATGTTCCGTCGGGCGACCCAGATGATCTTCCAGGACCCGTACGACTCGATCGACCCGAACATGCGGATCTTCGACATCGTGAGCGAGCCGTTGATCGCCCACCACGAGGACGCGGATCCCGATCGCGTGCTGCGCCGCGTGGAGAGCGCGCTCGCCACGGCCCGGCTCGCCCCGCCATCGAACTACCTCGACCGCTACCCCCACGAGCTCTCGGGCGGCGAGCGCCAGCGGGTCGCCGCCGCCCGGGCGCTCGTGATGGACCCTCCGTTCCTCGTCGCCGACGAACCGATCTCGATGCTGGACGTCTCGCTCCGCGCGGGGTTCCTCAACCTCCTGAGGCGCCTGCGCTCCGAGCTCGGGACCTCGATCCTGTACATCACGCACGACATCGCGAGCGCCCGCTACGTCGCCGACCGGATCCTGGTGATGTACCTCGGGGTGGGCGTCGAGCTGGGGCCGAGCGAGGCGGTGATCCGCACCCCGCTCCACCCCTACACGAAGGCGCTCATCCAGGCGGTACCGCTCCCCACGCCCGAGTGGAACCCCGGCGAGCTCGAGATCCTGGGCGAGATCGGGAACGCGGTCGACGTGCCGAAAGGGTGCCGCTTCGCGAGGCGGTGCCCCTACCGGCAGAGCCAGTGCGACACGACGCCGCCCCCCAAGCAGGGGGGATCCGGGCACTGGTACCTGTGCCACTTCACGCAGGAAGAGCTCGCGAAGATCCCGAAAGCGAGGTCGGGCCCTGGCGGACCGGCGATCCCGTCGGCGCTCCACCCGCTGAACTGCCCCTCGTGCGGAGCGCCGCTCACGCCGGCCGCCGACGGAACGGTCATCACCTGCCAGTACTGCGGCCGCTCCTTCACGGTCGGTTCCACGACGCCGTGATGCTCGGTCGGTCGGTCCGAGCCACGTAGGCCGATGGCGAGAGGGGCCAGCCTCCCCGATGCGCCCGAACTGGCGGAGGCTCGCCGAGCGGCGGTCCGGGCCCGGTGGTTCTACACGAGCCTACCGATCGCCGC
>JASHSI010000011.1 GCA_030040915.1 Thermoplasmata archaeon | reverse complement strand
GAGGTCAAGGTCGAGAAGTTGAAGGTTGAAGAGGAATCGCCCGGGGGGATTGGCGGAAAGCGTCGAACCAGATCGCGATGAGTCAGCCGACCCCCGCAATTCGGGCAGTTCCGAGGCGCTCGCGCGATTGGGCGCCACTCATACCCGCAGGAGTGACGCAACCGATCTACCCGGAAAGGAGGACCATCTAGCCGTGCCTGCCACACGCGGGTCTAACAGGTCGACTGCTGCAAACACCGTACGTGGGGGACCAATCCACGCCCGTGGAGGACCGATCAAGGACCACGTAGCCGACGAATATGACACTGTAACGTGACAAAAGAGACACATACAAGACAAATAATCGGGACAATCTAGGCGCGGCTGAAGTGCGGGCCCGAGTTGGCCCGGCGTGCCTCGAGCGGGAGGGGACTCCTCAGACACCTCGATGTATCTTTCAGGAGAGGAACGGCTTCGCTTTCTCATGTCGTATGTGAACGGTAGCGAACCTCGTCGGCAGGTGTTGATGCACCTCGTCCATGGCCCAGGATCTGCGACTCAATTGGCGGAGAGACTCAAAATCGCCCCGGTGAGAGTTGTCACGAGGGCGCTCAAGGAACTTCGCGAACGCGGGCTGGCCGAGCCTTCTCCCGGTCCAGCCGTGCGGGGGCGGCTCTGGTACGCGACCAAAGACGGGGTGGAAATAGGCATGCGGCTTGCTAAGGTCGGGCCTTAAAGGATTGAGGGCTAAGCCGGAAGGTTCGTGGGGCGATGAGGTGCGACGAGTCCTGGTGTTTTGTCGACCCCCTTTCGGCCGACAGGCAGTGATGGGCGGCCATCTGGGACTCCACGCAGACCTCGTGAAGTCGCACCGCTGAGGTTTTACCCCCTGGTCACGTGTCTTTGATGGGTATGCGCGTTCGGGTGCTGTCGGTCGCCCGCGGGCTTGATCCCGTTACTGGGAGGCCGATTTACGCAGTCACCTTCGGTGTTCTCACACCGATCACTGACGTTATTCGAGATCGGCTTGTAGCAGGTGGGCAGCAGGTCCCCCCAGTCGCTACTGAGACCGGCGTAAACAAGCTAATCTTGTTCTACGAGTTTCCTGAGGATCGGCCCGTACCCTATCGGATCGCCTCTGAGTGGAATCTCGAAGTATCGGGCGACGGACAAATTTCTGCGCGTGAGGTGGTGAGCCCATGAGCTGGAACCCGATCGGTCAACCGAGCCCCGTTACCCCTTTTCTTGGCGGACGGTTTTTGACGGGCGTGGCTCCCTATCCGCAAGACCAAGCGGCGGGACCCAAGTTGATACAGGATTCGGAGCACATTCTGGATTCGCCTCTCCCTGCCGAGTCGAGTTGGAACTGGTTCTTGGGTAAGGCGATGTTCCCGTCCGATGAGTACCGTACGGGAGGGCCGGCCGGCTACGTGACTCTGATGGGGAATGTCCGAGTCGAGGCCGTGAAGCCGCGGATTGGGGGCTTTGCTCCTCCGATGGCGCAGTTGCGCGACGCGGCCTATCTCCAAGCGCTCGGCGATGACTACGACGGGGAGGGAAGCCCAGGATTCGCCCCCTCAACGGTCGGTAGGGCGTTGGAACTCTCGTCTCGAATTGACGCGTTCTATACTGGGCTTTTTGGCGCCCGATTGCGACCCGCGAAGCTTCGGCCGGGACCCAGTGGCTCTGTCGATATAGTCTGGGAAGACGAAAGGTTTGAACTCTTCCTAAAGGTTCCTCCTGCTCCAGAAATTCCGTCCGTATACGGGGAGAATGGGGCAACCCGCGACCTAATTGAACGGCGAATTTTCAGTGCTGCTGACCAAGTGGCTGTGGCTCGCTGGCTGCATGGTCAATGGACCTAGCAGTCCACGAGACCCCCGCAAATGGGGACTGCCTCTATCTTCGGGTCTTTCGCGCGCACGTTCGACCCAAGCCGGGGGAGGGAATCTGCGCGGATCGAGTTGCTTTCAATGTGCACAAAGGGGCCCTATCAGCCGACTGGTGTCGCAGAGCGAGCCCAGAGAGAACGCGCTGCGGCGGAAAAAAACCCAAGACTGAGTACTTCGTGGCGGCCCTTCGCTTTGAGGACGTGACAAGCATAGATAGGCTACGCTTGGAACTAACGCCGACTGACGACAACCCCGCTCACGTCGACATCCGAGGAGATCTCGATGGGAGGGGGGACTTCCTCGATGCGACCTTGACTAGCCTTCGGAAGCGGGCGTTTTGGGTCATCCCGCCGCCAGGCGAACCGGACAACCGGAATCGATGTCCCGACCCAGATCAGCAAGGCTTGATCGAACTCGATCAATAGCCGAGGGTCGAAGCCACGGCCTGGATAAACCGTGTATCAGCCTCTGAAGTATTCAGCACGACACTCGCTTGAAGCGGCTAAATAATTGGAGCAGCAGAATAGGAAGCAGTCTCGACCTCAAGGTACACGGCGATAGTGCTTACGGCCGTGGCGTGAATCACGTAGGTTCCGGGGGCAACGACTAGGCCGCCATAGCCTGGGGTCCCGGTCCAGGTGTACTGGTCAAAGAGCGTTGCGTTGCTCGGCCCGGTCATCCAGACCTGCGCTTCACCGTACGCCCCGGATTGGGTCCAATTGAGGACTATCTGGCCAAATCCAGACATAGGAACCGGGTGGACCCATTCGGACGTGGTCACGAAGTCAATCTGCCCCGAATGGTAGGTCGAGGTAGTCTGATGGGCGACCGGGACAAGTGCGAGAACCAAGACTACGGCTAGTAGAACGGACGCCACCGCAACGGTCCCCAGCAGTAGTGCGTAGGTCTTGGCTTGCTTCACCTCGAGGCCCTCCGAACGGATGGCATCACCCGGAGGAGCCGATGAACCGGGGGATGGCGACCCGACGGCAGCGACTACGATTGTTGAGGCGACCACACCCAAATATGCCAGGACAAAGGCGCCGTAGGTGGCGTCGGGGAGGCCCATGAACTCAGATCGAAGACCGACAAAAAACGAGGCCAGCGTAGCGGGATAGCCAGTCAATGTGATCGCTGACATTACCCGCGTCTTCGTCTGCTGGTCCACGGCCTACCGACGATCAGTCTACCCTATTAGCGTCGCTCAAAGCGATCCAAAGAGGACAGGTGCCGCGAGTTAACGGCCCGAACCGGGCGCCTCCGGCTGAACAGAACCGCGACCGCGGGTTCTGCTTGGAATCGGCCAACGCCGTCTTGCTCCCGCGCGTCCGTCTTGGCAGCGGGTATCCGCTCGGAAGGCCGTAGATCCCGGGATGAGGGCAGTCGTGGCCTACGCTCCTGGGCCCGCGTTGCTCATCGTAGGTATCGCCATCCGGATCGCGTCCCCGTTCGAGCAACCGATACAGCAGTCTTGTCCTCCCCGCGCCGGGCCCCTCAATTGCGGCCCGCTCATCACAGGAACCCAGTACGACCTCCTCGGGCCGCTTGTTCTGACAGCCGCGGGAGTTTACGCGTTGGGCGTCTTTGGGATCCGACGCCGGAGCCGCCAGCCCACGCTCTCCAGCTCCATACCTTCAGGGCGCGCAAGTAGGACCGCGGTGGCGATTCGAAGGCATATTTGGCCCTCATCGAAGCCCCCTCCAACGCCCGAAACGAGCAGGCCGGTCACATGCACTTGGACCCGCTGAAATGAAGTGGGGGGATGGGATGACCTCCGAACCCGCTTAGCAGAAGCCACCCGGCGACCGCCAGGCCTGCTCGGATCCGGCCCGGAGGATTCCGCCACGGAGGATCATCCCTTGCGTCGGCTGATCACGATTCGGCCTCGGGTAACTCCGGCGCTGAATTCCTTATCCGTGGCCTACTTCCGCGAGGCGAGAGCCGGGATCAGTCCCAGACGACGTGGTCGGTCGAGAGGTCAACATGAAACGGCCACGCGCCCGCGTGACCCTCTTCCGCGTAGCAGAACATGCTGTGAATGAGGGTCAAGTTCGAAAAACTGCCGGTTCCGATGTGAAGAACCGCCTCTCCGTTGCCCGGGATTGGGGAACCGTTTCCGGTTTGCCCGCTGAACGATGTGATGGTTCCGGAGCTCGCCACGTAAACGACGGAGTAGTTGTACCCCGACTGAGGGTTCGGATCGGAGCACCAGAGGGGGTAGGCCGGTGCCGCGGGGGATTCGCTCACGTGAAAGAACGAATCGACGTAACCAAGAGCAGGGGCCCCGGCGACGGCCCCTATAAGGAGCCCGACCACGATCCCAACGACCGTAAATCCGGCCGGGCGGAGAATCTTGCGGATGCGCGGGGAAATCATCACAATTCGGGCAGGGCGCAGGACCGCATCAACCTTCTTCCCGCCGAGTCGCGGCGCCGCTCGAGTCGATCTTGGGATGGATGAGCCCGGAGCCGAACCGTGGCCGCCCTAACTTACGCCGTCGTGCCTGCCATCGGGGCGGCCGGGATCGCTTTGAGACCGTAGCGCCAGGCGCCCTCCAAGGGGAACAGGCGCCGAAGCACGGCGTCGACGCGGTCGCCGATCCGGACCGAGCCGGGCGACGCGCCAGTGAGCTGGAGGGTGACCCGAATGTGCGGATCAGCCCGAGCGACGACCACCTCGTAGCTCCCGGACGACCCCGCCTGGAGATCGAACTCGGAAGGTTGAGCGCCGGGATGGACGACGGTCGTCGCCTCGACCTCGAGGCCCGACCGAGAGAGTTCCCGCCGTTCCAACCGATCGGATCGGCCGCAGTTCGGACACGACCCCCTCCAGGGAAAGAAGCGCGCCCCGCACGCGCCGCATTCGGCGGCCGCCAAGCGCCACCGGCCCGATCGATGCGCGAGGTAGGTGGGCCACGGGAGGTACGCCCCCTCGGAGACGAGCCACGGATCCGCCGAGGAGCCCTGCGAGTACGCCGCCGGGCTCTCCCATTGGAAGCGGCCGCCGACCGGGGTCCGCGTTTCCGACCAGGCCATGCCGCCGTCCACCTCCACGTCCCGACCGGCCGGCGCCGGCCGCGGGTCGCTCGCCGCTCGCCGTGCGGACGAATGGCCTCGGAGCTCCTGGACGAGATCGTCGATCCTCGCACCGTCGGCCCCCCCTGCGGGGAGGGAGCTCCCGCGGAGGCGCACGCCGGGCCCACGGGCGAATCCTAGTGCAATCGCCTCCGAGATCCGAGGGGGAACCGGCGCCCCCTGCGGGACCGAGGTCGGCAACACGAGCGCCACGCCGCCTTCCTCGGTCGGATCGTCGAGCAACGAGATGAGTCCGGCCCCAAGCTCCGGCAACGGTCGGGCCGGCCGAACGTCGATCCCGGGCCGCCCTAGGGCTTCCCCGAGATCCCCGGCGAGCGCGGGGGGAAACGGCCCGAACGGCTGAACCTGCCGGACCGGGAATCCGGCCACGGGCCATGGCAACCGGTCGATCGCCGCGACCGATAGCGTGAAGGCGTCCTCGTCCGGGCCGGGGACGGGAACCCCTCCGAGCTCTCCCGAGGGCTCCACCCGCGATCCGGCGACGATCGACCTCGACATGCCTCAACCGACCGAGAAGAGGGTCACCGTGGCACTGGCACCGGAGCCACCGACGTTGTGGGCGAGCGCCGTCTCCGCCCCGCGTACCTGCCGATCGCCGGCCGACCCCCGGAGCTGGACGAACGCCTCGTACGCTTGGCTCGCCCCCGTCGCCCCGATCGGATGCCCCTTCGCCTTGAGACCCCCGTCGGGGTTCACCGGTCGTTCTCCGCCCAGCCTCGTCGCCCCGGAGAGCTCGAGCGCGGCAGCGCCCCCCGGCGCCGCGAAACCGAGGTCCTCGAGCGCGAGGAGCTCGGCGATCGTGAAGCAGTCGTGGACCTCGAGGAAATCCACGTCGCTCCGTTCTACCCCGGCCCGCTGGAACGCCTCGTCGGCCGCTCGCCGGGTGGCGGCGAGACGGGTCATCGAGCGGCGGTCCTGGAGCGCCAAGGCGTCGGATCCAGCCCCCGCCCCGGCAATCAGCACCGGGGTGTCGGTGAACCGGTGCGCGACGTCCTCTCCCGCGAGAAGGAGGGCCGCGGCCCCGTCGCTCACCGGGCAGCAATCAAAGAGCCGCAGCGGGTCGGCGACGAGCGGGGAGGCGAGCACCTCCTCCCGGGAGATCGCCTTGCGCAGGTGGGCGTTCGGGTTCTTGAGCGCGTTCGCGTGGTTCTTGACGGCCACTTCGGCGAGCGCCTCGACGGGCGTCCCGTGCTCGCGCATGTGGGCGCTCGCCATCAGTCCGTAGACCCCGGCGAAGGTGAGCCCCGCCATCCGCTCCCATTCGGTGTCGCCCGACACCCCGAGCCAGTACCGGCGGCGGCGGGACGGGGCGTCGGTCATCTTCTCCACGCCGGCGACCAAGATGAGGTCCCGGGCCCCGCTCTCGATCGCGAGGATCCCCGAGCGGAGCGCGAATCCGGCGGAGGCGCACGCGTTCTCGACCCGGGTCACGGGGGCGCCGGTGATCCGGGCCTCCTCCGCGAGCACGGCCGACGCGTTGCCCAATTGCCAGCCGGAGAAGCCCAGCGTGCCGAGGAACCCTTCCCCGATATCGAGCGGGGTGAGGCCCTTGTCCACGCTCCCGTACGCCTGGTCGACGGCGGCGCGAAGGAGCTCCCTCGGGCTCTCGTTGAGCGCCCCGAAACGGGTGTGCCCCGCCCCGACCACGGCCGCCCGGCGACGCATCCCTACCTGGCCCCTCGGCGCCCTTATTATCATGGCACCCGTTCGAGGAGATAACGCCGGTTGGCCGGCGTCGAGGCCCCCCTGAGCGAGCGGTCGCCGATCGTGATCGCCATCAGCGGAGCGAGCGGGGCCCCGATCGCCGTCCGCGTCGTGGAGGCCTTGAGGGAGGGGGGCACCCCGTTCGACCTCGTCGTGAGCGCCGGCGGCCGCGCTGTCCTTCGGGAAGAGGCTGGCGTGACCCCCGAGGAGCTCGGGGCCAGCGCCCACCGGGTCTACTCCGACACCGACCTCGCCGCCCCCATCGCGAGCGGGTCGGTTCCGACGGCCGGCATGGCGGTCGTCCCGTGCTCGATGAACCAGGTCGCCCGGCTCGCGGTAGGGCTCGCGGACTCCCTCATCGGACGGGCCGCCCATGTGCACCTCAAGGAGCGCCGGCGGCTCGTCCTCGTGCCGCGGGAGACCCCGATCGATGCGATCAGCCTGGGTCACCTCACCCGGCTCGCCGAGCTGGGGGTGACGATACTCGTCGCGGCGCCGCCGTACTACCTCCATCCCCGCTCGGTCCAGGATCAGACGGACTACCTGGCCGGGAAGGTGCTCGAGCACCTGGGGCTACCGCAGACGCTCTATCGGCCGTGGGATGGCGGGAGCGGAGGTCGGGCGTGAGGGCCAGTTCGGGATTCCTGCGGCGGATCTTTCCGGTCCCGTTCGTGGCGATCGTCGTGCTCCTCCTCGCCCTGCTCGTCCTGACTCCGAGCATTCTTTCCAACGGGAGCACCCCCCCGACCGGATCGATCGAGACCGACGCGAAGCTCATCGTCTACTGCCCCGCGAGCGGGAACCTGACCGAACTGTACGTGGAGGGGATCGGGACCGTGGTCTACT
>JASHSI010000010.1 GCA_030040915.1 Thermoplasmata archaeon | reverse complement strand
CGGAAAGAACTCCACCGCCAACGCCTCGGGGAACTCGAGCGGGAACGGCTCGGCCCCTCCGGCGTGCGGCTGCCCGCCGCCCCGGGACGACAACGCGTCCGGGAACAGCTCGAACGGCTCGGCGCGTCCGCCTCCGCCGTGTGGATGCCCGCCGCCGAAGGGCGGTGGCAATGCCAGCGGGAACGGCACGAACGGCTCCGGATCGCGCCCGCCCGCCTGTGCCTGCCCTCCGCCCCGCGGGGCCGGCAACTCCTCGGGGAACGCAACGAACGGCTCCGGCCGCCCTCCGCCCCGTGGGGGGTGCCGGCTTCCTCCACCCCAGGAGGGGAACCCCGGATTGAACGGGACGAACGGTAGCGGGGCCCCGGGCTCCTCGGCCGGGTGCCCGCCGCCCACGGCCGGCGGTTCGAACGCCGGGAACTCGACCGCCCACGGGCTACCCCCACCCCCGGGCCGGCCGTGCGGACGCGGACCCCCTCCTCCGGAATCCGGCCCGGGAGGCCCGAGTTCTCGAGATCCCCCCCCGACCGGCGACGGGAGCGGCCCGACCCAGGCGGAGTAGCGAGGGGAGCCGATGTCCACCGATTCGATGGGACCAGGGGAAGCTTCCACCACGCCGGGTGGGCCGGTCCTCCCCCGGTCCGGAGGGGTGTCGACCGGTCGGACGGCGTCACGATCACGTTCGCCGCTTTGAACGGATCGGTCGAGGTGACCTTCGGAACGAGCGCCGGCTATTCGGCGGTGCGGGCCACAGTCGACATGAACGGGACCGCGATCAATCGGACGATCTCCTTCCTCCCCGTGCCCCAAGGTACGGCGCCGACCTCGTTCCTCGGATTCACCGGTGGGTTCGGGTACCTCGTGGTCGGGAGGGTATTGCTCGTCGCCCTCTTCGCCGGACTCGCTTGGGCCTTCCTTTCCGGAGGGACCCGGCGTGACCCCGCGAGCCCGCGCAAGTCGCCTGCGAGCAGGCAACCCGGCGACCCGCCCGCGTCGGGTCGGGATCCCTGAGGGGGCCGCGTTCGGCAACCCGCTCGTCCCAAATTGGGCCAGGGGAAGGGAGAACCGGGGGCGCCTGAAAACAGATCCTACACCGACCCCTTCTCGCGGGCCGGCCCCGGCATGACACGCCACCGGCGGTCGGACGATTACGTACCGCCGCCCAGGAGCTGGACTCAGCCCCCCACTTCGAGTTATCTCCGGCGACGGTCGGTTCGCCGTAGGGCGGCGCGAACCCGGGGGTCCGGCCGGGATCGCAACCCCTCGGGTCGGGGATCCAGCGGACCTAACCGGAGATTCGGCCCCTGTGGCCGAACCCAGTTGGTCCTCGTCGTGTCGGTTTCGCCACGTGATGAAACGCGGCCCCGGATGGGGGTTTATGAGCCGAGGAGCCTTGGTTCACCGGCTCGCCATGCGTCGGCACCTACGGACGGCACTTGCCATTTCGGTCGTGGTCGTTCTCGCGGCATCGTTTGCGGCCTACGCGTGGGCGACGGCCGCCTCGCAACAATCAGATCATTTGAGCGTCGAGATCTCTTCTGCGAGCGGGTCCGGGTCGGGAAACGGCTCCGTGGGCGGTGACTCCCACGAGGTTCCCCTCCGCCTCTCCGCGGTCGTGAGCGGCGGTACTCCACCGTATCGGGTCAGCTGGGACTTCGGCGATGGAACGAGCGCGGTCGGGATTTCCTTCGTCCACAACTACTCCAGCGTTGGGGCAGCCTGCTACAACGGCTCCGTTACAGTGTCCGACTCGCACAACGGCCACTCGACAGCGACCTTTTCCTTCGATGCTTCGGCGGACGCTTTCAGCTCGCGCTCCGGCGGCGATCCGGCCGGAGCGGTGCCGTACGACAATCTCCCAGACTGCTAGGAACCGCGCCTCGCGCTCACCGATCCGGGAACCAGTCTTCCCGAACTCGACGGGGGTGAGCTCCCGCCCCATCTCCCTGGCGCCGGTGTCGCCTCGAAGTAGGTCGATTCAGAACGATGCGTCCAGGGATCTCACGACTCGCTCGCGTTTCGCTCCAATCAGGCCGTCTCCTCGGAGGTGGGTACGACGGGGGGCTGGCCGCTGCCGGGGCGATGGCGTCGCCGGACTCGCTCCACGAGGACCACTCCAGCGAGGACGCCGAGGAGAGCGACCGACTCCAGAATGACATCCGGATTTTCGAGCTCCATCCACGGGGAACCGGTCCGGGACGAGGCCGAGGTGGTGTTGGCGACGAACTGGACCGGCCTGAGGAGCCGCTGACCCTCTACGTCGATCCTCCCCGAGGACGGCTGGGCGGTGTAGCCGGCCGGGCCGGAAACGGCGAACACGTAGGATCCGTTCGCGGCGGAGAACGTGAGGTTGGGCCCGGTCGACCGTTCCACGATGCCATCAAAGAGGACCGACCACGGGATCCCGGACGGAAGCCCGGACTCCGCGAACTGGACGGCCACCTCGCTCGCGTTGGTGACCACGACGCTCAGGGATCCAGAGAGCTGATTCACCACGTACAGCGAACCAAGGGACCCATCGGCGGCGATCCCCACCGGATCGTACCCGACGGAGATGTTCCCCAGGGCCGCGTCGGTGACCGGATCGATCGCGGTCAGATCGTTGTCGTTCGAGTTCGCCACGTAGATGAGCCCGTTCGCCGGATCGAAGGCGATCGCCAAGGGTTCAGCGCCGACCATCGTGCTGTTCACGGTCTGGAGATTCGCGGCGGAGGTCACGTTCACGTTCCCGGCCACGTAGTTCAGGACGAACAACTGCTGGGTGAGGGGATCCATGGCGACGCCGACGGGGTCTTCCCCCACCGTAAATCCCCCGACGAGGGAACCCGAGCTTGGGTCGTACTCGCTTACGTTCCCCCAGTACTCGTTCACGATGAACAGGCGGGAGCTGTTCGGGTCGAAGGCCAGGGCCGCCGGGCCGGATCCGTTCCCCACGGGGAAGCTCCGCGCCACGGAGCCACCCGAGAGGACGGTCAGGGTCGAGTTGCCGAGGTTCGCGACGTAGACGTTACCGGTTGCGGGGTCCACCGCGAGCGCGCTTGGGAGCGGGCCGACCTGGACGGTGCCCACCACGCCCGTCGCGTTGAGGATGGAGACGTCGTTGGAGCCCTGGTTGGCGACGTACATCTCTCCGTCGACGGGGTCGAAGGCGAGGGAATCGGGATCCGAACCGACCGAGATCGAGCGCTCCAACTCCCCACTGGCGACGTCCACCTCCAGAACCTGCCCGGCATCGGTCAGGGCCACATCCATCGTCCCCGCACCGGGATCGTACGCTACGGCGCTTGGCCTGGTCGCCAACCGGATGGCAGACATGGGGGCCAGGGTCGAGGCGTTGAACCGCGCGAGGGTGTCCGACCCCCAGCTGGCGGCGTAGACCTCGGCTGGCGATCCGACCAAAACGGCGCCCTCGGCCACGGCCCCGACGGGGAGCGTCGCGATCACCGAAAAGTTCGAGGTGGGGTCGATGACGTTCACGAACTCCCCGCCCCATACGCTCGCGAGCATGACGCCGCCATCGTAGTACGGATCGTAGGCGAACCCCCAATAACCGGCCGAGTCAGCGGGCACCGGGATCGTCCCGACCACGGCGTTCGTCGGACCGAGGATGACGGCGGGTTGGTCGAGCGCTGGTAGGTACACGTCCCCATCGGAGGGAGAATAGGCGATCGGTCCGGTGGCTCCTAGGGAGCCACCGTTCGTCACGGCGATAGTGGTCACGTTCGCCCCCGTCGTGGCGTTGAACACGGAGACGTTGTCCCACCCCCAGTTCTCCACGTACAGCTCCCCGTTCGCCGGATCGTACACGACCCACCACGGACCGGCGGCGTCCGGGATGAAGCCGGCTTGCTCGTTCGTGGAGCCGTTGATGACGAGGATCCCTCCCTCGCCGGCCGACTCGGTCACGAACAGATGGTCATCGACGGGGTCGAGTGCGATCGCGACGGGATCGGTCGTGTCCCCGGTGCCGATCGTGGTGAGGACGGTCTGCGTGTTCGGGTCGATCACCAAGACCTGGTCCGAACGCCAGTCTACCGCGTAGACGTATCCGTTGTCCGGATCGTACAGGACATCGTCCGGTTGGAGACCGACCGAGATGTTTCCAATCACCCGACCCGTCGAGCTGTCGACGACGGCGATCCCTCCCGCGTACCCTGGACCGAATCCACTGGTCGGGATCGGATCGTAGGCGATGAATACCCTCCCGTCCACGGGATCGTAGGCGAGAACCTCGGGTCCCCGCGGATTGAGGGTGTTCGGGTCGTTCCCGGGGGACTGGGCCCCCGAGGTCGTGCTGATCGTGTCCTTGACCATTCCGATGTACGGGGCAGCACTCGCGGTCTCGGCCAGGATGGGTGCGGCGAGCCCGTCCTCAGGGACCGCGCCCGGGAGGGTGACGGGCGCACCGAATGGTGCGCCGTGGCCGGCCGGGCCGAGGAGGAGGACCGGGACGACTAGTACGGCTATCCGATGGGCCCTGGGACGGCACCAAAGGCTTGCCGCCATCGTCGGGGGAACGACCCTAAGGGGAACCCACGCGGTCGCGGGAGGCGCACGGGCCCCTCGTTTCCATGATGGCATTCCACTCTTAACTATGGCGGCGGAGCGCCTCTCCCTCCCTTCACGATGAGGTCCACGGGCTGACCCCGAAGACCTCGTGGTAAGTCAACGGAGCGAACGGTCGCCGCCTCAACGTGTCGGTCGGGGAGAAGACGCCGTAGGAGGCCGCGCGGTATCTTGGCTTCCCCGCGGACTTCGTCGCGCGGGACGCCCCGACCTCGAACTCGCGGCCCCGCGCGGTCCTTGGCGGGAGACTCCGGCAACCCGGACCCATC
>JASHSI010000009.1 GCA_030040915.1 Thermoplasmata archaeon | reverse complement strand
CCCGGGCCGTCGCGATGTCCGATCCCCGGATGAGCGGGAGGTACTCCCGGCGCCACGCCGAGGGGACCTCGTCCCCCTCGTGGAGGTACGCCGCCATCGAGGCGATGAGGATCTCCCGCTGGGTGAGCCCCCAGAGGGGCACGTTGCGGATCAGGTAGGCGGAGTGCCGGGCGTGGCGCCACAGGTCGATCGCGGTGCCCGCGTCGTGCATCCAGGCGGCGACGGTCAGGGCGCGGGCCTCCTCCTCCCCCCACCGGCGGTGCGGAGCGAGGAGCTGGAACATCTGCCGCGCGATCCGCTCGACCGACTCCCCGTGCTCCATCGAGAAGGAGAGGGCCTCGCTCGCCGCCTCGACCGAGCGGCGGGCGAGCTCGGCGGCGGGCGCGGGGAGCAGCGCCCGGATCTCCTCGAGGGCGAGCCCCTCCCGGATCCCCGTGCCGCTCACCGTCAGGAGCTCGGCATCGGCGGCCCTCAGGAGCTCGTCGATGACGAGGAGGCCGGGGACGATGACGTCGGTCCGGTCCGCCCCGAGACCGGGGACGGACCCCCGCTTCTCGGTGGGGATGTCGACGAGCAGTTCCTCGAGGGCGTTGAGGTCGTGGGGGCGGAGCGGGTAGCCGTGGACCCGAGAGATCGGGTACTCCCGCAGGTTGATCGCGACCTTGGCGAGGCTCCGCACCGTCCCGCCGACGCCGAAGACCCGCCAGGGCGCCCGGCCGAACGCGTCGAGCGCGGAGCGGATCGAGCCGCGCGCCTGCTCCCGGAGCTCGTCGATCTCCCGCGCCTTCGGCGGGTCGTGGAGGAGGAAGCGCTGCCCGAGCCGGAGCGTGCCGAGCGGCAGGCTCACCGAGTTCACGAGCCGGCCCGCGCGCGTACAGGCGATCTGGAGCGACCCGCCCCCGAGGTCGCAGACGAGGTCGTCCCCGAGCTCCCAGGCGCTCGCCACCCCGAGGTAGCCGTAGCGCGCCTCTTCCGTGCCGTCGATGACCCGCAGCTCGATCCCCGTCTCCTTCGCGACCTTCTGGATGAACGCGGGGCCGTTCGGGGCGTCCCGGACCGCGCTCGTCGCGACCCCGACGGCGCGGGGGTGGCCGAGGGCACGCAGCGTCCGCGCGAAGCGGTCGAGACCGGCGATCCCCCGCTCGATCGCCTCGCGGCTCAGCGCGCCGTCCGGGCCGACGCCGAAGCCGAGCCGGGGGCTCTCCTTCGATTCGTAGATCGCCCGGAGGAACCCCTCCGAGGAGGCGCGGAATACGACGAGACGAGCGGTGTTCGATCCGACGTCGATGACCGCGACTCGGCGATCCGCGGGACGCGCGGCCACCGCGTCGGAAAGGTTCTCCGCGACCACGCGCGGCCTCTCCACGGGCGACGGACCACCGACCGGGGCTTAATAAACCCCTCCCCGGGCACGGAGAACCCTAACAAGCCGGGACCCTTCGCCACTCCCGCGATGCCCCGCGTGAGCCCCCGGAGCCCGAAGGGTTCGGCGCGGACCCACGCGCCCCTCGCCACGCCACCGGAGTTCTCGCTGGGCCCCCCGATCCGGGCGACCGCCCGGGCCGTGGAGGAGCTCGCCGCCCGGGTCGCCCGGGACCCGAACGTCGACGCCGAGGTGCTGCACCGCTTCCACCAGCAACTGCGAAAGCTACGGATCGACGTTCGCGCGGTCCGCGAGCTCCTCCCCGAGCGCCACCGGCCGCTCGCCTTCGAGGCGGTCCGCAAGATCGGACGGCTGAGCCGGCTCGTCGGGGATGTCCGCGACCTCGACGTCACACACACCCTCGTGATGGCCCCCTCGGCCCGGACCCTTTCGGGCTCCCGCGAGGGGCTCTCGGAGGTGCGCCACCGGCTCGTCGAGGAGGCGAGGACCGGCCGCTCGCTCCTCGGCGCGTTCGTCCGGGCCGACATCGACCAGGGCCTCTTCCGGGAACCGGACCGCCTTCTCGATGTTGCCGGGCGCCGGCTCGACGGGCCGGCGGCCCGCTTCGCGCTCCAGCGGATCCAGGCGCGGGAGGTCCGCCGGACGGAGCGCGCCCGTCGCCGGGCGGTCCGGCGGCCCGACCCAGAGCGGTCCCACGACTTCCGCATCGGCCTTCGGCGGGTCCGCCTCGTCGCCGAGCTCCGTGTTGCCGCGGCGGGTCGCCGATCCGCCCGCTTCCCCGAGCTGCTGCGGGGGGTCCAGGCCGACCTCGGTGCCCTCCACGACCTCCACCGGCTCGCGGAGCTCCTCGAGGAGCTCGGCGGGGTCGAGGGTCCGTTCGCCCGGGCCGCGGAGGAGCGGGGACGGCAGCTCGAGCAGGAGACGCGGGAGCGCTACCGGAAGCGCTCGTTCCGGGCCGTCCTTGAGGCGATGGCCCGGTGAGCCGATCCCGCCCGGAGGGTCCGGGTCGTCCGGACCCCCACGCGGCACGGCCCGTCGGTGGCCTCGGGCGGCCGATCGTCCGGGGACCCCCGGCCATGGAGGAAGTGGGATCGACGCCATAGTCCACGCCGGAACAGGGGCCGCGGGGGAGAGAACTATATAGTCATAGTATTGGTAAGCGGCGCTCGAACATGCGGGTCTCCGGCGGGTTCCACGGGCGGCGCATCCAGAAGACCGGCGGATCGACATACATCGTCTCGCTCCCGAAGAACTGGGTGACGGGCCGCGGCCTCGGGGCCGGGGACGTTCTCCTGTTTTCCCCGCGACCGGACGGTTCGCTCACGGTCTACGCCGACAACGCGACGAAGGCCGAGGCCACGAAGCGCGTCGTGACGGTCTCGAACCGGGCGGAGGAGGAGCACCTCTTCCGCCTGCTCGTCTCGGAGTACATTGCGGGCGCGCCCCTGCTCGAGGTCCGCACCGGGGAGCGGATGAGCGCGCGGACCCGCAACGTGGTCCGCAGCTTCGCCCAGCGCATGATCGGGCCCGAGATCCTCGAGGAGACCGCCGACTCCGTGGTGCTCCAGGACGTCGTCGGGGCGAACCCGCTGCCGATCCCTTCGGTCCTCCGGAGGATGCACCAGATGGTCCGCGCGATGCACGTCGACGCCATGGCGGCGTTCAAGGCCCAGGACCCGTCGATCGCGAAGGACGTCGTCGAGCGCGACTGGGAGATCGACCGGCTCCACTGGTTCGTGCAGAAGCAGGTCACGATGGCGCTGCGGGACGCCCGGGTCCTCACCTCCATCGCCCTCACGCTCCCCGAGTGCGCGACCTATCTCCTCGCGTCGCGCACGCT
>JASHSI010000067.1 GCA_030040915.1 Thermoplasmata archaeon | reverse complement strand
CGATCGCGCAGCTGACGACCAGGCGAGGCAGATTCGGGTCGTCGTGCTTCATCCGTGGTTCCTCCGGCGTGTCGCGTAGCCGAGGACCCCGGTCGCTGCGAGGGTCGCGGCTCCGCCGCCGACGATGATCGCGCCGACGTCCGACCCGGCCGAGCCGCCGACCGGCAGAGGCGGGGGGTCGTACGGAGGGAGCTCGAGGAGCGCGACGTCCATCGGGCCGAGCGCGATGGTCGTGACGTTCTGCCCGGTTGCGAACGCGTGGACATTGATGCCCGAGGGGGCATCAATCCAGAGCGTCCCGCCGAAGGTCGCCGTCAGGTTCGTGACGATGTCGTCGGTGACGGACGTGTTCGTGTTGACGAGCAGGTAGTACGTCGCGCCGTTCTCGGTGTCTCGAACGGTGTAGACTCCGCGGATCATCTCGGGGTTCGAGTAGACCCCGTTCGCGCCCCAGATGGGGGTCACCTGCGACGCGTAGACGTTCCCGAGCTGGAGGTGAGAGAGGACGTCGGCGTAGAGGTAGTAGTCGGGGGTGAGGGTCCCATTCATCACGAGGGACCACGGGTAGAAGTTCGCGAAGTCGAAGAACGTGAACTGAGAGACGTTCAGCGCGAGGACCTGGGCGAGCTCGGAAGCGATGAAGGGAACGTTCGGGTAGCCGAGCATGAAGCCCGTGTAGTAGAGCGGGCTTCCCGAGCCGGAGTTCGCCTCGCCAAGAGAGACCTGCGTATCCGTGCACGCGGGGCAGGCCGCGAGGATCTGCTGGCGCTGGTAGATCACGCTCTGGTTGATCAGCGAAACTCCAGCCTGGCCGAGGAACGCCGCCGTGACGACATCAGTGGATGCGCCGGTCGCGGCCGGGTAGATGTGGAACGCGACGTTCTGCACCTGGGCGCCGATCGCCCCGGTGATCCCGCCGAACCAGGAGCCGACGGTGGTCTCGCCGCCGCCGATCTCGCCCCACATGAACTTCGCGTGCGGGTCGACGGTCGCGAGGATCGCCGCCGAGAAGTTCTGCTCGAGCAGCGCGTACTGCGCCGGTGTCGCGGTGTAGTCGTCGGTCGGCTCCCAGGAAGCGAACGGGCGGTTGAAGTGCTTCCAGCCGTTGGGCTCGTTCCCGAAAGCGAAGAGCTGCTGCGCGGGGTGAATGTTCAGGCTGTTCTCGAGGTTCTCGATGTACCGGGCCGTGATCGCCGCGAGGCCCGCGTCATTCGTCTCCGACGGGAGTCCCCAGACAGGGTCGCAGTTGACGGCCTGGCAGAACTTCAGGTAGGCCGTGAAGTTCTCGGTCGGCGGCCCGCACACGCCCGAGCTCGAGTAGTCACAGTCGGCGGTGATGTTGGTCGAATCATCGCCCCCGCCGAAGCGGATCCAGTGGAGTCCGGTCGCCCTGAACCAGTTGATCAGCGTCTGGTTCCCCGTCAGGTTGTTGTAGGTGACGCCGACCCCGTTGCCATAGCCATTGGTGAGCCCCGTCCCGCCGAGGCGGACGGCCCAGAACTCCAATTGGTTCTCGGTGCCCACCAGCGGCCCGGGTCGCAAGTAATTCGTGACGGCCTCGACCGGGTCCACGCGCAGCGTCGCGGCATGTACGGTCGCGTTCGAGATCGCGTCGGAATAGGCGACCGTACGGGTGAAGACGTAGTCGCCGACCGCGGTCGGCGTGCAGGTTACGACATCGACGTCACCCGCTGTGCAACCAGTCGGCAGGTCGACCCACGTGTAATGGTAGCTCGAGGACCCACCTCCGCTGGCGTTCGCGTAGAATGTGACCGACTGGCCAAGGACGATCTCGCCGAGGTTGTGCTCGATGTAGACGGCAGGGGGCATGCCGATCGCGTACGACGCGTTGTTGTACGAGCTCGTCACCTGACCGCTGAAGAGGAGCGCGTAGCCCCAGCTGGGCATGTCCGCGAACGCCTCGCCGCCGCGCGCGGTCGTTGGCGTCGGCACTCCTGCAGTGATCGCGAGCTCGGTGGAGGTAACGTTCGTCCAGACTCCCGCCAAGTAGGTCCAGGTCGAGTTCGTTCCGCCATTCGTCGGATAGGGCGATGCGAGCGTTCCGTAGGCTCCTCCAGCGAGGACGACTTCTCCGGCAGAGGTGACGTAGGACATTCCGCGTCGCTGAGACGCCTGAGGGTTGGGCTGAGGCGCGCCGTTCGCGATGATCTGCACCCACTCGCCGACGGTGCCGAGCCCGGGCTCGAAGGCCCAGGTGTCGTCGAGGAGCGTGCTCGCCTGGGTGACCCCGCCGAAGAGCAACCCATAGCCGTCGGCGGCGTCCCATGTGCAGCTCGTCAGCGTCCGCGCCGAAGGGGGCGTCGAGACGAGCGTGGTGACGTTCGTCCACGTCGACGTGGTCTCGTCGAACTCCCAGGTGTCCGAGAGCGCGACGGGAAGGTGCGTAGTCCCTTTCGACGTGTCGCCGCCGAAGAACAGGATGTAGGGATCATGCCCCGAAATCGAGGGCACGGCGATCGCGCAAGCGCCTGCGCGGCCAGTCCCGGGGAAGGCAGTCAGAGAAGTCCAAGCCCCGCCCGCGAACTCCCAGAACTGCGTCGAGAATGTGTTCGTGCCGGTGTAGCCGCCGATCAGGAGGACAGCGCCGGACCCATATCCCGCCGCGTAGACGAGCGAGGCGTTCGTCTCGTGGGTCGGGATCGTGTTGCCGAGGCTCGAGGACAGATTCGTCCAGGTGGCCGTTCCGATGATCCCGTCGGAGCCGGTGTACTTCCACGTGTAGTTTCGGAAGCCGGACCCGAGCACGGTCGAGCCGCCGAAGTAGATCGCGTAGCCGTCCTTGGCGTCGTAGACGAGCTGGCCCCCCTGGAGCGACGGCGGTTGGGGAGCGCACTTGCCGGTGAAGGTCCCCGTGGCGCACAGGTTGTTCCAGGTCGGGACGCTCCCCGGAGTGACGATTGGAGTCGACTCCGGAGCGGCCGATGAGCTCGTCGCGGGGGTCTCCGCGATCTGAGTAGACACGTTGGTCGGGGAGGCCCCGCTCGAATCGACCGGCCGACCCGACCCATCTAGGAGCGGGAAGCCCGGCATCAACACGAGCGATGCGGAGAGCGCAACGAGGAACGGCGCGCGGCCCCAGCCTTCGCGTCTCCCGTTCCCCACCCTTTCCTCGGGGGTGAGCGGGCGGGGGTTAGCGGCGAGTCCGCCCGCTAACCCGTAGGGCTCACTGTCGGCACCGTTACAAGCGGATTTCGGAGCGGCCGGCCGGATCAGCCGTGCCACGCCTCATAGAGGCGCCGAACCACCCACACGACGACCCAGGCGAGCAGGAACACCACGATGATCAGCACGACCCAGGCGAGGACGCACCCGAGCCCGTTCCAGAAATACGACCAGGCGCCCCCGATCAATGGGATGTCGCTGCCGAGTCCTCCGACGTAGCCGAACGCACCGGCGACCGCCGAGCCGATGTAGCCGGCCCAGGAATCATACCACGCATCGAGGTTCCCGAAGCCGCAGTCTGTCGTTGAGCCGAGGCCGCCCCCGACGCCGCCGACTCCTCCCACCGGAGGCGGGGGTGGCCCGACGAGCGCGTTTTCGTGTCCATAGACGAAGGCGTTGAAGTAGGTCACCGAGATCGAACACGGGTTCTCGCTGACGTTGTTGAGCAGGCACGAGCTGATGTAGACGGCATCTCCCTTCGACGAGCTGCCGCCGGACTCCGAGCTGGTCGTCCCATTGGAGTAGACGAAGTTCCCCTCGCCGTAGAGCTGAAGGTAGGTTGGGATCCCGAACGATCTTCCGGAGATGTTGGACCCGTAGAGCGGATTGCCGGTGTAGTTGACGAGCAGCGCCGCCATCGGGTTGTTGGCGGGGATCGGTGTCACCTCGCCGAGCGGGATGTTCGCCTGATACTCGTAGGGGAACAACAGCGCCGGATCGACATTCCGCACGGGCCACGACGCGGGGTTGGAGTATGTAGCTCCGGCGTCGCGGGTCCCGTTCGGGTAGACGGCATCGCCGGAGGCGTTGGCGAAGTAGAACGACGCACCCACCTGAAGACGCAGGGCCCAGGATGCGGACCAGTTGAAGCCGAGCTCGAGCGCCGGGGATCCGCAAAACTCGAGACCGTAGGTCGTGGAGTTGTCGAACGCCTTTCCGACCGCGTTGAGGTACCCCCAGTAGGCGGCCAGCCCGTCGTCCAGGCTGATCCGGTAGTTCCCCGGATTAGTCGAGGTCGGGAAAGCGGCGGACGGGCCGGGAATCACGCAGTCGGGCGGGAGGTCTACCCGCCCGCCGTTAGTGATCGCGCGAAGGGTGAGGTAGTAGACTTCCGAGTCGTTCAGCGTGTTGTTGAGCAGGTTCTGGAACGTAGGCGCATACCGGAGCGAGCTGTCGTTGGAGGCAGCGACGGCCGAGGGACCTGTTCCGGTCGCGGTGGTGTTGCCAGCCGGATCGGCCGGGCCTGAATCGCAAGCGTGTCCGACGAAGTTGCCGTTCACCATTCCACACAGCGTGTAGTCGAGCGTAGGGACCCATCCCCCTCCCTGACCGCTGACGAGCAGGCTGGCGTTGCCGAACGCCGAGTCGATGAACATGCGGTAGGTCATCGTGTTCTCGGTGCCCTGGGGGCTGGGCCCGGAGAACGGCGGTGCCGTCGTGTAGTCCGGGTCCTGCGACGAGACGTTCAGGAAGGCATACCCTCCAATCGTCTCGACGTCCTCCAGCGGCCCGGTGCATCCCGTCTCGCAGACGAGCTTCAGCAGGTCGAATTGTCCCACGTCGTTCTCCGTGGTGACCACAGGAATGTCGTGGCTCTGGGCGAAGTTCGAGAGGCTGATGTCCGGGACCACGAACGACGTCCCACGGGTGAAGTCGAACACCTTGTAGACTGGGCACGAGGCGGCCGCGCTGTACCCGAGCGTGAGGTTCGCGCACACGATCGTCCCGCCGGGGGCCATGTTGAAGAAGAACGACTGGGCGGTGCCGTTCCAGATCTCCCAGGGCGCGGACACTGTGTAGTTGGTCCCGTCCTGCATCAACGGGATCCCGCTGCCTGGGTGGTGGGCCACTCGCGTCAGGTTTTCGTTGAGCCCGGTTCCGCTGGGCGATCCGGTGTGAGCGTACGTCCCGAAATAGCCGAAGAGATTGTTCCAGGAGGCGACGGTCGAGTTCCAGTCCTGATACTGCTGGTTGGCGTAGGCGAGCGCGAGCCCCTCAATCGCGGGCACGAGTCCGGAGTCGATCGCGAGCTGCGCCTCTGTCGACTCGTTCCAGCTGACGTTCAGGAAATACGGCACGAGCGCCTCGGCCCGGCCCTCATAGTAGCTCAGCAGCTCCTGCGCCGTGGCGTTGAGGTTCGCGATCTCCGCGGCGGTGTGATTGAAGGAATTGCCGGCGAGCGTGAGAAGATTCTGCATCGTGTCGAGCTCGACAGCCGCGGCCCACGCCTCCCAGGCAGCACTGTTCGAAGTGTCGCACCCCGGATTCCCCAAAACATCGAGCAGAAGCTTCGGGACCACCTCGCAGACCAGGTAGTTCGACGGGAGCGGTGGATCCACGATCCACGGCGCGGTCGAGTTCCCGGCCGAGTCGGCGAAGCCGAACGTCGAGCTCGAGGCAGAGGCGGCCGGGTCGACCATGCCACGGCCAACGACCATCCCATTGAGGAGACCGCCCGACGTCGCGAGCGCGGCCATCAGTATCCCGATCAGCGCGATTCGTCTCTCCCGTCGCCCGCGGCTCATGTGCTGCCCTTCGTGGGCAGCGGGCGGGGGTTAGCGGCGCATCCGCCCGCTAACCCGGCCCGGGCATCGCCGGCGCCGCTACAAGCGGGTTTCTCCCGGCTCGGATCTCGTGGATGTCACGCTCGTGGGCCCTCCGAGCATGGGAGGTAGCGTAGGGTTGACGGCAGTAGCGGCAGAGATTCCATACCTCGCGCAACGCGAAGCTAGGCTCGGGGGCCGCTAACACCGCGGAGAACAGTGGTGGGACCGGCCATATCACCTACGGTCGACCGGACATCCGGGCCGGTCGACTTTCGGAACGCGAATCGCGAAGTCAGGCCGAATCAGTTCTAATCTGACCGAGACAATTGGCTCATTCATTCCATGACGTGCCGGGTGCTGCCCGAGCAGCTGGACGTCCTGGTCGTCCACGGCCGTGGAGCTCAGCGGATCCCAAGCGACATCCGCCCGACTTTCGGAACGGACCACGCGCCCCAGGCGGGGACTACCGCCGGAATTCAAATCGGTCCCAGAAGACTTTCACGATTCCCCCGGCGACCAGACATGCCAGCCCGAGAAGCCCAATAATGGAAATCACTCCCGAAGTGAACGCGCCCTCGACGCTCGTCTGCGGCGTCGGGGTAGTGAGGCTGGAAACTGCCGAGACGAACCCCCAGATGAAGACCGCCGCGATCACGACCAGAATCGCATAGCCGATCAGCCTGAGGCCCGGGTCCTTTCGC
>JASHSI010000066.1 GCA_030040915.1 Thermoplasmata archaeon | reverse complement strand
GTCTTCGGACCCGCGGCATGTCTAGGCATAAAGCCAGGCCCGACGCCCACGATCTAGGGGTGGGCGGGGAAATGAAGCTCGAGAGGTCGTGGGGATTTCGTCTCGAAGTTCGACCGCATCCCAAAGATGGGCCGATTGGGCCAATCGCCCTGCAGACCACTGTCCCCGAGTTTGCCCGAAACCGGTGGTCGTTCAGTGCGGCTATTGCTGGGGATTGGCTCGATCATCGCAAGTCCAAATTGGCAGGTCAGCGCCGAGTGCTCGTGCGCGGGCGCATCCTCCAATTCCAAGGGCAAGCTCTACGATGCCCGACTTTCCACTCGCAAAGTGGGTCGGCCATTTCGGGAGCGCACATCGACGGGTGCCCTGCAAGTTTCTTAGAGGTCGCCCGGCTGCCCCGACGGGTTCAGGGGGACCCGCTCGAGCCGCTCCTTCCCCCAAGGTGATCCTCTACGACCGGCCCCGGACCCCCATCGACCTCCTCCTCAGCTCCCACGCGACCTTGGTGGGCGCGCTTCCAACGTTCGCCGGGACGGGAGTGGACGATCGTTTATCGGGACCTCGCACGGTGGGCCGTCATCGCCGTCCCCATCGGCGTCGTCGCCGGCTTGGGCGCAGCGCTGTTCTACTTCCTCCTCGTCGACGCGAGCAACCTCTTCCTCGGCTACATCGCCGGGCTGACCCTGCCGATCGAAGGAACCTCGAACCTCGCTCAGCTCACTTGGTCAAGCTCATTCCCCCGGGTCCTGCTAGTCCCGGTGCTGCTGGTGCTCGGGGGGCTGGCGGTCGGGCTCTTGGTCTGGAAGGTAGCCCCCGAGGTGGCCGGACACGGGACCGACGCCACCATCCGGGCATTCCACCACGAGGCGGGGAAGGTGCGGCTCCGTGTCCCGCTCCTCAAGACTGTCGCCAGCGTCATTACCCTGGGCACAGGCGGAAGTGGAGGGCGTGAGGGCCCGACCTCCCAGATCGGCGGAGGCTTCGGGTCGCTATGGGCCGATCTTGTCCACCTCGGCGACCGGGACCGGAGGATCGCCTTGGCCGCCGGAATGGGTGCCGGGATCGGAGCGATCTTCCGGGCCCCACTAGGTGGGGCCGTCTACGCCGCCGAGATCCTCTACACCGGGGACTTCGAGCCGGAGGTGTTTGTCCCCGGCATCATCGCCTCCGTCGTCGCCTATTCGGTCTACTCCACCATCTTCGGGTTCCATACGCTCTTCGCCGCTCCGGCGGCCCTCGCGGGGTACGAGTTCGACCCGGCCCGCCTTCCGCTCTACGCGGCCCTCGGCGTCGTCTGCGGTGCGGTCGGGATCCTGTTCACCTGGATGTACCATCGCGCGGACGCTTGGTTCAACGTGGGTCGCTGGCATCCCGTGCTCCGGCCCGCCATCGGCGCGGGTCTCGCGGGCGCCATCTTCCTCGGAGCGTACCTCCTCCTCCCACAGCAGGGCCACTTCGCCGCCCTCTCCTCGCTCTCGGTGGGGTACGGGTTCGTCCAGGCGGCGATGCTCGGCCAGCTGGCCTCGGGGACCTTCACGATGACGATCGTCTCCCTGCTGCTCGCGGCCGTCGCGATCCGGATGCTGATGACGTCGTTCGTCGTGGGGAGCGGGGGCAGCGCGGGTCTCTTCGGCACTAGCGTGGTCGTGGGGGCGTTCTTGGGCACGGCCCTCGGTGGCACCTTCCATGCCCTGTTCCCCGGCCTTGTGCCCCTGACGGTGGTGGCGGTGTTCTCGATCGTGGGGATGATGTCGTTCTTCGGGGGCATCTCGAAGGCGCCACTCGGGGTCCTCATCATGGTGGTGGAAATGGCGGGTAGCTACACCATCCTCCCCGCGGCGATGCTGGCGATCTGGGTGGCCTACGTCGTCACCGGACGCAACCACATCTACACCGAGCAGCTGCCGAGCCGGATCCAGAGCCCGGCGCACCGAGAGGAGTATCGCAACTACTTCCTCTCCGAGCTCCCGGTGGGCGAGGTCGCGCGCCACAACTCCGAGCCGGTCCCCCCGCGGATGACGGCGCGCGAGGCCGTGGACCTCGCGGTGCTGCACGGCCGCTCGGTGCTCTCGGTCGAGGAGGAGGGCAAATGGCTCGGCGGGGTGCGGTTGAAGGAACTCTTGGAGGTGCCGGCCGAGCGGCGGGACGATATCCGGGTCGCGGAACTCGCCCGGCCGGTCGAGCTCCGCCTTCCGAGTAACCTTTCGGCGTACGAGGCCCTGCGACGGATGGAGCAGGCGGACTCTCACGTCGCCGCGGTCGTGTCGGTGGAGACTCCCCAGCGGGTGCTTGGGCTGGTCACCCGCCGTGGACTCCGGGCCCCTCCCCTGGACGTGGCCGAGCCTGCGGGAGATTGAACCGCGGACCGGCTTCTGTCGGTTCGCGCACTACCGCGGGGTCCCGGAGGTGGAAAGCGACTGGACTCTCGGTCATGGGAGTCCAAAGTGGTCGGCCCCAAACATCGACGCGGATCCAAATGGGACGTCGGCGGGCTAATCTGATTCCATCAAATCCGCCTTTTCCGAAGCCGCCCCCCGCCCCCAATTGAGGTTTAGACCTGAGCTTGAACCACGAACGGGCGTGGGGGGATTTGAACCCCCGACCGCCGGGTTAGGAACCCGGCGCCCTATCCAGGCTAGGCTACACGCCCCCGACGAGCGGGGGTATCTCGGTCTATTCAGTTTTCCCTTCGACGACCACAGGGGCCGGACCGCGTGGCGGGAGCGAGCGCGAGCCCGCCGTCGCCCCGGCGGCCTTGCCCCCTTGCCGATTGGACAACGCGGTCCGGGCCGGGGACGGGCCGAGTAGGATGTGGTCGTATCGGTGGTCGACTAACACGGGGAGGGACGCGGCCGGCACTTGGAGGAGCGCGATTCCGCTCATCGCCTCGTTCAGGAGCGGCATCACCGGCCGACGCTGGCCGCCCCCTTCTAGGCCGCTCGGACCAGCCTTTGGGTTCGACGCGCCCAGACCCCCGATCAGGATCTGGGACGGGCTCGCCACGAACAGGAACGGGAAGGTCTGGCATTCGCGGACCAGGGTCTGGAAGAGGAGCTCGGGCCGGCTTCCCGGCTTCGGGGTTCCCGAGACGAATACGTACACGTCGGCCGCGTTCCCCCGGTACGAGGCGAGCTTCGACGGATCGAGGAAGACCCGATGGTTGACCCACCCCTTGGCCACGAGACGCTTCTGCGAGAACGGCAGGCCCAACGGACCGACCAGTCGGCCCCCCGGCCGCTCGGACTGGAACGGGCGGGCGAGGAGCTCCGAGGCCGCCCAACGCTGGTGGTCGGTGAGCGGCGGCGTCCCACCGTCCTCCGGCGCGGGGCTTCCGCCGAGCCCCCTCGGATAGGCGACCATCCCCTCGATCCCGGCGAGGTGGGTCCACAGCCCTTCGAAGTCGAAATAGACCGGGACGCTCGGCCCATGCAGGTCCGCGACCACGCAGTTCGAGGAGCTCACGAGCTCTTTCCAGGAGGCCCCCGCGACGAGCCCGTCGGCCTCCTTCCCGGTGGAGCACAGGAAGGTGGCGAGGATCGCCCCGCGCCCGCCCCACATCGCCACGAGGCCGGGCTCGTTCGACCAGCGGGCGACGAGCTCCTCGAACCGGTCGGCGAACGGTCGGGCGACGACGAAGATCGCGATCGGATAGCCGAACCTCTCGGGCTCGGGGACGTAGCGGTCGGTGAGCCAGCCCTCGTCGTAGGCGCGGCGGCGGGCCGCGTGGTAGGTGGACCGGGGGAGCCCGCTCCGGGCGAGCCGCTCGCGTTCGGGGGCGGCGGCCGACCCGAGGAAGACCGCGATGGTCCTCGCCTCGGCGTCCGTCAGGGAGCGCATCGGCCCGTCCCACCGCCGCGACGACCTAGCACGTCGTACAACTTGGGCCGACGAGCCATGAACATGCCCTTATAGAACTAGGGAGGAGTTGCCGGATCGTATGGCAGGGTCGGCCCGCGGCTTCCGCCTCGCCCGTGCCGCGAGCCGGAGCGGCGTCGGAGCGCTCGCGGCGATCGCCTCGCTGGCACTGATCCTCCCCTCGGCCGCCCTCGCGGGCCCCGTACCCGCCTCGACCAGTTCGCCCGGCTCGACCTCGTGGGCGTACGGTGCGAGCCACTCCCTCAGCGCGACGGGCACGGCGGCCGACGGGAACACGAGCTACACGCTCCATGCGAGCTACGGTTGGAACACCCTCATCACGCAGACGAACGGCTCGGGCGGGGCGTTCGAGGTCACCGCGAACCGGACGGTGGGCGCCTCCCTGTTCGTGAACTACTGTCGTCCGGACTGCTCGCACGCCACGCGGACCCTCAACATCACCGAGCACGCCTGGGAGACGCTCCTCGGTCACGCCAACTTCACCTCCGACGGGGCCGTCTACAGTTCCGGGATCCCGAGCCCGGCGATCGCCCTCCTCAACTCGAGCATCGTCGAGAAGGGGAACCTGAGCGAGCTCGCCACGGCCCGGATCGACACCCTTCGGGGGATCGCGGACGCCCGGGACAGCGTCGACGTCAGCGTGCAGGGGGCGGTCTCCGTCGCCTTCGCCCCGCCGGGCCTCGGCCTCTTCCCCGAAGCTCCCGGGATCGGCGAGAACGCGAGCCCAACGAACTGGAACTCGAGCTCGGAATACTCCGCGAGCGGGACGTGGCTCCTCGGCCTCACGACGGCCATGACCGGCTTCCTCGGGACGCCGAGCTCGAGCTCGATCTCCTACCCCGGGAGCTTCTCGGGCGCGACCGGGACCGTCACGTTGAATGGGTCCGTCGTGGGGCCGATGTCACTGCACGGCGGAATCTCCGCCGATCAGGTGGACGAGACCCTCGGCGGGCCGTTCGTCGCCTGGGAGGGGTTCATCCTCGTCCCGAGCGGGGCGGACCTGTTCGCGCCGAACAACGCCGCGTGGCGCCCGGCGGCCGCCGGGGCCCAGCTCGCGTCGACCGAGCGGGTAGATCTCGACTCCTCGTCGGGCCTTGGCCACTTCCCCGTCGTCGCCTCCGCGACCTCCTACTCCGCGAGCGCGACCGACGCCGGGAGCCCCTCGCTCGAGACCGGGGTGACAAGCGCCCTCCTTCCTGGGACCACGATCGAGGCGATCGGCCAGCCGGACGGTCCGGCCCCCACGACCATCCAGGCCGAGCCCGAGTCGCCGTCCGTCGCGTCGAGCAGCTCGAACTGCCTCATCGTCACTTGCCCGAGCGCTCCCTCGCATGCCCTCCCGCGACTCCTCCTCGGTACCGGGATCGTGGTCGGGTTGGTCGCCCTCGCGATCGCGGTGGTGGTGGTCGGGCGTCAGCCGCCCCGGCGAGCCCCCCCGTCCCAGAACGCGAAGCTCTACCCCCCCGTGGCCCGGACTCCGTCCCCGGCCCGTCCAAGCCCCCCAGCCTCGGCTCCGTCCGCGGACGATTCGCTCGGGAACCTCTGGTGAACTGAGGACCGATCGGGCCCGCTGCCGATCCGGCCCGTGCCGC
>JASHSI010000065.1 GCA_030040915.1 Thermoplasmata archaeon | reverse complement strand
TCGCCGACCGTCACGTTGATCGCACGGTACGGGGAGGAGAGGGTGTACCAGAACTCGTCCCCTCCGTTGGGACCGAACCCGTAGGCGTACATCTCGAGCGTCGCGTTCACCACGTCGTTCGGGACCGTCGCGTTGGTGTGGGCCACGGGGCGACTCGGCAGGTCGCCCGTGAACGGCCAGAGGGGGACGATCTCGCTGGGCACGACCGGGGCGGGCGCCCCCGCGGGCTCCGGGTAGAAGGCGACGCTCACGGAGAGGAGGAAGTAACCGGTCGTCACGGCCTCCCCGAGGACGAACTGGAAATCGGCCGACGCGTCGAACAGCGAGGAGTATTCGGTGAGGTTCTTCAGGACGGTCCAGGTGTCGTTCTCGGGCGTGGTCCCGAACAGCACCGGGACGCTGTTCACCATCGCGTGGTAGGAGGAGTCGTAGACCCCCGCCACCACCTGGCCCGTGAAGTTGAGCAGGATGAGCGCCCACGGGCCGGCGGGGGCGGTGATGTTCAACGACGGGGTGCAGCCTCCCGACGGCCCGCACTTCTCGTCCGAGGCGACGACGAACGTGGTCGGGGTCGTCGCCGGGATCTCGGGGGGTGGGGTCTCGAGGAGATCGGAGGTCGGCAGCGTGCCGAGCGGACCGACGGCGGTATGGTCGACCTGGCGAACCTCCGGCGCGACCGGCGGCGCGGTCGGTGCCGCGACCGGCGTCGGCGGGGGCGATGGAGCGAGCGGTACGTCCCGCGGGCCGCCGAGCGAGCCGGCCGGACCGGCCGCCGAGGCCGAGGAGCCGAGGGGGGGAAGCCACGACCCCCCGACGAGTACGAGGAGCAGGAAGCCGAGCGCCGGGAGGAGCCGCGCGGACCGCCCCGGACGCATCCCGAAGGGGAGGGGCCCGACGATACTTATCCCCTACCGAGGGGGGCGACGGGGTACATCGACCGGGTCCGGTCGCCGTTCGACTACGGTTCGAACGAACGGGTGCGGATCTTCTCGCCTAGCTCGCGCACGAGCTCCTCCGTCGCGAGGGTCCGGGAGCCCTTTTGACCGTGGACCCGGAGGGCCACGGTGCCGTCGGTCATCTCGCGGTCGCCGAGGACCCCGATGTACGGGACCTTGTCGAGCTCGGCCTCCCGGATCCGTTTGGAGAGGGTGTCGGTGCTCGTCGATAGGTCGGCCCGGATCCCCGCGGCCGCGAACCGCTCGAGCCGGGCTCGGGCGGCCGGTTCGTGCCGTTCGGTGACCGGAACGATGCGGAGCTGGACCGGGGAGAGCCAGGGGGGAAGCCGCCCGGCGCAGTGCTCGAGGAGCACGCCGAGGAAGCGCTCCCACGTCCCGAGGATCGTCCGGTGGATGACGATCGGGGGATGGAGCGCCCCATCCGCGCCCTGGTACTCGAGGCCGAAGCGGGCCGGGATCTGATAGTCGAGCTGGATCGTCCCGGTCTGCCACGGGCGCCCCAAGCTGTCCCGGATGTGGATGTCGATCTTCGGCCCGTAGAACGCCCCCTCGCCCGGAGAGACCCGATAGGCGACGCCGGATTCCCGCAGGACCTTCTCGAGGGTCGCCTCCGCCCGGTCCCACTGGGCGACCTCCCCGAGGTAGCTCTCCGGCCGGGTGGAGAGCTCGTAACTCCATTCGAGACGGAAGACCGTGAACGCCCGCTGGATCCAGGCGAGCAGCTTGCGGAGCTCCCCTTCGATCTGCTCCTCGGTGACGAACAAGTGGGCGTCGTCCTGGACCATCTCGCGGACGCGGGTGAGGCCGTGCAGGGTGCCCGACCGCTCGAGCCGGTGGAGCGGGGCGAACTCGGCGAGGCGCAGCGGCAGCTCCCGGTAGCTGCGGGAGGTCGAGCGGAAGATGAGCATCGAACCCGGGCAGTTCATCGGCTTCACCCCGTAGATCCGCCCGTCCGCCTCGGTCTGGAAAATGTTCTCCCGGTAGTGCGTCCAGTGACCGCTCGTCTCGAAGACGGACTGGGCGAACATGAGCGGGGTCCGGACCTCGTGGTAGCCGTCGTCGCGGAAGTGCTCGATGACGAACCGCTCGAGCTCCCGCACGACGATCATCCCCTTCGGCAGCCAGAACGGGAAGCCCGGGGCCTCGTCCACGAACATGAACAGGCCGAGGCGCGGCCCGAGCGCCCGGTGGTCCCTCGCCTCCGCCTCCTCCCGCTGCTTGAGGTAGGCCTCGAGCTCGGCGCGGCTCGGGAAGGCGATCCCGCGGACCCGCTGCCTCGGCGCGCCGCCGGGGGTGCCGCCGGCGGTGATGGCGGAGAATCCGAGCACGTGGAGCCCGGCGAGCCAACCGGTGTCGGGAACATGGGGGCCTCGGCAGAGGTCGACGAACGCGCCGGTCCGGTAGAACGAGACCGCCTCCCCGGCCGGGACCTCCTCGATGTACCCCTGCTTGTGCGGGTTCCCGGCCACGAGGCGGAGCGCCTCGTCGCGCGGGACCTCCACCCGCTCGAACCGCTCCCGGGCGGCGATGATCGCCGCGGCCCGTTCGGCGAGCTTCGTGAGGTCCTCGGGGGTCAGCGGCCGGACCTCGAAATCGTAGTAGAATCCCTCCTCCGTCGGCGGCCCGACCGTCGGGAGCGCGTCCGGCACGACCTCGAGGAGCGACTTGGCCACGAGATGGGCGGCCGAGTGCTGGAGTACCTCGCGCCCCTTCGGGTCGGAGAACGCGAGCCCGGCCAAGCGCCCCGCGGTCCGGACCGGCGCCGCCAGGTCGATCGGACGACCATCCAAGGACGCCGCCAGGAACTTCCCCGCGGCCCCGGGGTTCCAGGCCCTCAGCACCTCCCCGGCGGGAGTGCCGCTCGGGACCTCCCGCAGGGAGCCGTCCGGGAGCACGAGGCGAACGGTCCCGGGTGCGGCCATCCCGACGACCGAAGGCCTCGGCCAGAAAAGGTGTTGCCGTCCGCGCCGGCGCCACTTCCTGGGAAGGGCCTCCCCAAGGCGCGGTGGGCAAACGAGTAAAGGGTCGGACCTCTCCCCTCCCCCCTCCAGCGCGGCAGCTGATGAGAACTAGAACCAGGGGAACGAGTCGATACGGCTCGTAAGGTCCGGTAATGGGCGGGCTGATGCCGCGCTGGGCGTCGTCCGGTTCCCGCCGCCCCGGATCGGTCGCCCCGTCGAGGTCGGGCGCACCTCGCCGGAGGCCGGGACCGGCCGTGCGGTCCCGGGCGCGATCAGTCCTCGGGCTCCTGCGTGGGCGCGCCCGGCCTTGGCAGGGAGGTCCAAGGCGAACCCTCGGTCGTGGTGATCAACTCGCGGCTCTCGATGTGAAAGATGCCCCCCTCCGCCCCGCTCCAGCCGAGGCGGTCCGCCTCCGACGCTTCGAAGATCCCGCCGACCCACGTCGGACCTCCCTTCGCGACGGTACGCACCGCCTCCCAGTCGATCGCGCCGTCCCGCGGGCCCAGGACGATCTCCCGAAGGCCGACCGCCCGGGCGGCCTCGGCGACCTCCGTCGGCGCCCGGCCCGACCAAGCCGGTGAACGGGAAGCGACCCGCCCCCCTCGCGTCTCGACCTCTAGGGCGAGCTCTTGCGAGAGCCGCCACGCCCGCTCGAGCTCCTCCGGTCCCGCGAGCGTGGCGGTGCTCAGGACCGCCCGGCTCGCGCCGGTGACGAGCGCATCGATCGCCTCATCGGCGGTACGGGAGCCGCAGTCGAGCCAGACCTCCGCCTCCCGCGTGATCTCCTGGATGTAGTCGAGCTGCGGGCGGTTCTCCTCGACCCCGTCGAGGTCGACGAGGTAGATCCGGCCGAAGCGCGCGATCAGCGAGTCGCAGACATCGAACAGCTCGAACGGGGCTCCGTCCGGGGTCCGCGCGACCTCGGGTCCCCGCTTCCCCGGGACCTGGATGAGGCCGCTCCGCAAGAGGAGGCACGGGACGATCCTCGTCTTTCGGTCCCGCGGAGGGACCGTGGCGCCGTCGCTCGGCCGGACGGGGGACACGTCGGCCCCGTGGCAGCTACGGGTATCCCATTTGCGGAGCCGGCGGGGAGGCCGCCGAGGGAAGCCGACATAAGGCGGGAGGGACCTCTCCGCTACGCCAGGAGGCGGAGGGCAGCTGACGGTGGTGACGTGGGTCAACCGCGTGCCGCTGAGGAAAGTCCCCGCTCCGAGGACCACGGGGGCGGATGGGAGTCCGCCGGGTGAGAGCCCGAGCTCCGGAGCAGAAACGACACAGCCCGCCGGTGCGAGGATGGCGTCGCGCCGGAGGACCCGGCGGGATCTGGTGAAACGGCCGTCTCCCCGGGAGCAAGCCCCAGGCGACGGGATGAGGAGGTCCTCCGTCCGTCGAGGAGGGCGCGCAGTCGAATGCTGCCTAGAACAGAACGGGGCTTACGACCGCCACCTGGCCCCACCGCCGGTCCCCCGACGGTGGGTTACCCTCCGGCGCCGGTCGACGACCCGATGCGACCGAACCCCGTCGGGCTAGGGAGCCAGCGATGCCGTTGTTCCGCAGCGGCGACGAGCAGTTCCGCCGGGCCCTCGACCTCGTCCATCGTGGCGAGTTCGAAAAGGCGGGTCCCCGGTTCGCCGAGGCGTCCGAGCGTCTCCGCAAGGAGGGGCTCATCGGCGAGGCGAACCTCGCGGCCGTCTACGCCCGGCTCGTCGAGCTGCGCCCGGGAGCCGTCTCCCCCCCTCGGGTGCGCGAGCTCGCCCAGACGCTTCGGCAGATGGGGCCCCTCGTCGTGAGCTCCGGCGCGAGGGAGATCCCCGGCGCGCAGTTGGCGGCCGAGCTCGAGCTGACGGCCGCGTCGCTCGAGTACGAGGCCGCCGCCCGATCCGGCCGCTCGTCGCCGGACGCCCGGGCCCAGTCGCTGCAGTACCTCACGGCCGGGTTCCGCCAGCTCGGGGACGTCGTGCTGTTCCTCCCGGAGTTCTTCGGCCAGGGCTCGACACCGGCGGCGTCCCGCGTGCCGTACTACGCGGCCCTCTCGGAGGAGGCGCTCGGAGAGTCGCAGCAGTCCCACGACCCGCTCGGGGCCGCCGAGCACTTTCAGGCGGCCCAGAGCTGGTGGCAGCAGGTCGGCGACACGCCCCGGGCCGCCGCCTGCGCGGCGCGGGTGGGCCACTTGGCCCTGCGGGCGAAGTGCTGGTTCTGCGGCCGGGAGGGCTCCGGCCACGGCATCCAGTTCGTCTCCCTCCCCGTCGGGCCGGAGGCGACGAGCCTCGTCTCGCCGAACGCCTCCCCGCTCCCGTCGATCGACGGCACCGGTCGCAGCCTATTCGCGTGCAAGGCCTGCTGCACCTCGATCAGCGCGCTCGCCGATCGCGTCGCGCAGCAACGGGTCGCGGAGCTCGACCAGAAGATCCAGCAGCAGCTCCGCCAGTTGGCGGCGGGCCTTCGCCCGCTCACGGGGACGTAGGGAGCCGCATGCGGGGGGGCGGCGCCTCGAGAGCCCCGCGGACCGGACCCGGCTCGCTGGTCACCCAGGTCGACCTCAAGTGCGGCCACTGCGGGGCGCCGTTCCCCCCCGGACCCCCGGCCGAGATCCTCACCTGCCGCTACTGCGGAAGTTCGCAGCGCCTCGTCGATGCCCGCGCGTTCCTCGACCACATCGTGGCCCAGGTGAACGGCTTCCTCGGCCAGGTCATCCCCCCGGGGTTCTCGCTCGAGGGGCCCGGGGCGGTCGACCCGATCGCCCGCCACGCGGCGTTCGTCCAATCGGTCCAGCCGGCCCTCGTCACCTCGACCCAGCAGTATCGGTTCCGCTGCCTTTCGATCCTCTCGAGCCCGCTCGGGGTCCTCCCGTTCCGGCTCCGCTGGGTCCCCGGGTCGCCCGATACCCCGCAGAGCGTGGCGGTCTTCGGAGCGAAGGCCCGCTCCGTCGCTCCGCTCGCGGTCGACGAGGCGAGCCGGACGGTGGTGGCCGAAGCCGGGGGCCTCTCGGTCGCCTACGCGAGCCTCCTCGTCTCGACGGCGCTCCTCCGGGAGAACCGGCCGGAGCGCTACCACCTCCTCGCCGAGAACTTCGACCGGGCGGCCGAGGGGGTCGGGCAGTTCCGCAAGTGGCCCTCGGTCGCCGACCGCCTCGGCGCCTTGGCGGATCAGGCGCGCGCTGCGGACGCCCTCGCCGCCGGCGATCTCGCCCGGATGCGGGCGCATCAGGCGCGGGCGGCGGCGGGGTTCGACAGGGCCCGCACCGCGGCGCTCGCCACCTCCGAGCTCGCGCCCACGACCCTGGCGATCGATCAGGAAGCGTCGATGACGCGCACCCTCGGTCACATGGGC
>JASHSI010000064.1 GCA_030040915.1 Thermoplasmata archaeon | reverse complement strand
TCCTCGCGCAGAATGCTCGGGCCGCCGCTGGCGCGCAGCACCATCGGCTTTTGGCACTGCGCCGGAATGAGCGAGCGCAAAATGCCGCGCGTGCAGAACAGCGCGTCGCAGGACGGCAACAGCGGCACGATGGAGAGATCGATGCGCTCGAGCCCGGTGGTCGGGCCTTGGAAATAGCCGTGATCGACCGCGAGCATCACGGTCCGGCCGGAGCCGGTCGGGAACATCCGGGCCATCCGGTTGCGCATCCCCCAGTCCATCGGGAGCGCCAGTCCGGGAGGGTCTATTAGGGGTTGCTCGCGCCGCGGCCAGCTGAGCGCCTGGGGACGGGGACCCTCGTCTCCTCCTTCACCCGGTTGAGGACGAGCTGGGTGTTCGTCCGCTCGATGTGCGGGTCCTGCAACGCGTGCTTGACGAACCGATCGAGGTCCCGGCGGTCGCGGAAACGGCCCAGGAGGATCGCGTCGAAGTCCCCGGTGACATCGTAGATCGCGAACGCCCTCGGGTCCCGGGCGAGTCGCTCCTCGACCTCACGGAGGCGGCCTTTGGAGATCCGGATCCCGACCGTGGCCAGCAGCTCGAAGCCGAGCCGCTCGTCGTCGAGCACCGGGACGTACCCCCGGATGATCCCCTCGCGCTCCATCCGCTCGACCCGGCGGATCACGGTCGTGGGCGCTACCCCGAGCCGGTGGGCGATCTCGCGGTGGCTGCGTCGGGCGTCGACGTTGAGCTCCTCGAGGATTCCCCGATCGAGCTCGTCTAAGGATGCGGACGTACGTTTCACGTTATTTCTATGCGACGTTTGTTCATATCGATTTTTATGGATATTGTGGATGATCAGTTCATTTTTTGCGGCGAGCCTTGATGAGGTGGCCCGGCTCTCCGATCCCCGAGGGGGCTCGAATGACGCAGGGGAACGGGGCGAGCGGCCGCGCGGGGGACCGGTCGGCGATGGCGGAAGCGGCGCTGCGGGGCATCCAGGACCAGAAGCTGAGGTGGGTCGAGCTGTTCTACACCGACCTCCTGGGCGGGTTCAACCACGTCCACATCCCTTCCGCCTCGATCGAGGCCGACTCGTTCATCACCGGCCTCCCTAAGCTCGACGGCTCGTCCGTGCGGGGCTTCCGGGAGATCTTCGAATCCGACATGATCCTCGTCCCGGACCCGGCGACGTTCGGCGTCATGCCGTGGGGCGCGGAGCACGGGGGCACGGCCCGGTTCATCTGCGACATCCGGCTCGGCGGCTCGATGGAGCCGTACGCCCACGATCCCCGGGGGATCGCGCACCGAACGGCGGCGCACCTCGCCTCGGCCGGCTACGACACCTCCTACTGGGGCCCCGAGGTCGAGTTCTTCATCTTCGACCGGGTCAAGCTCACCCCGAGCGCCGACGGGGTCCGGGACGCCTGGGGCGGTTCCGGCTATGAGATCCAGAGCTCCGAGGCCCCGTGGAACCTCCAGGACGGGCACGGCTCGATCCGCTTCAAGGAGGGCTACCACCGGGCCGGCCCGACCGATGTGTTCGAGGGGATCCGCAGCGAGGTCTGCAACATCCTCTCCGACTCCTTCCATGTCCGGATGGACGCCCACCACCATGAGGTGGCGACCGCCGGCCAGGGAGAGATCAACATGCGGTTCGACGAGCTCGTCCCGGCGGGCGACCACGTCCAGGACATACGGTTCACGCTGAAGGCGGTCGCGCGGCGGCACGACAAGATCGCCTCGCTGATGCCGAAGCCCGTCTACGGCGACAACGGCATCGGCCTTCACATGAACCAGTCGATCTGGTCGGGGGGGAAGAACGCCTTCTTCGACGCGAGCGATCCGTACGCGGAGGTCAGCCAGACGTGCCGCTACTACGTCGGCGGGCTCCTCGAGCACGCCCGGGCCCTCTGCGCGATCACGAACCCGACGACGAACTCCTACCGACGCCTCGTGCCGGGGTACGAGGCGCCCGTCTTCATCGCTTGGAGCAAGGCGAACCGCTCGGCGAACGTGCGAATCCCATTCTACCTGAAGGGTCGCCCCGAGGCGAAGCGGATCGAGTACCGGACCCCCGACTCCGCCGCCAACATCTACCTCACCGAGGCCGCGCTCGCGCTCGCCGGGCTCGACGGGATCCGCAAGAAGATCGAGCCGCCCGCCCCGGTCGACGCGAACATCTACAAGCTCACGCCGGCCCGCCGCAAGGAGCTCGGCGTGCGCGAGCTGCCCGGATCGCTCGGCGAGGCCCTCGATTGCCTCGCCTCCGACCACGACTTCCTCTCCCCAGCGTTCGCCCCCTCGGTGCTCGAGGCCTACCGGGAGATCAAGCGCGAGGAGCAGCTCCAGCTGAACCTCCGGCCGCACCCCTGGGAGTTCTACCAGTACCTCGATGTCTAGGGCCCCCGAGGGGGTCCGGGGGAAGCCGTTTCAACCTCCGGCGGGACCGGGCCCGGCATGACCGAGCCGGTCGAGGTCCCGCCGTTCCGGGTCTTCTCCCCCACGAAGCGCGTCGACGTGCTCGTCGCGGACTGGAGGGCGGCCCTCCCACCGGAGAAGGGGGCCGAAGAGAAGGAGCGCTCGATCTACGCGAGCGCCCTCGCGGAGTACCTCGAGGGGGACTACGCGTTCGGGGCTTGGTGCTGGCACGAGTGCGACCGGTTGACGAACGCCTTCGGAGGCCGGGTGGCCGAGGTCACCCGGGTCGTCGGGGCGGGCCGCTACCTCGGATTCTCGCACCGGCGCGCGATCGCGGAGAAGGTCCCGCTGGGCCGGGTCTACCGTCCGCGGAAGGGGGACATGAGCACCCCGCGGCCGGAGGCCGTGGTCCTACCGGCCTACCAGATGCTCTGCGTCTACGCCGTACGGGCGGAGTCCGGGGACACGCGGTCGAAGGCGGAACTCGGCATCGCGCTCACGGAGCTCGAGGAGCGTCGCCGCACCGATCCGTACATCCCGCACTTCGAGACCTTCCGGCGGCTCCTCGAGCGCTCCCGGACCGCCACCAACACCCCAGCGACCGCTCCGCCCCGCGAGGCGGCGACGGTCCCGCCCCCGAACCGAGCGCCCCGGCGGACGTGACCCCCTCACGGTTGGCGGGACGGCCGCGCCCGATGGGGTCCACCCGCCACCGGCCCGGCGAGGAGACCGTCCCCCGCTATCTGGTCCGCTTCGGCTACGATGGCGCCGGGTTCTCCGGGTTCGCCCGCCAGCCCGGGCAGCGCACCGTGGAGGGGGAGCTCCTGCGCGGCCTACCCCGACTCGGGATCTCCCCGTCCGCCGAGGCCGCCCGGCTCACGGTATCGAGCCGCACGGACCGGGGCGTGAGCGCCCGGGGGAACACGCTCGCCCTATCCTCGGCGCTCCCCCCCGCGGCGCTCCTGAGGGCCCTGAACGGGATCGCCCCCGAGATCCGGTTCACGGCCCTCGCCCGAGTTCCCGACGCGTTCCGGCCCCGGGCGGCGAGGGGCCGATGGTACCGCTACTGGGAGCGGGAGGCCCACACCGTACCTACGGTCTGGTCGGAAGCCGCCCCCCGGCTCGTCGGGCCGATCGATACGCGCACGTTCGGTCGGGGGCAACCCCTCGGGTCCCCCGCCCTCCGGAAGATTGACCAGATCCGCCCGTCGATCGACCGGGCATGGCTCGTGCTCGACGTCCGGGCCGGGTCCTTCGTCTGGGGGATGGTTCGGAAGATCGTGTCGGCGATTCGCGCCGTCGAGGCCGGGCGGCTCGGTCTCCGTGACCTCGACGCGGCGGTCCGGGGCGAGCGCCGGCTCACCCTTCCCCTCGCCGAGCCGGAGCGCCTCGTCCTGATGGAGACGTCGGTCGCGATCGAGTGGGAACACGTTCTGCCCGCGGCCACGCCGCACCAGGCGCGCGACGTCGCCCTGGAGCTTCGCCGGATGGCAGCCCGGAGGGCCATCCTCGACGAGATCTGGAAGGACTGCGATCCGTCGGACGGAGCCCGACGAGGCGACCGGGCGTAGCGTAGCAGGGTGACCGGGCGCTGAGGCGCCTGAGCGAACCCTCGACCTCCTCACCGAGCCGGTGCGGGGCGGGTCGGGGGACGAAGCGGGGCCGCGCCGGGCGGCGGGACCTCTCGGGGCGTGTCCTACCCGCTGGTCGAAGGATCGACGCTCGGAGTCGGGGGGGCGAGGTCCCGCCTCGTGACGAGCCCGATGACCCGTCCGGCGTTCCCCGGTACGACGACCGCCGCGACATCCCCTCCGTGTTGGTCCAGTCGACGAAGCGCCTCGAGGGCGGACAGGTCGCCCGGGAGGACGAGGTCGACGGGGCGTACGAGCTCCGCGATCGGTCGACGGTCCCTTTCGCCCTCCGGGACCGCGACGAGGTCTGTCGCGCGAACCCCGCCGATCCACCGGCCGTCCTGTTCCACCGATAGGTTGCTGTGCCCGTGCCGGATAGCGAGTTTCAGGGCGCTCGCGACCGTGGTCGACCCCTGGACGGTCTCGGAGTCGTGGCTCGCGATCTCCCCGATCGGTACCTCGGAGAGGAAGTAAGCCCGATACTCCTCGCGATGGGCCGGGCTCTGGATGCGGCTCGGAAGCTGTTCCGTGTACATGTGGGCGCGCCCGGTCGCGACGTAGGCGACGAAGATCGATAGCATGGCGGCGGGGAGGATCGCGTACGTTCCGGCCATCTCGACGACCATGATCAGGACGCCCAGGGGCGCCTTCGAGATCCCACCGAAGAAGGACATCATCCCCACGATCGTGAAGACCGGGATGACGCCGAGCGGGACGAGCACCGGGAAGAGGTCATGGGAGACCCCTCCGACCGCGGTGCCGAGGAACGCCCCGACCACGACGCTCGTCCCGAACAGGCCCGCGCTGCCCCCGCTGCCGACGACGAAGGAGGTCATCGCCATCCGGAGGAGGATCGCCGCGAGCAGGACGGCGATTACCTCGACCGGATACGCCCCAGAGGCGATCTGGCCCATGAGGGCCGCCTGGACGAATCCGTAGCCGATGGTCAACGACGACAGCGAGACGAAGTGGCCCTGCTCGGGGAGGAGGAAGTAGGTCCCGAGAAAGAGGACACCGGCGAGGGCCCCTCCCACCGCCGGGCGGAAACCGGGGGCCCACCGGCGCGCTCGGAACCACGTGTCCGTCCGATGAAAGACGAAGATGAACAGGATCCCGGCGGCGCCACAGACGATCCCCAGCAGCGCCCAGAACGGCAGCCGCTCCGGGTCGAAGGCATAGGTCGCCATGGTGGCCGGCGTGGCGAAGAGCGTGTGGAAGCCAAAGACCGTGGAATAGACGGAGTACGCGACGACGGACGCGATGATTGACGGGACGAACACCTCCGGCTCGAAGTCCCCGGTATAGAGGATCTCGGCCGAGTAGACCGCTCCTCCGAGGGGCGCTCGGAAGATTGCCCCGATGCCGGCGCCCGTCCCGGTGGCCAGCGCGATCCGTCGGTCGCGGTCGCCCAGACCGAAGGCCCCGGCCCAGAGCGACCCGAATCCACCACCGATTGGGAGACGGGTCCCTCACGGCCCCCGCTTCCCCCCGTTCCCAGGGTGATCGCGCTGGCGAGGGTCTTCAACGCCGGGACCACGGGTCGTACGCGCCCGGCGTCCCGGTGGAACGCCCGGATCGTCGCGTCGGTGCCGTGCCCCGCGACCTCGGGGACCCAGTGGCAGAGGGCCCCTACGGCGAGGCCTCCCGCGGCGAGGAGCAGCGGAACGATCAGCACCCGAGGGAACGAGCTCGCCCAGGTCAGCTGATCCGCGATCGTGGAGCCTTCGATGGGCAGCGTCAACCCCGCCAGACGACCCAGTAGGAGCCCGGAAAGGAAGTTGATGAGGTAGTAGAACAGCGCCGCTCCCAGACCGGCGACAATCCCCACGGGGACCGCGATCGCGGCCCAGCGGCCGAGGTCCCTCGAGACGCTCGCCCATTCGGCTCCCGGGGCCTTCCGGACCCGTTCCCACCATCGGCGAAAGGGACCCGGCGAATCCTCGGCAGGAGGTCCTCGACTCATCGATGTTGGCCCACCCGGCCGAGGCACGGATCGTGGTCGGGGCGGTCCGTCGAGGCAGTCTGAGCCGAGGTTGTGCGGTTTGCCGTTCGAGCTCGACCGGCCCGCTCCCGCCCGTCCGGGCCATCCGGCGAGCGCGCTCCGGGCGGAGTCCCCTCGTCTTCCCGCTCGGAGCACGATCCTCCGGCTTCGCGGTCGGAGTACCCATAGGTTAGGCCAGTGCGTACCTCGCTCAGATAATGGTCCCGAAGTTCGAATTCCGCGGGGAGTGAGACCTGCTTCCCGGTCCGGACCGTGGCGATGATGAGTTTCAGCCGCCGGCTGCTTCGCTCACGTTGGGGCTGGGGCCTGACGGCGATCATCGCCGCCGGATACGCCCTCCTCTCGATGTCGGCCTCGGGGATGGTCGAATGGGGAGCGGGCGGAGCATGGAGCGCTCAATGGAGCCCCGCCGGCGTCGCCCTGATTCTTCGGGGCTACGGCTTCTCGGCCACCCTTCCGATCGGTCCGACGCTGATTACGGCCGTCGTCTCGGCGGGTGTGGGGTTCGGGCTCGCGGTTGGTCTTTCAATCCCGCTGAGGTCCCGCCGGGTCCACGCCCAGAGCGGGGGGAACTCCGCGGCCTTTCTCGCCTCGCTCACCCCCTCGATGATGGCCCTCGCGACGCTGGGAGCGTGTTGCTCCACGATCACATCGTCCGCGGCCGGAATGATACCCTCTTGGGGGGGCCATGGGCCGGCCACCGGGGGACCAGCGTGGATGGCCCCGGAACTGTTAGGCCTCGTCCAAGCCATTCTCCTTGGCGCCGCTCTCCTAGCTCAGGAACGACTCCTTCGGGTGTTCGCACTTCCGCTCGGCCTCGCCGACCCCATCGTACCCAAGGCCGTGGGCCGAGAGGCCTCCTGGCGCCGACGCCTTCTGGGAGGTCTCCCGTTCGCCGCGTTCTCTCTCGGGCTGGTCGTCGCTGGAGCGATCGTCGCGGCAGGGGCCTTGCTCTCCCCGGTCGTTACGGGACTGCCTGGGCCGATCCTCCTTGAGGCATCCGTAGGTGGCGGGGCTCCGGCCGCTCTGGCACTACTCTTCGTGCTCGGTCCGGCGCTCCTGGCCGGGTACGGGTCCAACCGGACGTTAGGCTGGATACGTCCATCGCTCCGCGGGTCGCTCGCGGGATTGGGTCGAGCCTACTGCCTAGGGGAGTCGATTTCGGACGCTGGCGGGAGCTTAATCCCCGGTGCCGGCGGAAGGTATGGGGACGGGGTACCTACCGGCCACGTCGGCGAGTCCCACACGGCATGGCCCTGGCGATACCGGCGGTGGCAGGGTACGATACGGGCTCCGTTCCGTAGCTCGCCCGGACGACCTCACTTCATGTCGACACGGCCCTTTTCCCCGGATCGACCCGCGAGTTCGCTTTCCCCCTTCCGTACACGCGACCCGGGAAGCTCGATGGTTCGCTCGATGCTCGGTGCGCGATCGATCGGGCGACCTGGCCTGGAACCCTTTCTCGCTAGAGGTGTAGCATGAACGGAATCGAACTAGGGCTGCTCACGGCGATCGCGATGGTCATGGCGCTCTTCGACGCGGTGATCGTCAAATGGGGCGCCGAGGCGAGGACGCGCACCTCGGCGGGGGTTGTGCTGTTCCTCGCCTTCATGATGATCGCGATGATCTTCGGCGCGTTCCTCTACTTCTCTTCCCCGAGTTCGAGCTCGCTCGTCGAAGCGCTCTGGGTGTCCAGCGCGGCGATGTCGCTTTCGGTGTTCCCCCTGGTCTACCTGTTCGTTCGCGAGGCGGCCCGACAGATGCGGGAGGGGGCCACGTTCGCTCCCGCGAGGATCGAGCATCGACGGTGGTTCGGGCTCACGGTCGTCGCGAGCCTGGTCCTGAACGAGTTCCTTATGGGCGTCACCTTCCAACTGGCCTCGGGGCTTTCGGCCCCGGCCACCGGCGGAGCGGTCTCGTGGATCGCCTTCGCCGTCAACTCACCCTGGTTCCTGTTCCCGATGTCAATCGAGATGATCGCGGCGGCGATCCTGCTCCGATCCCACCTTCCCTCCGGGATTCGGATCATCATGATCGCGCAGTCGACCCTCATGGTTCTCGCTCCCCCGGTATCCCAGAATCCGAACTGGGTCTGGTTCTCGACCGTCCTCGGGAGCGCCGTCATGATCGGGATCGTGATCTATCTCATGGAGTACATCTATCGGCACCGGCAGCTCGTGCCGGCGTTCTCGAGCTACGTTCTGGCCCTGATGGGCGTCTTCGGGATCATGATGGCCGGGCTCTACGTCTGGCTCGTCTACGGCGAAGGGTTCGTCTTCGCCGTCGCGGTCCTGTTGGAGATGTCCATCTTCTTCGAGGCCATCCTGGCGCCGGACCGGTTCGGTGAGGCCCCGGCCGCGCCCTGGCAGCTCCGGCCGAACTGGGCGTTCGGCCTGTTGGCGTTCATCTTCGTCGCGGAGCTCTTCATGGGTGCCGCCCTCGACGTCGTCCTCCTGCCCGGGGCGTACCTGGGCGCGTTCCCGACCCTCCCGCTCGCCGGCGGCTCGGCGACCCTCCTCTACAATGCGTTCTACAACGGGTTCTGGTTCCTCGCGGGCGTATCGGGCTCGACCTGGTTCCTCGGCATGATGGGCATCGAGATGGGAGCCCTCGTTGTGTTCAAGATCCGCGAATCGATCTCTCGTGAGAACAAGATCCGGATGGCGCTCATGCTGGGATCGTACGCGATCTTCGCGACGTTCTTCCCCAGCGTCTACTACTCCAATCTGTTCCCGAACGCGCTCTCAGGAACGCAGGTGCCGGTACTGGGCTGGAGCATGGGCCTCGGCTCCGCCCCTATCGTGCCGTCCCTGTTCCTGGTGATCTTCCTGACGTACATCATCTTCGCCGTCACGGCCGTGTTGTTCGGCCGCCGCGTCGTGTGCTCCGTCTTCTGCACAGCCCCCGTCATGTACCAGGGAACGACGATCGACACGATGAAATCGTTCAACCGGTCCTCCGGGATCGGCCACAAGTACCTCGGGAGCCGACTCTCCTCGCTCTACTCCGCCACCGCCGGCGTCACGATGGCCGCGCTCGTCGGGGTCTCGTTCGCGTCCTACTTCGACCAGCAAGGGATCCTCAATGTCTCTATCCTGGGACAGGATCCCTCGGTGTTCCTCTTCGATCTCTCCTTCTCCGTCGGCTGGTACATCCTCTTCGTGACCATTCCCTACGTGGGGAACTACAACTGTGTGACCATGGGGTGGTGCTATACCGGGCTGATCTCTGGAGCGTTCCAGAAGCTCGGTTTCTTCAAGCTGAAGGTGCGCTCGAAGGAGGTGTGCCGGACCTGCACGACGGTCGATTGCACCAAAGGCTGTCCCGTGGGGCTCGTCGACATGCCCGGCCACTTCCGGACCAAGGGTGAGTTCCGTAGCACCAAGTGTTGCGGGGTCGGCGAGTGCGTGGAGGCGTGCCCGTACGGCAACCTGTACATCTCGGATGTCCGCCATTGGGTCCGCCGCCGACTGGGCCGTCCCGAGGTTTCCCCCACGGCGACGCGGCGGATGGCCGGTACGGCCCCGTCGATCTCGGCGACCTCGCCGGCGCTTCGTTCGGCGTCGACCGGTCCCCCCTACGGTCTCCGACCGCTCCCAATGTTCGACGGCCGCTCCCCGCCGCTCGATAGGTGAGCATCTCGTCACTCCCCGCGCGGATCCGGGGCTCGGGAACGCTCTCAGCTTCGATAGGGAACCGGCCACACGTCGAAACAATCTACCCCTAGACCGAATCGAGGGGCAGGGCGGGTTCGGCTGGGGTGCCCTTCGGAGGAGACTTGCCGAGGCCGACCTCTTCGATGTGCTTCCAGCGGTAGATCGCGATGGAAACTACCCAGCTCCCCACGAACAGCAGGATGATGACAATCCCGCACCAGCCCCAGATTTCGATCCCATCAGGACCGCTCGAGTTGTTGAGCCAGTTCATCGTGCTCCAGAACCCGAAGGGCCCGCCGGTGAGGCCGAGCTCCGAGGCCAGCACGCCCAAGAGCTCAATCGTGCCGATGACGACGGCGACGATGACCGAGATGACGGTCATGGTCAGATTGTAGTAGACCTTCCGGATGGGTCGCATGAACGCCCATCCGTACGCGAAGCGCATCCCGAAACCGTCGGTCGTGTCCGTCAGGACCATTCCGCAGGTGAACATGAACGGCAGCACCAGCACCATCCACAGCGGGAAATGAACGGCGGCGGTCGCGGTGGTGACCGTGATCGCGATGAGGGCGACCTCCGAGGCGGTGTCGAAGCCGAGCCCGAATAGGACCCCGATCGGGTAGATCTGCCAGGGTTCGTTGACGAACTTGAACAGCTTGCCGAAATAGCGGTTCATGAACCCCCGTTTCAGGAGGGCCTCGTCGAGCCTCTGCTGGTCGAGGGCCCCCGATCGCAGGGACTTGAAGATCAGGTAGATCTCCCAGAAGATGAGGAAATTGATGAGCGCGATGACGTAGAGGAACGCGCCGGAGATGAAGGTCCCGAGGACCGCCCCGTCGGCCTCGAAGGCGGGGAGGTTGCTCGCGATGAACTGCGTGGCGATCACAAGGACCGCGATCATTGCCACGACGATGGTCGAGTGGCCGAGCGAAAACCAGGTCCCCACGGTCGTGGGGCGTTTGTCCTGCTGAAGCAGTTTCCTCGTGGTGTTGTCGATGGCGCAGATGTGGTCGGCGTCGACCCCGTGTCGGAGGCCCAACGTGTAGGCGAGAATGCCCAAGGCCCAAAAGATGGCGTACTGAGTACCGATCCAGAAGGTGGCGTAGATGCCGATGGCGGTCGCCACCGCGATGCCCGCGTAGATCAGGAGGACCTTGATCCATTCCCCTCGGGACAGGACGATGGGGTTCCGAACTTCCGTCAGGGGGTTGGGGAGCACCGCGGCGGCGGGGGACACGGGTCCACGCACGCCCGGGGGAATTTAAAGCGTTCTGGTCTTTCTGAAAATCGTAACACTGCTGGACCCTCCGCGCGCGCTCATCGCCTCACCATTATGAGACCATTCGAACTCGCGAACCCGGGAGGGCTGGCATGGTCCGACGCGCGCGCCGGGGAGATCGATCGGGTACCGGAACGGCTCTGACTCCCCGGGGCAAGAACGGGAAGGGGGGGCACGTGGTACGCCTAGGCGTTTCGCTCGAGCCCGATCTTCTCTCCCTTTTGGACAGCTGGGTCATGGAGCGGAACTCGCCAAGCCGCTCGGACGCCCTCCGCGCGCTGATCCGGAAGGAACTTGCGGAGCACGAGCTGGGCGACCCCAACTCCGACTCGGTGGCGAGCGTCCTGCTCATCTACCGGCACGACGCTCCCAATGTTCTCCGCCGTCTGACGGCGGTCGAGCATCGCTGGGGGCCCCACATCCGGTCCTCCTCGCACGTCCACCTGGAGGGCGGTTCCTGCATGCAGATTATCGGACTGGTGGGGAAGCGCGACGAGGTGGTCAACGCCGCCGAAGACCTGCGTGGGGTCAAGGGCATCGCGTACGGTCGGTACACGCTCGGAACCCCTGTGGTCGCCGGAGGAACGACCGGTCACCGCCACCCGCATTCTGGGTGAGCACGGACGCCGATTCAGGGATGCCCCGAGCCTACTAGGAGTTCATGGTCGCTCAGGGCCGCGCTCCTGGCTGGGTTCGCGGGGCGGTGGGACGGACCGTCCCCTTGATCCCGACCGGGCAAGGGAAGTCTCCGATACGGGGTTGACCTCGAGCGCAGTCGGACGACCCTACAGCCCAACCCGCAGCCTGACCGCCTCCCACCGAGCCGGGTCGACCCGGGCGGCGCAAAGGTCGACGATCGCCCGGAAGGCGGGCGGGGGCAATCCCGGTCGGACGGCGGCGAGGAGCCCGGAGAGTTCGGTGGGGTTGAGCGACGGCAGCATCCAGCCCAAGATCGCGAAGAGGCGGTCGGGGGGCAGGCGGCCGATGATGGCGGCGCGCATCGCGGCCATCTGGGGATCGGTGAAGTGCTCGCGCATCCACGGAACGAGCTCGGCGTCCTCACGGTTCATGTGCGCGAGGTAGCGGACGACAAGATCGTTCGCCGCGGCGTTCAGCGCGATACCGGCCGTGATCCGCCCCGCCGGGTCGTCGATATCGAGGAGGGCATGGGCCGCCCGACCGAGCTCGAGCTCGCGCCGGGTGAGGTCGTGGTGCTCCTCGATGAAGCTCCCGATGACCGGGCTGCCGGCTCGGGCCACCTCCGGGAAGACCGATAGTTCCTCATCCTCGGCGTGGTGGTGGAGGATGCAGAGGACGCAGCCGGCAGATCGGGCGATCGCGAAGTCGGTCTCGAGCTCCCGGACGAGCGCCTCGGTGGCCGCGGCGTCGGCGAAGTCGTTCGTCTGCAGGCGCGAAGCGAGGGCATAGATCATCGAGCGCAGGCCCTTGTGGACTGGCGTGAACAGGTCCTCGGTAGCGTTCGGCATCGCAGGATCGGGTCGGACGGTAGGCCCACCCACATGGGGCTTCGGTTAAGGGTTTGTCGGCGGGTGCTCCATCCGGCCGCTCGATCCTGAGGGACGGTCGGTGGACCCCGGCGAGGCGGGTGGACGGATGTAGCCCCCTCAACGACCGACGCCGCTACTCCAGTCGGTCGGCCCGTGGGTGGACCCGACGGGGCCGGCCTCCGCCTTGCGCATCGCCACGCCCACCGGGGAGATACGGCTTCGGACGATCGATCCTCGCCCCGCGACCGAACCGCGCCACCGACGTGGGGGTTTGCCCCCCGGTCCAGATGCTCCCGGCGGGATTCGAACCCGCGTTACGGGGTCGAAGGCCCCGAATCCTTGACCGGACTAGACTACGGGAGCGTGGTTCGGTGGGAGTCGGGGAGTCCTAACGGTTTTCGGGCTACCCGACCCGTTCCCACCGCTCGAGCCGCTGGACGTGGGAGAGCGTCGAGCCCCTGCGGATCTCCTCCCGCACGCGGTTCTCGTGCTCGAGCACGTCGAGCGCCCGATTCGCGATCTCCTGGGCCCGTTCCCGGGGTACGACCACGAGCCCGCTCGCGTCGCCCACGATCCAGTCTCCCGGTCGGACCCGCTGCCCACCGACGGTGACCTCGACGCCGATCTCCCCGTGGCCCTTCGGTTCCCCCGCGTTCGGTGAGACGTACCGCGAGAAGACGGGGAACCCGAGCTCGAGGATCGCGTCGAGGTCGCGCACGGCGCCATCGATGACGACGCCGGCGACCTGGCGTCCGTGCGCGCTCCAGGAGGCGAGCTCGCCCCAGATCGCCGTCGTGCTCCCCCCGGCGTCGACCACGATTACCTCGCCCGGACCGGCCCGGTCGATCGCCTCGACCGGCTTCGCCCAGTCCCCGTCCCGCGTGACGACCGTGACGGCCGGGCCGGCGATCTTGACCGTGGCGTCCCGGATCCGGGGCAGAAGGCCGTGCATCGCCCCCTTCCGCTGCATCGCGTCGGTGATGTTCGGAGTCGAGACCTTCGCGAACGCCGTCCGGAGGTCGTCGGACCCGACCCGCTTGAACTCGGTGGTCTCGAGCGGTTCTCCCGATTCCATCGCCGCCCGGACGCGCTTCGTCGCGGCCCGGATGTCCGCCGACTTCGTGAGCGCGCCGCCGACGATGAGGATCCGCGCGCCCGCTCGGGCCGCCTCGGCGACGGTTTCGGAGTTGAGGCCGCCGGCGACGGCGACCGGTATCGGGCTCCCCCGGACGAGCTCGGCGAGCCGTTCGAACGGGGTCCGGCCGGTCATCTGCATGTCGATGCCGACGTGCCAGCAGACCGCCGAAGCGCCGAGCTCCGCCGCTCGCTTCGCCCGGGCGATTGGGTCGGCGACGTTGAGGAGGTCGATGACGACCTCCGCCCCGTACTTCTCGCCGCCCCGGACCGCGTCGGCGATCGTCTCGTCGTCGGACGCCCCGAGGACCGTGACGAGGTCGGCCCCGGCCTTCGCCGCGATCTCCACCTCGAACGCGCCGGTGTCCATCACCTTCATGTCGGCGACGATCCGGTGGCCCGGGAACGCCTTCTTGAGCTCGCGGACCGCGTCGAGGCCCTCGCTCTTCAGGAGCGGGGTGCCGGCCTCGATCCAGTCGGCCCCGCCCTCGACGGCCTCCTTCGCCGCCTGGAGTGCCCTCGGGAGGTTCTCGAAGTCGAGGGCGACCTGGAGGATGGGGTTCTCCAGCCGCACGGGGGCGCGATGGGTCGGGGGTATAAACGTGGGGGCGCCTCCCGCGCCGATGGGGCCGGTCGGCGGCCGGACCGGCCGCGTCCGGACGGTCCACGGGGATGCCCGGACGCTTCCCGGCGTCGCTCCCGGCTCGGTCGCTCTGGTCGTGACGAGCCCCCCGTACCCTATGATCCCGCAGTGGGACGATCTCTTCCGGGCGGCTGGTGCGACCGATTTCGACGGGATGCACCGGTGGCTCGACGATGCCTGGCGGGCGTGCAGGGACGCCCTTCTCCCGGGCGGGATCCTGGCCATCAACATCGGGGACGCCCTGCGCACCACCGACGGGGTCTTCCGCCTGTGGCCGAACCACGGGCGGGTCACGCTCGCCTGCGAGCGGCTCGGGCTCCGGCCGCTCCCCTACGTGCTGTGGAAGAAGCCGACCAACCGCCCGAACGCGTTCTTGGGCTCGGGGTTCGACCCGCCGAACGCGTACGTGACCCTCGACTGCGAGTTCATCCTCCTCTTCGCGAACGGGGCGCGCCGATCGTTCCCTCCGAAGGACCCGAGGAGATCGGCGAGCCGCTACACGAAGGCCGAGCGCGACCGCTGGTTCTCCCAGGTCTGGGGCGACATCCGCGGGGCGCGGCAGACCGTCGACGGTCGCCGGACGGCGGCGTTCCCGCCCGAGGTACCCGCGCGCCTCATCCGGATGTTCTCGGTGGTCGGGGACACGGTCCTCGACCCCTTCGCGGGCACCGGCACCACGCTGTGGGAGGCGGCCCGCCTCGGCCGGGACGCGATCGGCATCGAGATCGACCCCACGCTCCATGCGGAGCTCGCGCGGCGGGCACGCGCCCCGGCGCTCGGCTAGGGGGACTGGGCCGCCGGCGGCTTGCGGGCCTCGAGCTCCTCGGTGACCGCCCGGTGCAGGTAGGTGAGCGCGTGGTCGCTCAGCCGGTCGAGGTGGAGCAAGAGGTAGTGGAGGTAGACCCGCTCGGGGCGCGTTGAGGGGCCCGGTCGGTGCGGCGCCCGGCCGGGTTCGAGCTCCCCGGGATCGGGCCGGACGGTCGCGAGGGTCTCGGCATGGTGCTCCTTCTCCACGCCGTGGAGCGCGCGCCCCGTCCCGCGGGTGAGCGGCGGGTAGACCCGGGCGACCGGGTCGAGCTCCTCCTCGGCCGGGGGCTCGGCGGGCCCGCTCGGTGACCTCGCCGCGGTGGCTCCGCCCACCGGCGCCGGACGTCGCGGAAGGCTCGCGGTCGCCGCGGGTCGGTACGGAGCGATCGAGGCAGGGGGCGCGTCGCCCTGGAAGTCGGCGATCGGTCGGCCGCCAATCTCCTCGGCGATCTTGCGGATGCTCCAGGAGTCCCGCCGGCGGGGCGGGAGCTCGGCCGGGTCGAGGGCCACGCCCAAGAGGCGGTCCGTTCGCTAGATAAACCCGCGCTTGGACCCGCGCCGCGATCGGCCCGGTTCAGCCGTCCGGACCCACGGGGACCCGGGTCCCGGTGAGGAGCTCGTACTCGGGGGTCGAGGCGACGAGGGCAATCGGCAGGTGCGATGGGCCGAACCTTAGGAGACCCTCGGAGTAGCCGGCCTCCCTCGGGAGGCGCGCCCGGGGGAGCCACTCCGCCTCCGCCTCGGTGAGGCGGAAGAACCGCCGGGCCTCTTGGGAGACCTCCGGGAGCCTCAGCAGGAGCGTCGCGCGGAGGTTGCGGAGGAGGGAGCGTCCGCTCTCGGTCCGCAGGAAGTCGTCCGGGTTCTGGCTCGCGAGCAGGAGCCCGGTCCCGTAGTGCCGCACGTGCCGGGCGAGGCGGTCGAGGAAGTCCGCGGTGCGCGCGTCGCGCGCGAGGAGGTGGGCCTCGTCGACGACGACGAGCTTCGGGCGCGGCGAGGCGCGGAGGCGAGCGTAGATCGCATCGAGGACGAACGCCGCGTAGAACGGCTGCACGGCCTCCCCGAGGCCCGAGAGGTCGAAGACGATCGGCGTCCGCTCCCAGTCGACCGTCGTGGGCCCGTCGAGGTGGGCGAGCGAGCCGGTCCGGAAGACCTCGAGGAGCGCGGGGAGCCGGCCCGAGGCGGGGCCCATCCCGACCTCCCGGACCAGGTCGGCGATCCGTGGGCTCGGCCGGTCCGGACCGTACAACCTCGCCACCGCGCCGTCGAGCTGAGCTCCCTCCTCGTCCGACAGTGAGGGGAACGCGCTCCGCACGACGGCGCTCACCCGCGCGATCCGCTCCGAGCGCTCGGCGTCCGGCCCGGCCGGTTCGAGCGGGTTCATCCGAGGCCCCACCGAGGCGGCCGGCCGGACGACCTGCCCCCCGGTCGCCTCGGCGAGGCGGCCGAATTCCCCCAGCGGGTCGATGAGGTAGAGCTCGACGTCGGGCCGGGTCCAGGTCGACCGGAGCGCGAGGAGCGCGGCGGCGAACGACTTCCCCGCGCCGGTCATCCCGAAGATCCCCCAGGAGTAGCTCGCGTGGGCCCACCGGTCGAGCACCACCGGCGCGGCGTCGTCGAGGAGGAGCCCGACGAGGATCCCGCCGGGCTCGATCACCGTCTCATCGACGAACGGGAAGAACGCGCCCAGGCCGTCGGTGGGGAGCGTGTGCCAGTACCCGGGGGGCCGCCGCTCGGTCCCGGCGAGGTCCGGCGCGGCGATCGCCTCGGCCGCCTCGTAGGCCGGGACCCGGGTCTTGAACCCAAGCGCGGCGAGCCGGCCGGCGATCTCGCGCCGGTCGCGCTCGGCCCGGGCCTCGGTCGGCCCCCGGGCGAGGAAGGCGACGCCGACCCGGAAGAGGTCCTCCTCGCCCGAGGCGATCCGTCGGCCGAGCTCCCGTGCGCTGTCGGACTCGAGCTCGAGCTCCGCGGTCCGCGCCCCGGCCCCCGGCCGGCCGTCCGAGAGCTCGGCCTCGGCGACCGATCCGGCCGTCTCGAGGAGGCCGAGCGCCTTGGCCCGGCCGACCCGGTGGGCCTGCAGGCGGAGCCCGGAGCGCCCCGTCGTCGGGAGGAGACGTCCGAGGAAGCCGAACGGGACCTCCTTCGGGAGCTCGGGGAGGAGCAGGGGGAGGGTGAACCCCTTCGGATCGGCGAGCCAGCTGGGTCCCTCCGCCCGGCGCGTCAACTCCCCTCCCCGAACGCGGGGCGTCGACCGGCGAACCACCCCAAGAGGCCGGCCGACGCCCCGAGCGCGACCCCCCGCAGCGCCCCCGCGGGCCCGGGGGCGAGGAGGAAGAACCCCCATCCAGCGACCGAGGCGACGAGAAGGACGGTCCGGGCCAATCGCGCCCTCGGGGGGTCGGGCCCCTCCGGACGCGTCAGCCAGCCGAGCAGCGCGAGGGCCCCGAGGGCCGCCGAGAGGCCGTCGAAGTACGGCCAGCCGAGCGAGGCGACCCCGGCGACCGCGGCGAGGAGGCCGGCGGCGCCG
>JASHSI010000063.1 GCA_030040915.1 Thermoplasmata archaeon | reverse complement strand
CGTCGATAGCGGGCGCGAGCCGGATTTGCCCGGGCTTCCTCGTCCGATCTGGCTCGCCCATAGGCTCAATACTCGTGTAAAGAGTAATCTGCAGCCGCCGCGCCGAGCCCGATTATCGACAGTATCAGCGCCACGTTCGCGTAAGAACCGGTTAGACTTTACACCGAGTGGTGTGCCACGGCGGCATGGCACTCGGCACCCCCACCACGGTGTAGCTGATGTTGATCGAGGCGTTGCTTTGCGTAGCGTTAGCCCAGAGCCTCTGGGCAGGGGTCAGCAGATTCACGGCCGGAGACGTGAGCGAGAGTGGGCGGTACCACGTCTTCCCGACAGTACTGGCGTTGTCGCCGAGTGAGACATTGAAGTACACGCTCCTAGTGCTGGTGACATCAGAGACCATCGACTGGCTGTGCAACTGCGTGACGGTCCCGATGCGAACGTATGAGACACTACGGTGCGGCCTTCCCTATCCAAGTGGTGCTCGGATGCGATAAATGATAGGCGCGACCGACGCGGGATAGATCCAAAGACTACCCTTTGAAGGCCTTACCGTCAATCGGTGCTGCGTCGCCTCCGAGAGGAGGAGCCTGAACGCATCCTGCGGCAATGATGTCTCGATTCCCCCCATCCGGGCCGCGTACCGCGTGGTGGTTCTCACGCTGGCTGGGGGAGAACCGCTGAAGTCATAGAGCTCCAGCGAGAACCGCGGGTCGTCCCAGGCGATCCGCATCTGGGCGTGCGAGGACCTGAGTAGCTCAACCCCTACATCGTCGATCCGGAGTGATACTCCACCGCTCCGAGTCAGGAGAAGTCCAGAGACAACAGCAGACTGTACTGAGGCGACTATGGCAAGCACGATGATTAGTGTGCCAAGTCTGAGACCTGAAATGGTACCGGCCAGAATGGGCTCGATGTCAAGCACGAGGAACACCCCGCCGAGGGACGCAGTGAATACCGAACAACCTGCGAGCCACCCCCTCTTACTAGCCTTCGCTTGGTCGAGCTCCACATTCAACGCCTCGATATCGAAGTCACGAGGTGCGGTTCCGGAGGCTGGTAGCTCCATCTCGACTCTGCGAGAATCACGTCGGCACTAGGCCTTAACCACGCGAGGCTGAAGGTCTCGGGTGCCGGGCCGTGGGTTCCCTCCGACCGGGGCATTCGCGGTATCTGCGCCGCGGGTACCTGGCCCCGAATGAGCGGGTCCTGTACGAAGCTCATCCCTCCCGCTGGTTCTACTTCTTCTACCCGTCGCTCTGGCTCGTAATCGGACTGTTCCTGGTCTTCCTCGCCGCTGGTGAGATCTGGAGCACGGTCCCCGCCATCCCTTGGCTCACCCACGCCCTCGGTCGGATCCCCCCTCTGCCTTGGCACTTGAACTGGGCGCGCATCCTGCTCTTCGCGGCCGGGGGCCTGTGCGCCCTAGCAGTCCTCTGGCTCGCAGTCGTCCGCGTCTTCGTCTGGCCCACCTGGACTTACGTCGTGACCGACGACCGGCTCATCCAGCAGTATGGCCTGATTCGACACGACTTCCAGGAGATCCCGCTCCGACAGATCCGTGACGTCCAGATCCGGCAGGACTGGCTACTCGACCGGGCGCGCGGCTTTGGGACGATCCACTTCCACTCGCTCAGCGCTTCCGACGGGGCTGCGGACGGACCGATCGCCTACGATCTGATCCGGGATCCCCGTCGGTACGCGAGCCCGCGCGGTGAAGACTTCGATCACTCGGAGGAGGCCCGGTTCGAGTGGATCAGGGAACTCCACCCGGGGATGACCGTACAGGATGCAAGGGAGCTGTCGAAGGACCTCGCAGGGGTCGAGTGGTGGGGTGGAGTGCCGGAGCCGGTCAGGATCCAGCGGGAAGTCGAACGGGCGCTCCGGCTTGGCTACGGCAGCGACCCGCCCCCCGCGTCAACTCCCCCGAACCCACGGGGCCCGCCCCCGTGACCCCGGGGGATTACCCCTCAGCGCGCCGGTGTGAGCATCTGAACCGTGATCGGGGCCCACACGAGCGGCTCTGCGATTCCGCGCTCGGGCAAGACCACGGCGTGTGTGTTCGTTCGCCGGAACGCGGCCCGCCGGGCTCCTGAGGGTCAGGCCAGGGTCATCTCGTACCGTACTTCTGGCGGCGAGTGGCCGAGAGGGCGATCCGGGCCGCTACGGCGGAACCCCCGCGACAGATAGAGCCGGACCGCCGCTACCTGCTTCGGATTGACATCGAGCTTCACAGGGCTGCCCGGGAACGCGCTGTGGGCCCATTCGAGCCCGACGTCGAGGAGACGGCCGGCGATGCCGCGGCCACGGGACTCCGGTGCGACCCACATCCCGAACACGAACGCGTTTTCCTCGACCAGCGCGACGACGATCGAGCCGACCAGCTGCCCCGAGGGGTCGGCGGCGACCCACTGGCGCGTCGTAGCGGACTCCGCACCGTTCACCGCGCGGTCACGCCACCGCCTCTCATCGAAGGCCAGTTCCTCGGCAAGCGTCGAGCCGAAGGCGAGCGGATCCGACTCGAGGGCGCGAAGCCGCAACGCCTTCAGCGCTTCCCACTCAGAGACGGTGGACCTTCGGATCACGACCGGGGCGATGCTCGTCATGCGGATTCGGGGTCCCCTCGGGCTATACTGG
>JASHSI010000062.1 GCA_030040915.1 Thermoplasmata archaeon | reverse complement strand
CCTTAACGGGCCCGGCCGGCCGACGGAAGGTTACGACCCGGTACGACGGAGATGGGGCCGTCCGAATTTGAATCGGAGTCTCTTGCACCCCAAGCAAGAAGGATGGTCCAAGCTACCCCACGGCCCCGAAACGTTCCGTCGGGGCGTCCGACCGAGGCCGAGGAGATAACCGTTGCCGCGCCGGCCTCAGCTAGTGGTGGATGATGAGCCAGGCGGCGAGGCCCGAGACCCCGATGATCGCGCTGTTGAGGATCGAGAGCCAGAAGAACGCCCACAGCTCGTGGCCGCCCTCCTTGGGGGTCACGTCCGGGGGCGGGGTGGAACCCCCCGGGGTGCGAGCGTACGGCCAGCTGTACGCGCTCGCTCCTTCCGAGGTCATCGGTCGTTCCTACGCCCTGGGGTTCCTTAACGTATCGGTTCGAACCGATCGCTAGGCGGCGAACCAGGGGACCCGGGGGCCCGGCCCGAACGGGCGGAGCGGTAGGGCGTAGAGCTCGCTCCCGGAGTCGCCGGGGGCGTAGGCGTACTTGAGCGCGAGCTGATAGAGGAGGAAGAGCGCCTCCTCGTCGGTGCGCGCGCCGAGGGACCCCGCGACGTCGACCTGGAAGCGGTTCTTCAGGATCTCGAGCATCTCGGAGAAGTCGACCTGGGTCGACCCCTCCGCGGCCTGGGCCTGGCGGAAGAGCCCGACCGCCACCCCGGTGGCGAGCCGAAGGAGCACCTTCGGCGGGAGCTGGCCCCGGTGCCAATGGGGCACGGAACCCCCGGCCGCCGGGGGGACGACGAGGATGGCGAGCTCGGAGTCGATCGGACCGGCCCGTCCGCGGTCCCAGACGGCGCGGGCCGCCGCGTCGGACGAGACGATGGCGATCGCGCGGGGCGGCGAGGCGGCGCGGACGGCCGCGTCGTTCACCCACTGGACCGGCCGCGGGGTGGCGGCCGACGTCGGACGGGACTCGACGAAGACGGGGAAGGCCCGGCGCGGCACGCCGGCCTCCCGTACCCAGAACTCGGGGGCCCCCGAGGTGGGCCGGACGACGGGAGGGATCCGGGCGAACCCGAGGCGGGCGAGCGCGGCTTCCGCCACGCGCAACGTCTCTTCCGGGGCCGGCTCCGGTGTCGGAACGGGGGTCATTGCGCTACTAGCGACTCGCTGCGGATAAGCTCGATGCCGAACCCCGCGCTACAGGCCGGTGAACCCGACCCGCAGGAGACCGTAGTTCGCCACCAGGGCCAGCAATACGACTAGCAGGTACGGGCCGGAATAGAGGAAGCCCCGGCGCGCGGACCGTCGCTCCGGGTTCGTCCAGAGGGGGGCCGCGGCGAGGACGAAGCCCAGCGAGGCCGCGAGGAGGACGATGGCGACCGGCCAGGTGACCGGGCGGGTCAGGGCGAGCCACCCGGCCGCCGGGACCAGGAGCGCCGCAGAGACGACCACCACGCGGCCAGAGTAGCCGGGGTCGGCCATCCTCGGGAGCATCGGGAGCCCGACCTTCTCGTACTGGTCGCGGAGGAGGAGCGCGAGGCTCCAGAAGTGCGGGGGGGTCCAGAGGAAGACGAGCACGGCGAGGGCGATCGCCGCCGGCGTGAAGCTCCCGACCGCCGCGGCGCTGCCGGCGAGCGCGGGGGCGCTCCCCGCGAACCCGCCGATCACGATGTTCCAGCTCGTGCGGCGCTTGAGCCAGGCCGTGTAGACGACGACGTAGGTGAGGCCGCCGAGGAGGATCGAGAACCCCGTGAGGGGGTTCAATAGGACGCTCGCCGCGGCGATCCCGCCGCCGAGGAGGAGGAGGCCCAGGACCGCGGCGACCCCGGCCGGGTCGAGCCGGGCCCCGGGGATCGGGCGGGTCGCGGTCCGCTTCATCCGGGCGTCGAGGTCCCGGTCGAGGTAGTGGTTGAGCATCGCCGCGCCGGCGGAGCCCGCGGCGCCGGTGACGAGGAGCACCGCGAGCCGGAGGAGATCGAGGTGGGCGGGGGAGGCGACGAAGAACCCGCCGACCGCCACGAGGACGATGAGGGCGGTGATGCCGGGCTTCGCGAGGGTCAAGAGGTCCCGCGCGAGCGAGGGAGCCTTCCCGGGCTCGGCGGCCGGGCCGCCCTCCGCCATCGACGAACCCTCGGGCCGGCCGGCCGCTCACCGGTCGAGGTCGAGGGCGAGCGCGGAGACCCCCGACGAGGCGCTCCGCCCGACCCCGGGCGCCGGGGCTTTCTCAGGTCCGGGGCGCAGGGACCGCTCCTCGCCGGCCTGCCAGGCCCGGTCGATCCATCGCCTCGGGATCTCGCGGAGGTTCGATAGGAGGGCGAGAAGCAGCGTGATCCCGAAGAGGATCGTGGCGAGGCCGAAGTGGACGAGGACGTCGACGATCGCGAGGCGGCTCTCGATCACGAGCCCGCCGATCAATGCGAGGATGACGACGAGACCGAGCGAAACCAGGGAGAGGGTGCGGAGGACCGGCCGGCGATTCTCCGCGAACACGCCGGTGAGGGCGAGCGCGAGGACGACGAGCCCAAGGACGAGCGCCGCCAGGCGGTGGCTCCACTCGATCCCGGCGGCGCCCGAAAGCGGCCCGAAGATCGACCCGTCGCACGTGGGCCAGTCGGGGCAAGCGAGCCCCGACCCGCTCGCGATGACGTTCCCCCCGAAGAGCATCGTGATGTAGGTCATCCCGGCGGCGGCGATCGAGAGGGCGCGGAAGAGCTTGTGACCGTTCATGGGGAACCGATCCCTGGGGCCAGAAGGCCGCCTACGGGCTCCCTTCGTTCGCGGCCGATATCGACGGAATCCCGCTGGGGAGCGGGGTGGGGACCGGTTCGGGCTTCGGCCCGGCGAAGTCGACCGGGACCGGATCGCCCCACGGGTCGTCGGTCTTCACCGGGTCGCCGGCGTAGTAGGAGTAGACCATGTTGAACGCGAAGAACAACTGGCCGATCCCGAGGATGAACGCCCCCAGGCTCGATAGGAAGTTCAGGGCCTGGAAGTTCCCGGTCCACAGGTAGGTGTAGACCCGGCGGGGCATCCCCTCGGCCCCGAGGATGAACATCGGGAAGAGGAGGAGGTTCACGCCGACGTAGGAGAGGAGGAAATGGATGTGGGCGAGCGGCTGGTTGTACCAGCGTCCCGTCCAGATCGGGTAGTAGAAGTAGACCCCGGCGAAGATCGCCATCATCGTCCCGCCGAGGATGACGTAGTGGAAGTGCGCGACGACGAAGTACGTCGCGTGGTAGAGGTAGTCGATCGGGATCGAGGCGAGCATGAGCCCGGAGAGGCCGCCGATGACGAACCCGGTGATGAACGCGACGCAGAACCACATCGGCGTCGCCATCCAGATGCGGCCGCCCCAGAGCGTCGCGATCCAGTTGAACGTCTTCACGGCCGACGGGACCGCGATCGCCATCGTGGTGAGCATGAAGACGAAGCGGATGTTCGTCGAGATCCCGGTGGTGAACATGTGGTGCTCCCACACCGCGAAGGAGAGCACGGCGAACGCGCCGAGGGCGATCACCATCGCCCCGTAGCCGAAGATGTCCTTGCGGGCGAGCTTCGGGATGATCGTCGAGATGAGCCCGAACGCCGGGATCACCATGACGTAGACCTCGGGGTGGGCGAAGAACCAGAACAGGTTCTGGTAGAGGAGGGCCCCGCCGAGCGGGGTCCCGTTCGCGGCGGCGAGGATGTGCGTCCCGAAGTTCCGGTCGGAGAGGACGAAGGTGAGCGCGATCGAGAGCGAGGGGAGGGCGAAGAGGAGGAGCACCGAGTTGACGAACGTCGACCAGACGAAGAGGGGCATGTTCCAGTACTCGACCCCCGGCGCCCGGTGCTTGATGATCGTGACGAGGAAGTTGATCGCCCCCATCATCGAGGAAGCCGAGAGGATGTGGAGGCCCAGGATCCACAGGTCGATCCCGTAGGGATTGCTCGGGTCGACCTGGAGGGAGAGCGGGACGTAGCCGGTCCAGCCCGCGTTCGCGTTCGATAGGATGAGGATGACGCCGGCGATCGGGATCATCCAAAAGGCGATCGCGTTGATCCGAGGGAGCGCCATCTCCCGCGCCCCGATCATCGACGGGACGAGGTAGTTCCCGAACCCGGCGAGGACCGGGATCACGAACATGAAGATCATCAGCGTCCCGTGCATCGTGAACAGCGTCGAGTAGACGTCCGGCGTGATGCCGAGGGTCGTCTGGGGATCGAGCCCGAGACCCTGGACGACCCCGAGGTCGGTGCGGATCAGGATCGCGTAGATCCCGCCGATGAAGAAGAACAGGATACCGGTGACGATGTACATCAGGCCGATCTTCTTGTGGTCCGTCGTGAAGAGCCACTTCTTCACCTGCCGGACGAACCACTCCCCGCGGTAGGAGAGGACGGCGAGCCCGAACCCCCCGAGCGCCGCGAGGAGGAGGATCTCGACGATCGGCGTCGTCAGGGCCGCCCAGTTCGACATGTTGGTTGATCCCTCCTAGCTCAGCAGGGTCGCGAGGACGTAGGCGATTCCCGCCCCGACGACGACGAGGATGAGCAGCTTGATCGCGAGGGCGATCCCGCGGTCCGAGATGTACGACGGAACGGGCGTCCGCACCCGGCGCCCCTCGGGCCAGACCCGGTAGGTCCAGTCGGCGATGTGGGCGAGCATCGCCCCGGCCAGGAACATCATCGCGACGGCGAAACCGAACGACTGCTCGACGCCCGGACCGACGAGCGGGCCGAGGCGGATCGAGTAGACGATCAGGATGCCGATGACGACCAACATCAGGATCGCGATCGCCGTGTAGAATCGCAGCACGCGGGCCTGCGCGATCGCGGCGAGGGCGGTCGCGTCCTCACTCAAAGAGCGCCACCTCCCGGTGAGGGGTCCCGCGCAGCCGGTCGACGCGGTAGAGAATGCCGGTGATGAGGAGGATGCAGACGAGGGCGACGAACCCGCCCCCGATCGCCATTGGGACGTAGAGGATCCACGCGCCGCCGAAGAGCGCCTCCTGGGCCCCGTACACGACGAACGCCGAGCCGGCGGTCCCGATCGTCAGGAGGATCGCGAGGACCGCCCAGAGCCAACCGTAACGGTACTTCGGCGGCGCCGGGGCGATCGGGGGATTCGGTCCGTCACTCACGGGCGGTCGCCTCCGCACGGGGCGCGGCCGTCGCCCGGGCGGGCGACGGAAGCGGGTAGATCCCCGGCAGTCGATCGGAGAGGCCCGCGGCGAGCAACCGGGCCCGGTAGCGGGCCTGGTAGCGGCGGTAGAACAGGAAGACCACGATGGCGTTCACCACCACCGGCGGACCGAGCACCTCGGCGACGTTCAGCGGGAGGATCTGGATCCCGGGGGTGAGGCCACCCCAGACGGTCATCGTGGCGAAGAAGGCGACCAGCGAATTGCCGATGATGACGAAGAACGGCCGGTCCCGCGGATGGGTCCTCGGGGAGCGGTCGAGGAACGGCAGGAAGAGGACGAAGAGGATGATCACCGTGGTGATCCCCACGGCAATGACCGGAGTGACCCCGTAGAAGTCGACTAACTTGAACACCCAGAGGAAGTACCAGTCCGGCTCGGTGACGGTCGCGGCCGCGCCGAGGTTCCCAGCGTAGGTGGGGAGCTGCCACGGCCACAGGGCGGCAATCCCCAAGAGGACCCCGATGTAGACGAGCGCCCACTTCGTGATGTAGAAGAAGATGTGGGGCATGAACGGGACGTGCTTCTCGTCCTCCTTGTGCGTGAAGCGACGACGTTGCACGGGATCGGAGGTCGCCGGAGGGGCGATCCCGTGGGTCTCGAAGAGCGCGATGTGCGCGTAGACGAGCGCTCCGAGCGCGAGCGGGATGAGGAGGATGTGGGCGGCGAACATCCGCGAAAGTAACCCCTGACCGGTCCCGTCCGAGAGGAGGAGGGGCCCCAGGAGCGGGCCCGCGTACGGGAGCCGCAAGGCGAGGACGAGACCGACGTTCGTCGCGTTGAGCGAGATCTGCGTGTACGGGAGGAGGTAGCCCGTGAATCCCATGCCGAGCGTGGCGAGAAGGAGGAGGGTTCCGACCATCCAGCTGAACTCGCGCGGGGCCTTGTAGACGCCGAGGTAGTAGCCCCGGAAGAAGTGGACGATCGCGAGGAAGATCATCGCGTAGGCGCCGTAGAGGTGGCTCGAGAGGAGCAGCGAACCCATCGGCACCGAATGCACGATGTAGTACGTGCTGCACCACGCGGCCGGAGCGCTCGAGAGCGTTCCGACCGCCTGCCCGCAGGCGAGGTAAGTACCGTTGGTGCTCGGCTGGTAGTACAGGAGCAGGAGGAGCCCGCTCACCACCTGGTAGAGGAAGGCGTTGAAGACGAACGCGCCCGTCCAATACGACGGCTTGAACGAGAACGCCGGCTGCGGGCGGAGCGCCCACTTGGGCATCCCCGTCCGGTCCTCGACGAACCCCCAGACCTTGTTCAGGGTCCGGTTGAACCAGTTCTCAAACCCCATCGTGCCGTCCTACGAGGGGAAGTTGCACAGGCGCACCGGGGATTGCTGCGACAGCTGGGAGGAGTTGCCGACCCCGTAATCCCCCGTGAGCGTCGACAGGTGACCGTTCACCGGCGGACCGACCTCGCTGACCGCGTAGATCGTGTCGTCGGAGGTGTCCCATTGGAGGATCACCTGGGGGAGCGGAAGGACCGCCGGCCCGGTGAGGTTCGCGGCCCCGTTCGTCGGGTCGTAGGTCGAGCCGTGGCAGGTGCAGTGGATGTAGAACTTCTTGCCGCCGGGGGTCTGCGGGCAGGTCCCCGGCGGGAAGAAGTTGATCGCGGGGGCGGGGCATCCCAGATGCTGGCAGATCGCGCTGAACGCGACGATCGAGTTCTGGTGCCCGATCCCGTTCTTGACGTTCGTCGCGCCGATGCCGCCGGGCGTCGCCGGGGCGAGGTTGATCAGGAAGTTCGGCTCGTTCCCGAGCGGGTAGTTGAACAGGAGCACCTCGTTCGTCATCACGTTGTACTCCTTCTCCACGTTCGTCACCGTGAGCGGGGAGCCGTCGAGGTCGAGGAGTTGCACGGTGGGGAAGGAAGCGAGCCCGATCGACGGGGGTTGGGCGTACTGGAGCGCTCCGGCGGCGAGACCGCCGCCGGCCGCGCCGACGATCCCCGCGACCGCGAGGAGCTTCAGGACGTTCCGCTTCGTCTCATCGACCTCCTTCGGCGGCTCCGACGGGGCTGCACCGACGGCCGCGTTGCGGATCTGGCCCAGGCGGGGGTAGGGACTCGCCGGCGCGACGAACCTCGGGCAGAACGCCATGGGCTACAGCGTCCTCCCGGTCGCATCGACCACGGGATCGGCGGGGATCGCCGGATCGGGGATTGTTGCCTGACCGGGGAGCTCGGCCCGGTCGCTGTTGTAGTAGATCGCCCAGGTGATGAAGATCCCGAACAACGTCGAGAGGAGGACCGTCAAGTAGACCTCCTGGTCGATGGTGAGGACGCTCATCGGCCTCCCCCTCCCTCCGGGCCGAGCGGGGGCAGGGCCATCGACCAGGACTGGGGGCCCATCGCCCCGGTCCAGGCGCTCCCCGTCGGGGGATAGGTGAGCTTCGGCGCCTGCGTGACCGCCGCGGGGATCCCCGAGGCAAGGCGCGGGGCCGTCGTGTCGCCGAGGAGGGCTTCCCGGAGGTTCACGGGTTCTCCGGGACGGACGGGCAGGTCGGCCGCCCGCGCGACCTGGCCCAGGAGCTCCTCGCGCATCCGCATCGCTCGGGCGTAGTAGCGACCGAGCGTGCGGACGATCTGGCGGTTCTCCGGGCCGAAGAAGAGGAAGGCGGCCGCGACGAGGATGATCGCCCAGTCGACATCGGAGAAGAGCGCCATCGGCTACGTCACGCCCCCCCGGCGATCGGCGAGATCGGGGGCCGTGCCGAGGTGGATCGCTCCCAGCGGCCCGCGAAGAACGTCCCGCCGAAGTACAGGCCGATCATCGGGATCGCGATGAGGAGCATCGTGATCCCCGAGTTGTCCGGCGTCACCAGCATCCCGAAGACGAGGCTCCCCAGGATCGCCCCACGCCAGTGCTTGCGCCAGCTCGACGCCGGTACGACCCCGAGGCGGGTCAGTCCGTAGATGAACACCGGAAGCTCGAAGGTGATCCCGAACGCCATCGAGTAGAGGAGCGTGAATTCGATGAACGACTCGATCCCGAGGACCGGCGCCGCCCCCATCGCCGCGACGTAGAGGAAGAGGAGTCGCAGGGTGAGCGGCGTCAGGTAGAGGAAGCCGAGGAGCGTCCCAACCGCGAAGAGGGTCGTCGCCGGGATCCCGATCTGCCGGATCAGGCCACGCTCGTTGTTCCGCAGCGCCGGGACGAGGAACGCGGCGGCCTCGTGGACGATCCAGGGCATCCCGAGGATCACGGTGAGGAGCGCGGCGAGCTCGATCTGGGCGATCACCGAGTCCCCGACGCCTAGGTTGAGCAGCGTGACGTTCGGGGGGAGCTCCCAGTTCCGTAGCACCCCGAAGACCTGCGCGGTCACGTTGTAGAACAGGCTCGGATAGGGGTAGGCGAGCGGGAGCGTGACCGCTCCCAGCCGGACCGAGATCGGCCGCAGCTCGAACGTGATGAGGAAGCCGAAGATCGGGGCGAGGACCAGGGCGATCCGGACCAGGCGGCGCCGGGCCTCCCCCAGGACGGAGAGGATCCGATCGAGATCTCCCACCGGTCACTCCCCGACCCCGCGACGGGCGGCCGGAGGTACGGAGCGCGGCCGCTCGTTCGGCATCGTCGAACCTCGAGAAGCGCCCCGCGGACTAGTGCGCCGGGACCGTCGGCCCGCCGGCCGCAGCGTCCTTCGCCTGCTCCGCCCGGATCTCGCGCTCGACCTCCATGCGCCCGCGCTTGAACTCGCCCATGGAGCGGCCCAGGCTGTGCGCGAGCTGGGGGATCTTCGACGAGCCGTAGAACAGGATCGCGGCGACCACGGCGATGATCAACCAATCGTCGATAGAGTCGAACATGGCAGTCCGACCGACCCGAAATTCGGGGATATGGCGTTCGTACGGGGCGGTCCGACCCGTACGAACGGTCCGGACCCTCGGCTCTTAAAGAGCCTCAGGTCGGGACAAGGATCGTCGCGTTCCCCTCGGAGACGGCGCGATCGAGCGCCACCTCCGAAAGGCGGGAGAGGCACGCCGCGCCGCGCTGCACCGCGACCGTGGCCGGGAGGACCCCGCTCTTGCGGGCCGGTCCCTTCAGGCGCCGGGCGGCCTCGCGCGCGAGCTCCGCGAGGTGCCCGCTCTCGGAGTACGCCTCCGCGGCCCCTTGGAGCGACGGGTGCATGAGGGCGTCGACGATGCACTTGAGGCGGTTCTTGAGCTCGGCGAGGAGCGCAGCGAGGTCCGGGTCGGCTCCGCCGGGTTCCGCCGGGTGCTCGTGGAGCTCCCGGGCGATCTCCCCGACGAGCCCGCCCAGCTCCTCGAGCGCGTGGACGACCACCCGCCACTCGAGGAGGCGCCGGGGATCCGGGCTCCCGATCCGCCGGGCGAGCGACCAGTCTCGGCTCGAGAGGAACAGCTGGCGCACCAGGAGGGCGAGGACGCGGTTCGTCTCCTCCGCGAGCGAGGTCAGACGGCGCGACCGTCCGCCGTTCTTCAGGAGCTCCTCCGACTCCTCGATCGAGGCGACGAGGATCATCTTCATGCGCTGGACGAGCTGCGGCAGCTCGTACTTCGACGGGTCGATGAAGCTCTGGATGAGCACCCGGTTCGGCTCCTGGGCGACGACGCTGACCCCCAGGAGCTTGCGCGCGGCCTGGTGGAGCTCTTCGAGCCGCTCCGGGGCGAGCGCCACCGTTGTCCGGATCTCAATCGAATCGTGGCCGACCCGGTAGGCGCCGACGACGAGCCGCTCGAGGAAGCCCGGCGACTCCACCGAATGGGCCTCCACGACGTACGGGGCTCCCGGGGCGGTCCCGGCCGTCGCGGCGGCGGGACGGAGGAACAGCGTACCGTCGTCGTTCTGGTCGAAGACCACGAGGTCTCCGGCCCGGAGGTTCATCGCCTCGGCCCACGGCTTCGGCAGCGTGACGGCGATCGACGAGTGACCGGCCTTCAGGACGCGGCGCTCCTTGGTCGGGCTTCCCCAAGCCATCGATCCACCTACCGAACCTCTTACAAGGTCCGTAGGTTGGAGGACACCCTCCCTCTTAGTCGTTACGGTTTGGGGTTCGTCGGGGGTTCGGGGTAGCCGAGCCGCTCCGGCGGCATCTCGTCGTGCGACCCGCGCCGCTTTCCCACGACGAATCCAAGGACGAGAGCGATGATGACGAGCGCCGTGATCGTCCCGGCGATGATGAAGACCGGGGCGCCCGGACCGTTGTAGGCCGCGGCGCCGGCGCCCTGTCCCGGCTCGCCGGAACCGAGGAACCCGTACATGCCGTAGGAGAAGTGGTCCGGCTCGAGGCAGACGTACTCGTACTGTCCGGCGGAGGGGGCGGTGAAGTTGCCGTAGGCGTGGGCCCCGGTGCTGGCGCTCACGTTGAGGCTGATCAGCGGAGCGTGGGAGGCGAAGTAGGTGTCGAGGTCCGAGGTCGAATCGCTCGTCGGGAAGGAGTAGTCGCCCGTCGGGGAGAGCGTGAAGGTGTGCGGCGTGGTACCGATCTGGGTCACGTCCACGTGGACGATGTCCCCGGGGCTGATCTCGGCCGGCCCGGACGGACTCGTCGTCACCGTGAACCGGAACTGGTCGCTCACGGTGACGTTCAGCCAGTCGACGCCGCTCGAGGCCTGGGTCGTAAGCCCGTGGGCCGCGTTCGTCGGGGCGCTTCCCCCGAGGATCGCGCCCCCGCTCCCCGCCCAGGCGGCGACGAAGAGCGCCAAGCCGAGGGCTCCTACCCAACCCCAACGACCGGCCATCCGTTCGGACCCGGGCCGCCGACCCGGGCCCGCTTCAAAAGTAGTGTGTTAGTACGCTTCGGTCCCGGCTCGGCCCGGGTTTCCCCCGCGCGGAGGGGGGTGGGAGGCCCGGACCGGTTCGTACGCGGCCCATATGTACCGAGGTCCTTCGGACCTAGGCGTGTGGCTGCGGCGGCTCGCCCGCTCGCTCACCATCGTGGCCGGCGGGTCGACCCTCCTCGCCCTCACCGCCGGGGCGACCGCAGGTCCGTCGAACCTCCAAGAGACCATCCCCCTCGTCTGGGTGATGGTCGCCATCTCGGTGGCCGGGGCGATCATCACCTGGGGCATCATGGTCTACGCCCTGTACAAGTTCCAGGACCCCGCGACGAAGAAGAGGCGGTATGGTTAACAAGCTCGAGGTCACCTGGACCCTCATCGTCGTTGGCCTGATCGCCGGCGTCGCGGTCTACTCGACGTTCCTCCTCTACAACATCGACTCCCCGTCCACCAAGCCCACCGAGTACGTCGACGTGATCGGCCACCAGTGGTACTGGGAGTTCTGCTACCCGCAGAACGGCACCTGCTGGAACACGACCTACGACGCGACCACGAACACGGCGACCGGCGGGGCGATGTGGGTCGAACCGGATGCCGAGGTCCAGATCAACGTGACCAGCACCGACGTGATCCACTCGTTCAACATCCCGGCGCTAGGGATCCGCCTCGATGCGATCCCAGGACGGAACAATTCGCTTGTCTTCGGGATCCCCGACGCGTCCGCCGGGACCCAGTACCTCGTGCAGTGCACGGAGTTCTGCGGCGAATTCCACGGGACGATGCGGGCGTTCGTCGTCGTCGTGTAGCGCCGGGGCCGCGCCGCCCCGCCACGTACCCCGACGGACCCGCGGCGGGTCCATCTGCACCCCGGCGGCAGCTATGGAAATGACCACTAGGCGCTGCCTCCTCAGGGGGAGGTCCGACGGGGTCGCCCCCTGCCTAGTTCGCTAACCGCCACTACGTCGGACCGAGCGTTCGGACGGACGTGGGGACGTTCGTCGGGCGCGAGCGGAGGCAGCGCCTTCAGTAGTGCGACTCGCCCGGGCCCTTCTCGCTGGGGGGCGGGAATCGCCCAACGAACGCGGAGCTCACCGCGAGGAGCGCGCCGATTCCGAGCACCGAGGCGGCACCGGCGAGGACCCAGATCTCGACGATCGCCGTGCTCGGGGGCGCGGCGACCGCGGGGGCGGGGACTCCGACGTAGAGGAAGCCGTACATGCCGTTCGCGAAGTGGCCCGGGACCGTGCAGAGGTACTGGTAGGTCCCCTTCGCGTCGAGCGTGATGTTCGCCGTGACGATGATGCCGGCGCCCGTCGGCACGGCAAGGTTCGCCGCCGGCGGGTGGGCTTGGAAGTAGGCGGTGAATCCGCTCGACGTCATGTTCGTGTCCGCCTGGGCGACGAGGGTCCAGGTGTGGCCCGTGGACCCGAGGTTGCTCACCTCGACCTCGATGTGCACGGGGAAGCTCGTCGCCGCCACCTCGATCGCCGCCGGGGTGAACGCGAGCGCGCTCGCCTCGGTCTGGTCGGTGACCGTGAACGACGCGCCGCCGCCCGCGCTCGTCACGTTGAGGTAGCCGTACATCCCGGCCTGGAACTGGTACGGGACGATCGAGACGAACTCGAAGGAGTCCCCGGCCCAATCCTCGGGGATGTCCAGGGTGAAGTTGCGGGTCGTCCCGGGCGCGACGGTGACGTTGACCGTCGCGTTCGCGACGAAGTAGCGGTAGAGCTGTTCGGGGGTGTCCGTCCGGTTGATCGAATCGTTCGCCTGGCTCGAGAGCGTGAACGAATGGTTGTACTGGCCGACGTTGACGAGATCGAAGTTCTCGGTGGCGCCCGCCTGGACCGAGAGGTACGCTGGGTCGAAGGAGAGGTTGTCGGTGAGGTTCACCTCGAGGGTGGGATAGGTCGTGCTCCCCCCGCCCCCCCCGCCGGCGTCGCGATGGGCGACCTCGACGTACTCGCCGGAGCTCGCCGCGGTCGTGTACCCCGCCACCGCGGCGGCGACGAGGAGGAGCCCGACCCCCATCGAGAGGGCCCGCCGGGACCATCGGGCCAGTCGACGCGGGGACCGGCCGAAACGAAGCGAAACCATCGACGCCGGGCGTGCGACCGGGGGGGCTTTGATAACGGCTTAGTACGAATCGACCGCGACCGCCCGCCGACGAGCGAGGGCTACGATCGGCCGGACTCGGGGGCGCCGTCGGCCGGCTCGAGCCGCCTCAACAGCTGGGTGGTGACCTCGAGGAGCGGGTGGTGCGCCGACCGGTCGATCTCGATGTCGTCCAGGGTCCGGAGCCCGTGGTCGCGCGCGATCCGCTCGAGCCCGAGCTCGGTCCGCGCGAACTCCCCCGGTCGCTCGCAGGTCAGGATGAACGCCTGGAGCTGGGCGAGGCCCATCTCCCGGGCCGCGAGCGCTCGGTGGTGCCCGTCGATGAGGATCCACTGCTCGCCCTTCTGGACCACGAGGACCGGCTCGGCGAAGCCGCGCTCGAGCTCGTAGCGACGCCCCTCGAGCTCGTCCTCGAACACCTTCCACTGCGTCGGGGTGAGGCGGGAGATCGGCACGAGGCCGCGCCGGTAGGCGAACGGCAGGTCGTAGCGCTCGGTGAGGAGCGTCTTCAGGGCGTCGGCCTTCGCCGGGGAGGCCCGCTCGAAGTGGGAGCGGACGATGTCGAGGTTCGAGACGATCCCGCAGAGGCGGCCGTCCTCGTCGGTGATCGGGAGGTCGCGGAGCCCGAAGCGGAACATGACCCGCGCGACGTCGTCGATCGCCATCTCCGGGCTCGCGGTGTAGGTCCCGGGCCGGATGATCTCCGCGAGCGTCTTCGACCGCTCGCGGATGTTCCTCAACAGCTCCTTCGCGCTGACGAACCCGACGAGGCGTCCGTCGGAGTCGGTGACGGGAAATCCGTGGTGGCGGCTCTTCATGAGCCGCTCGACGGCCTCCCCGACCGTGGTCCGGCTCGTCAGGTGCTCGACCTCGAGCACCATGTAGTCCCGGACCTTGACGGTCATCGGGGGGAAGCAGGGGCCTCGTCTCTCAGGTAGGCGGTGAGGAGGTGGCCGATCAGGAGGTGGACGTCCTCGACGTGCTGCATCGAGCGAGACGGGACGACGATCGGGATCTCGACCATCTCCTTGAGGCGGCCGCCGCCCATCCCCGTGAGGCCGATCGTCCGCAGGTCCAACCTCTTCGCGACCTCCATCGCCTTGAGGACGTTCGGGGAGTTGCCGCTGCCGCTGATCCCCCAGGCGACGTCCCCCGGGCGGGCGAGCGTCGCGAGCTGCTCGGAGAAGACGCTCGCGTACTCGAGGTCGTTCGCCCAGGCCGTGACGCTCTCGACGTTGTCGACGAGCCCCACGCATCGGAAGCGGCGGCCGTCGCCCCGGATCGTCGCCTTCCCGATGTCGACCACGAAGTGGGACGCGGTCGAGGCGCTGCCGCCGTTGCCGAAGAAGTAGATCGTCCGGTCGTTCTTCCGGGCCTCGAGGAGGACGGGGACCACCCGGGCGACCCCCTCGGCGAGGTAGGGGTCCGAGAGCGCCGCCTTCGTCTCCTCGACGTAGCGGTGGACGTACGGCTCGATCTTCTCGCCCATCGTTCGGATCACCGGCCCACGAAGAGGATCCTCGAGCCTTCCGGGATGACGCGGATGGCCAACCGGCGCATCGGCGACAAGGCGCTCTCTATTTGAGCGCTCCGAGACGGCGGGTGCACGACGAGGAAGAAGCCGCCGCCGCCGGCGCCGGTGACCTTGCCGCCCCATGCTCCGGCGGCTTTCGCCTTCGCGTAGGCGTCGTCGATCGAGCCCGTCGCGATGCCGTTCGCGAGCGTCCGCTTGAGCCCCCAGCCCTCGTCGAGGACGCGCCCGAGCCCCGCCCAGTCCTTCCGGAGGAGCACGTCGCGGCACTCTCGGGCGAGCTCGCGCATCCGGCCGAGCGCCTCGAGGTTCGCCTCGGTCCGCGCGCTCTGCTCCCGCAGGATCCCCTGCGCCTGGCGGGTCGCGCCCGTGTAGAAGAGCGACAGGTGGTCGGAAAGGAGCGCCCGGTCGGTCGCGGTGAGCGGAATCGGGCTCGCGCGGACCGTGTCGTCCGAACGGAACTCGAAGTGGTTGATCCCGCCGAACGCCGCGATGTACTGGTCCTGCTTCCCGAGGGTCCCGCCGAGCGTGTCGATCTCGATCCGGCACGCCTCCTCGGCGAGCTCGGCCGGGTCCCTCAGGATCCCGCGGTGGGCGTAGAGGGCGTTCAGGAGCCCGACGGTCAGCGAGGAGGAGGAGCCGAGGCCCGTGCCCTCCGCGGGGATGTCGGCGATCGTGTGGATCTCGAGCGAGTCGGTCACCTTGGTGAGGCGCATCGCCTCCCGGACGAGCCCGTGCTCGAGGTCCGCGAAGTGTTCGACGTTCTCGGTCCGGGAGTAGGCAACGCGGACCGCCTTGTCGAACTTCTCGTTGACGAGGACATGGATGTACCGGTCGATCGCGGCGCTCGTCACCGCGCCGCCGTCGTGCGCCCGATAGTACGAGGGAAGGTCGGTGCCGCCCCCGGCGAAGGAGATACGGAGCGGGGTACGCGAGATGATCATCGTCCCGTACCCGGCGCCTCGGCCCGGCCGGAGGGCGCTTCCCGCCCGTCGGCCGGTGGCGTCCGGCGGCCCCGCCGGCCGTAGAAGGTCCGGGCGGTCCTCGCGAGGTCCTCGATGGGCGCCATCGGCCCGAGCCGCTCGGTGAACGTCGGCGCCCGCTTGTCGAGCAGGATGCCGATCCCGCGGTCGTTCTCGGACCGGATCATCCGGCCGAGCGCCTGGAGGATCGCCCGCTGGGCCGGCGCCTCCACGGCGTACTCCCACCCGCGTCCGGTCCGCTCCTCAAGGAACCGACGGAGCGCCTCGCGCTTCGCCGTCGGCTTCGGGTACGGGAGGCCGACGACCACCACCGCCTCGAGCTCCTCGTCCGGGAAGTCGACCCCCTCGGCGATCCGGCCTCCGCTCACCCCGAGGAGGACCCCCTCCGGGGATCCTCGCTTGAACCCCTCGATCGACCGCCAGAGGTCGCCCATCGTCGCCCGACGGGTCTCGATGACGGCGCTCGGCGGCAGGGCCGTCTGGAGGCCGGCGACGAGGACCCGCTCCATGAGGTCGAAGCTCGGGAAGAAGACGGCCGTGCGGACCGGGAGGTCCTCGAGGACCTGGGCGAGCCGGTCGGCGAGCTTCGGGATGGCCAACGGGTCGGTCCGCAACTCTTCGTAGCGGGTCGTCACGGTCGGGTCGTAGAGGAGCCGCCGGTTCTCCGTCGGGAAGCTCGACGGGACGCTGAGGAGCGTCGCCTCCTCGGCGAGGCCCAGGGCGTCGCGGTACTCCTCGAGCGGGGCGAGCGTCCCCGAGAGGTGGACCGACGCGTGGCAGGCGCGGATCGGGGCGGCCGAACCGGTCGCGTCGAGGGCGTACGCCTCGAGCGAGCGTCGGGGGCCTCGGGTGGCGACCTTGACGTAGCCGGGCCCGGAGAGCTGCGGCCAGGAGAGGAGCGCCGAGGCCACGGCGTGGACCCAGGAGCGCGGCAACCGGCGTTGCCGGCGCCGCTCCTCGCGGAGGCTCTCCCCCCAGCTCACGAGGGCGCCGAGCCAGGTGTCGAGCCGGTGCGATGTCCCCCCGACGGCGGTGAGGATGCGGTCCTCGAGGGCCCCGTCCGGGAGGATCCCGTCGTCGCCGGGCGGGAGGAGGTCGATGAGCTCGGCGACGGCGATCTGGGCGATCTCCAGGAGGCGGCTCGCGCTCGGACCATCCGGGACGGCGAAGTCCCCGCGGTCGGCGAGCTCCGCGCGGGCCCGCCGGATCGACTCCTCGGGGAGGGCGACCGTGGCGAGGTCCCGAAGGTGGTCCGGGAGGTTGTGCGCCTCGTCGACCACAAGGTCGATCCGGTCGAGGTCGACCCCGAGCCAGCCGAGGAGCGTCTGGCGGATGTGGGGGTGGAAGAAGAAGACGTACGGGGCGGTGATCAGCCGTGCCTTCGGGGCGAGCTTCTTCGCGAGCTCGTACGCGCAGAGGCTCTCGGCCTGGCCGAATGCCTCGAACTCGGCGGGGGTGAGGAGCTTCTGGCTGAACCGGTCGGCGAGGGTCTCGATGTCGGATTGGAGGACCCGCGCGTAGTACGGGCAGCCGTCGAGGTCGGTCAGGTCGACCGGCCCGGTCTCGGGGAGCTCGGTCGGCGGCGCCAAGAGCGTCCCCTCGTCGAACATACGCTGGGTCGCGCGCTTTCGGTCCGCGCAGAGCTTCCCGTGCTCCTCCGCGGTCGCCCCCTTCATCTCGGCGATCCCCGAGAGGAGGAGGCAGCGCCGCTGCCGCCCCTCGAGGTTGATGGCGAGGAACGGCTGGTCGAGCCGGTGGGAGATCGCCCTTGCCTCCTGCAGGACCTGGAGCTCCTGAGCGTGGGTCCGGACGAGGTAGAGGATGCGGTGGTCGGCCTGCTCGGCGTGCTCGAGGAGAGGGGCGAGCGTGGCGACGGTCTTGCCCGACCCGGTCGGCGCGTCGACGAGGAGCGCCCCGCCGCGCCGGGCGGTCTCGGCGACCGCCGCGAGGAGCTTCTCCTGCCCCGGCCTCGGCCGGTAGGGGAAGAGAGCGGGGGGCGCCTCGGGGACGAGCGAGATCGGGGGCGTAGCTCTCTCTCCCGGGCCCTCTCCCGGCGGTCGAACGCGGCGACCGGGCTTTAACCCTACGGGCGGAACGGAACCGTTGACCCGGGGGTGGGGGATGGGACCACGCCGGTCTCTGGCCGGTTACGGTCGCCCCAACGCCGGGGGATCGGTCTGTAGGGTCTCGTCCTGATCGGGCTTGGCCCCAGACCCTCGAGCTCGGACACGGCGACGGATCGCCGCAAGGGTGAGGACCGAGGCCACGGCGGCCACCCCAACGACGGCCCACACCACCCCCTGGCTCCACCCCAACCGGTAGGCCGGGGGAGAGGCCACCGTGAGATTGAGATGATGGGTCGAGCGGTCGCCGATGGAGTCGACGACGACCAATGTCACTTGGTAGATGCCGGGCCGCGAGTAGGTATGCGACACGTTCGCGCCGTACCCGCCCTGGCCGTCACCAAATGCCCAGGAGTACGAGTAGGGACCCACTCCTCCCGTCACGTTGGAAATGAGAGCGACTTGGAGGGGGGCCGGCCCCGAAATCTTCGATGCGGAGAAACTAGTTCGAAGGGCGAGAACGGGATCGACCCGCACCTCCGTATCCAGGATTTGCCGGTCGCCGAACCGGTCCTGCAGGAGCACGGCCACATCGTACGTTCCTGGTTCGACGAACGTGTGGGTGACGTTCTGAGAATACAAGGGAGGGGTCCCGTCGTCCGTGCTCCAATTGTACTGGTACGGGGGAAACCACCCAGCGGGCGCGACTGCCAAGGAGACCGACAAGGGAGCGGCCCCGGTGTAGGGAACCGACCCTATGTCCACCGTGAGATAGTAATGAGCCGCGGAACCATGACTGTCCGTAACCGTCGAGTTGACGAGATAGACCCCGGGGGAGTTGAACTCGTGCTGAACGTCCGGTCCGCCCGCGCGGGCGCCATCACCAAAGCTCCACGAGTACGATAGATTCCCCGAGCCACCGGCTCCCGTTGCGACGAACGTGACGTTGACCGGCCAATCCATCGAACTCTGGAGGCTCGCGCGAGCGGTGACGTTCAGCCCACCCGGCGGGGCGCGGACCCATACGGAGGCGTTGGCGGTCCCTCCCCCATTGCAGGTGCCTCCGTCGGCCCATAGCTGCGCCAGGTACATGCCGGGCCGATCATAGGTATGCGTCAGCTCTTGGCCGGTCCCTACGCTCCCGTCGCCGAAATTCCAATCATAGGAGTAGTTAACTCCGTAAATCCCGGCCTCGCTCCCGTTGAACACGACCGGCGTGCCCGGCTGGACCGCCGTATCGGACACGGTCGCCGAGGCGGGCGGGGAGCTCCGGACCAGCGTGCAGGGCCACCACTGACATCCGTTCCCTGCGCAGAGGAGAGGTCGAGCGCCGGCCGTCGGCGATCCTCCGACGCTCGTCGGGACGGGGCTCGGGAGGGTCAGCGATAACGTCGCGAACGCGAGGACGGTGAGGGAGATCCAGACCGGTTGCGGGTTCGCTCTTCCCCCGTCCGAGAGCCACGATGTCAAGGGCCCCACCTTCGGGTTCGGGGATTCGGCCCATGGTGCTCGCCCTCGGATCGGAATAGACCCCGATCCCAGGATCGTCCGGCGCGAGGGGATTCCGGCACAGCGCCCGTGGACGGCTGACGGTCCACACGAGGCGTGGCCCCTACCCGTACGCGTACCGGACGCCGTACGGGCCCCTCGGAAGTGTCCAGGTGACCGAGCCCTGGTCGCAGGCGATGTCGCAGGCGCCGCACTCGACGCAGTCCTCGTAGCGGAAGACGAGCTTACCCTCGATCCGCTCGTAGCATTGCGCCGGGCAGACGAAGGTGCAGAAGGAGTGGGGGCAGCGGGCGCAAATCTCGGGCTTCGTGGTGATGTGCGCGAAGCTCTTCGCGTCGGTCTGGAAGCGCAGTGTGGCGAGGCGCCGCTTGATCTCGATCGGTCCGTTCGAGGCGGGAGGGGCGGCCGAGGACGCGCTCGCCATCGTCGGCTCCTTCCACGCCACCGGCCCTATTTTGGCGCTTCGTCAGCGGGGTCGGTCCCTTCCGAGCCCGGACCATGGGGGAGAGGAGCCCCGAAGGATCTCGTGGAGGCCCGTGACGAGGAAGCGGTGCGCTTCGTATCCTTTCGGCGTCAGACGGACCCACACCACGCTGGATGCATCGGTCTGGAGCTCGAGGAGACCTCGGCCCACCATGAGGTCGAGGTAGCGGGAGAACTGGGTGTAGTTCGTCCCGGAGGCCTGCTGGAGACGGCTCCGCCGCAGGGGGGCTTGGCTCCGCCACATCGCCTCGAGGACCCGAGCGATCACGCGGAGGTCCGGCCGCTGGATCGGTGGAGGTTCCATCCGCCCTCGGCCTCCGGCTCAGAAGCGGACCCAGAACGCCCGCTCGAGGTCCTGGAGCGCCCGCTCGGCGGCGTCCAGCCGACGGTCGGTCGCCTCGACCGACTCGTACATCCGGTGGAGGAGCCAGAACGCGAGCGCGGCCACGAGGGCGGTGGCGACGAGGGAGATGCCCGCGTCCCGGCCGAGGAATTGGGGGCCGCCCGCCAGGAAGAGGAGCGCCGTGGTGAGCCCGAAGTAGGTGGCCCCGCACCCGACGAGGAAGACGAGGGCGAACACCCCCTTCGCCGCGTCCCGGGCCGACCGCCCCATTCGGCGGCCGAACTCCACCATCGCCATCGCCCTCGGAAGGACGCCGGCCTCCCGGTCCTCGCCCGCTCGTTCGGCCGTCTGGGCCCCTCTCCGGAGCCACCGGAAGAGGCCCACGAGGGGGGGCTCGTTCAGGACCGACGCCGGAGGGATCGTTCCGCTCCGAAGTTGCCGCTCGATACGGGCGCGGCGCTCCGCCGCGAACCAGGTGGAGGCCAGCATCAGGGCTCCGACCGCGAGGAACACCAGTCCGGTGACGGGAGCGATCCCCGGAGAGAACAGGAGGAGGAGCCCCGCGGCGGCGATCACCCCCCAAAGGACCGCGAACGCCCACCCGAGCTCCTCCTCGATCCGGCGGGCCGCGTCGAACGACGCCGTGCCGGCCTGCCATATCTCGCCGTACAGGGCCAGGAGGTCGGACTCCGACGGCGGTGGGGGAAGCCCGACCCCGGGTTCGTACCCCTCCCGCCCCGCGGTGCGCCCCCAGGGCTCGGGTCCGTCCCGCGCGACGGGACGGAGCGCCCGTCCCCAGAGGAGCAGAGCGACCCCGCCCACGGCGAACGGTAGGGCCGGACCGAGCGCGCCCCACAGCCCGAAGATGAGGGCGGTGAACGCCCCCTCGAGCAGGGCGATCCCGAGGAGGAGGAGCCCCAGGGTGTAGAGGACGATCCGCCAGTACGCGGGACGGCGGATCGCCGCCGGGAAGACCCGGGCCGGCCGGATCGCCGACGCCGCCGCGATCGCGGCCAGGATCGCGAACAGGGCCGCGGACGCGAGAACGCTCTCGAGGGTGACTTGAACGATCCCTCCCAGGATGTCCGAGACCGCGAGGAAGGCGAAGAACGCGGCGAGCACCCAGCGGGCCCAGATCGGCACCCATCGGTCGGCCACGCTCGCCTCGACCTCGAGGTCGAGGTCGGATTATTGAAGCGTTCCTCCATCTGCGGCCGACCCGCGACGGCGGGGGCCGCCGTCGGGTGGGGGGACCCTCGCCTAGGTCTTCGGGAGCTTCGCCAGGATCTCGAGGTCCGCCCGGACCGCCGCTACGCTCGCGGAGAAGGCGCTCCGCTCCGCGGGATCGAGCGGGACCTCGACGACCTTCTCCATCCCGTTCCGTCCGATCACGGCCGGGACGCCGATGGAGAGCCCGCGCTCCCCGAACTCTCCCTCCAGAATCGTCGCGGCCGAGAGGAGCCGGTGCTCGTTGAGGGCGACCGCCCGGGCGAGCTCGAGCTGGCTCGCCGAGGGGGCGTAGTAGGCGCTCCCGGACTTGAGGAGGTCGACGATCTCCCCGCCCCCCTTCTTCGTACGTTCCACGATCGCGTGGAGGCGCTCCGGCGGGAGGAGGCGGGTCAGCGGGACCCCGGAAACGCTCGTCAAGGAGAGGACCGGCACCATCGTGTCGCCGTGGGTGCCGAGGACGAAGCCGGTGACGTCCCGCGGAGCGACGCCGAGTTCCAGGGCGACGAACGTCCGGAAGCGGGCCGTATCGAGCGTACCGGACTCCCCGAAGACCCGGTTTCGCGGGAAGCCGCAGACCTCCCGGAACCAGTAGGTCATCACGTCAACCGGGTTGGTGACGACGATCACCACGGCCTGGGGAGCGTGGTCCCGCACGGCCTTGGCGTGCGTCGCGAGGATGCCCGCGTTCTTCTCGAGCAGGTCCGAGCGGCTCATCCCGGGCTTCCGGGCGAGCCCCGCGGTCTCGACCACGAGGTCGGTCCCCTCGAGCTCGTCGAGCGAGGTCGACCCGCGCACCCGGGTGGAGAATCCGAGGATCGGGGCGGACTCCTGGATGTCGAGCGCCTTCCCCTGCGGGAGGCCGTCGATGATGTCGATCAGCACGACCTCCTCGGCGAGGTCCGCCTCCGCGAGCCGCTGGGCGAGCGTCCCGCCGATGTTCCCCGCACCCAGCACCGCGACGCGACCCAGCCCTACCATGGTCCGACCCACCGGGCAGAGGGATCCGGGCGCGCATTTAGCGGCTGGCTGGCCGAGGTCGGGGGACCGGGCCCGCGGAGTCGGGCGGCGATCCACGGCCGTTCGCTCGTTCCGGAGTCCCCCGGAACCACCCGTGGGGACGTCGTCGGAAGCCGCTATTTGTTCGTCCGTCTCGCCGACCGCATGGTCGCACCGGTGAGATTGATCGGCATCCCGGGAAGCCTCCGGAAGGACTCGTTCAACCGCAAGCTGCTCCGGGCCGCCCAGGAGCTCCTGCCACCGGAAACCTCGCTCGAACTGTTCGAGCTCGCCGGGATCCCCCCCTTCAACGAGGACGAGGAGACGGAGCCTCCGGCGCGGGTGCGGGAGCTCCGGTCCACGGTCCGCGCCGCCGACGCCGTCCTCTTCGGGGTGCCGGAGTACAACTACGGGGTCGCGGGCGTCCTGAAGAACGCGATCGATTGGGGCTCGCGTCCCCGCGTCGAAAGCTGCTGGAACGGCAAGCCCGTCGCGTGCGTCAGCGCCTCCGTCGGGATGCTGGGAGGGGCGCGGGCCGTCTACCAACTCCGTCAGTCGTTCGTCTTCCTCAACATGCGACCGATCAACCTGCCCGAGGTGTTCGTCAGCTTCGCCCCCCAGAAGTTCGACTCCGTCGGTCGGTTCACGGACGAGGCGGGCCGGAAGGTCCTCGCCTCGCTCCTCGCGGAGCTCGTGCAGTGGACCCGCGAGCTTCGCGGGGAGCCGGCGATGGCCCCCTGAATGCACCGGAACCAGGCGCCTGGTAACACGGCCCGACCGGGTCGGGGCCTCCGGACCACGCCCCGCGGGGGACCGACGAGGGTCCTTCGGGTGAGGGCCCCAAGGTACACCGTGGATCGAGAACCCGATTTTCTCGACATCGGGAGTACGGTGGATCGCGCGATCGAGACCTGTTTTTCGGATGGACGGTACATCGTTCGGGCCATCGGCATGGACGAGCACCCCGAGTTGACCCGGCAGGAGATGGCCCGGATCATCGTGACCACTGGTTGGGACAAGTATGACACGAGCCGCCGGGCAATCGGCCACGAGGAATTCTCGGGGTACGATTACGACATCCAGGCCGGACCCATCGAGATCCGCAACTCCCGACTCGTGCGGACCGCGGAGGATCGGATCCCCACCATCTTCGGGGGGATCGCATGGCACTTCTACCATGGCGCCCCCCTCGACCGCGGCTACCCCGTACGGATCGACTTCCTGATGCTCTACGACCCGACGAAGCTCGCCCGCGCGCGCAAGCGCTTCCCCGGGGCCAAGTCCGTGCGCAGGGGCCTGAGTCGAAACCTGTACAAGTTCCGGGAACCGAGCCACCGACGAACGGCGCTGCGAGGCCTGGTCGAGATCCTGCGATAGGAGGGGCCATCTCATGACCTGGCGGGGAGGGGTTCCCCGGACCATGTGACCCCGTTGACCGGGGCGGGTCTCGAGGAGTTCCGCGCCTCGATCGGCGTAACTACGGGCGAACCCGCCGGATCGCGGCGAGCGCGGACCCGGCGGACCGACGGGGTCCGAACTCGGCCACAAGGTATCGAGGGGCGTTTGGGCGTTACGTCCCGGGAGGGTGCCCGTAGGTGATCTCCCCGGCCCGCTCGTAGTTTTGGAGCAGCACGCCCGTACCGGAGGACATGCTGCGGGTCAGCTTCCACGCGGTGGGCCGGGTGCCGTCCTGGAAGAGACGCTTTCCGGTCCCGATCACCACGGGGAAGACCCAGAGGTACAGCTCGTCCACCAGATCGTGTCCAAGCAACGTCTGGAGGAGGTTGGCGCTGCCGAGGACCCTAAGGCGCGGGCCCGGTCGGCGCTTCAGCTCGAGGACGGCGGGGACGAGATCGCCGGGGAGGAGCTTCGAGTTCTCCCAGGCGAGGCTCCGCTTCGTTCGGGAGGCCACGTGCTTGACGGCCCCGTTCAACGACGCGGCGACGGGTGCCTCGCGGTGGTTCGGCCAGTAGGCGGCGAAGAGGTCGTAGGTCCGGCGACCGAGCAACAGTTCGTGGGGTCGCGACGCGAACTCGCCCATCGCCCGGCCCATCGAGTCGTCCCAGTGGGTCATCGCCCACCCCCCGTGGCGGAACCCGCCGTCCCGATCCTCGTCCGGTCCTCCGGGGCCCTGCAGCACTCCGTCCATGGAGACGAAGACCTGCGCCTCCAGCCTCCGAAGATCGGCGGTCTTCTCCGAACCATGCGGCGCGCCTTCCCCTTCCGTCATCGAACGAGCCCGGCTACGGTAGGCGAAGGTCCTCGGGCTAAAAGACGGCTCGACTCGGTGCGAGCGGGGCGGGTTCGCAAGATCCGGCCCTCGGATCCGGGACCCGTCCTCAACGCCCGATCGCCCCGTCACGACCCATGAACCCTTGTACGCACTCGGGATGGCCCGGCCGATGGTCGGGCAGGACGTCGATACCGGCATCGGGTGGATCAAGGGGTTCGTCAACGAGTACGTCTTCGAGGACGCCAGCGGGACCTACCTCGTCGACGCGTCGTTCTCGGGCAGTGCGAAGCCGATCCGACGGGCGTTCGAGCGCGCGGCCGCCGACCTGTCCAAGGTCGGGACGATCCTGCTCACCCACCAGCACGTCGACCACATCCGGGGGGCGGCGGAGCTCGAACGGCGGAGCCGGGCGGTCGTCGCGTGCCATGCGGCGGACGCCCCGTGCGTGGACGGACGGGTCCGACCCAAGATGCCGATGATCCTCCGCCTCTTCGCGAGCGTCCACCCGGTGCCGGTGAAACGGGAATTGAGCGACGGCGATTCGGTCGGGCCGTTCCGGGTCGTCTTCGCGCCGGGACACACCCCCGGAGAGGTCGCGTTCTACCTGCCCGAGCGCAAGGTCCTCTTTTCGGGCGACTCGGTCGTCGAGAAGAAGGGGCGCCTCACGCTCCCCGCCGCGGGCTACGCCTCCGACATCCGCCAGGCGGTCGCCTCGCTCTCCATCCTCCGGAAGCTCGACATCGAACTGCTCCTGCCCGGGCACGGCGAGCCGGTCCGTGGGGACGTGCCGGCGAAGCTCGACGACCTCATCGCCCGGGCGCCGGGGGAATACCTCTCCCGGGCGAAGGGTGGCTAGGCCCCGCGGGGCGCCGGAACGTCCCCGATCGGCCGAACGAGTCGCTGCCACGCCTCGGCCCCTTCGCCGGTCCGGGGGGGCACTCCTTGCCGAAAGTTCGGCCCGTTCTCAATTAAGCGCGATCCGTCTCAGGTCGGCGGAGAACCCCCATGTCCGCGACGATCGGGACGGCCCAGACCCTCGTGGACAACTGGTTCGTCCGGCACCAGGACCACCTGCGAACGGCACTTCGCGTCGTCCTCGGGCTCGTCCTGCTCATCGACGGTTCGTTCAAGTTCCAACCAGGATTCGTGAGCAGCTTCACGGTCCCCTCCCAGGTCGCTCCTTCGTGGCTCGACCCCTGGTTCGCGTTCTGGTCCGCCCAGGTGAGCGCCCACACGGCCTTCTGGGTCTACATGACGGGAGCCTTCGAGCTCGCCCTGGGACTCGCGCTCGTCTTCGGATTCCTCCGGAAGATCGCCTACTCCCTGGGAGTCTTGCTGATGCTCCTGATCTGGGCGGTCCCGGAGGGGTTCGGCACGCCGTACGGCCCGACGTCGACGGACATCGGGACCGGGATCGTGTACGCCCTCCTCCTCCTCGCGCTCCTCCTGTTCGACGCGATGCTCGGCCCCGGCCGGTATTCCCTGGACGGGGTCATGATTCGACGGTGGGCGAGCTGGGCGCGGGTTTCGGAGGTGGGACGGCCCCCTTCCGGGCCGCCGCCGTCGAGCTGACGGGGTCGACCGTTCGGGTCCTTCAACCCCGACCGGGCGAGGCTCGCGAGGGGAGGATCGGCCCGACGGGTGCGTGGAGACGAGTGATGTACCTCCGTGGCCGTGCCCAGGCCGGATGTCGAGGGGGACCGCCGAGCGCCGACCCGCGGTCGTTCTGGGCTCTCCGATCGCAATCCTGCTGGCGGGAGTGATCTGCCTCCTCGCGGCCGGGATCTTTCCCTACGCGGTCCATCAGCACGGGAGCATCTCCTGCGGGCTTGGGGGCCCCTGCTCGACCCCCATCGTCTATGTGGCCTACCCGTTGATCTACGTCGGCTGGCTGCTCCTCTTCCTGGGCGGTGGCGTCCTCGTCTATGGGCTCTTCCTTCGGCGCACGCGCCCGTCTCTCAGCTACATGGACCACGAAAGCATGAAGGAATGGAGCTGGGGAGCCGGCTATGTCGGGGTCGAGGAACCGGCCCTCCCGCCGCGGTACCGGCGCCCCTAGAACGCTCGGACCGTAGGTACCGTTGGCTCCGACCCGAACCAAGCGCTCGGGGGGTGCGGACCCCCGGGACCCCGGAGAAGTCCCCGTCGGACCGGGGGAGGATGAGGGGCCACATTCCGGCGGCCCCACCGCTCCATCGAAACCTTCATTCCCCCCTGGTCCGGTGCTGGTGGGCGCCATGGATATCGACGCGGTCGTGTCGAGCTTGGCCGAGCGGGACAAGTGGCTCCGCCGCCTCTCCGTGCTCCGTCAGTCCCTCGGAGAGGTCCGGGCCAAGAGGACCCGCTGGCAGGCCCGCCTGAAGCGGCTCGAGGGGGACCTCCGGCGGGTCACTGACTACTCCGAGTCGATCCTCGACCCCCCCCGCCCTTCCGGCCGGAGGGCCGGATGATGGCGCGCCCGTCCCCGGTGGAGGGCCCCGACCGGGAGGTCACGCTCCGGGAGGCCCGCGACGCCGCCTCCGCCGAGCTCGAGCGTCTCGAGCGCGAGGAACAGTTCCTCCTCCTCCAGGTCCGGCGCGCGGAGGACCAGGTCCGCTACTACGACCGGCTCCTCGCGAAGCACCGCAAGGACGCCGGGACGACCCGCCGTCTGCCCGAGATGGTCCGGCGGCTCGGCTAGACCGACGCCGAGGTCGGCGGAGTGCGCGTCCTCGTCTTCGGGGCCGGCGCCACCGGGAGCGTCTACGCGGCCCAGCTCGCCCACGCCGGCCACTCGGTCACCGCCACGGCCCGGGGCGAGCACGTCCGGGCGATCCGGGAAGGGGGGCTCCAGGTGGACGGGCTCGACGGCGGCCCCTTCCGGTTCGAGGTGCTCGAAGAGCTCCCGGACGACGTCCGGTTCGACCGGGTCCTCCTGACCGTCAAGACCGGCGACATCGAGTCCTCCGCCCGCTCCATCGGGCAGCACTTCCGCCACCCCGCGCCGGTATTGGCGCTCCAGAATGGGCTCGGGATCCGGGCGCGGGTCGTCCGGGCCCTCCGGGCGAACGGCTGGGCGTACGCCGAGCGGTGGGTGTCGCGGGGAATCCAGATCATCGGCGCCACGTTCGTCGGCCCGGGTCACGTTCGGCTCGCCGGGAAGGGGGAGGTCCTCCTCCCAGCGAGCCAGCAGGGCGTCGGGCCCAACGGGTTCGACGCCCTCCTCGCGCACGGGGGGATCGCGGTCCGAACGGTCGAGTCGATCGACCGCGAGGAGTGGCGGAAGGCGCTCATCAACGCGGCGATGAACCCGGTGACGGCCGACCACCGGGTCGAGAATCGACGCCTCGCCGAGGAGCCGTGGCGGGGCCAGGCCCTCGCGCTCCTCGAGGAGGCGCGGTCCGTGGCCGAGGCGGAAGGGTTCGCCTTCCCGCGGGAGGAGGCCGAGGCCGAGCTCGTGCGGATCGTCCGGATCTCCGGCACGAACCGGTCGAGCATGCTGCAGGACCTCGACGCCGGACGGCCGACCGAGATCGACTCGATCTCCGGGGAGATCCTCCGCCGGGGGACCCGCCACGGGCTCGAACTGCCCCAGACCCGGCGCATCGTGGAGCGGATCGAACGGAAGGCCCGCGAGCGGGCCGCCCGCTTCCCCGCGACGAGCGCCGGTCCGCGGGGCCCAACCTCATAGGCCCGTCCGGCTCGGAGCGGGGCGATGCCCCGGAAGCGCTCCGTCCGGGAGGCCGAGGTCCGGGGACGCCGCGTCCTCGTGCGCGCCGACTTCAACGTCCCGCAGGAGAGCGGGGGCCGGATCGCCGACGACCGGCGGATCCGGGAGGCGTTGCCCACCCTCGAGCTCCTGAAGCGGGCCGGCGCCCGCACGATCCTCCTCTCCCACCTGGGCCGCCCGGGCGGCCAGCGGAACCCGAAGTGGAGCCTCGCGCCGGTCGCCGAGCGCCTCGCGACCTACCTAGGTCAACCCGTCCCCCTGCTCGGGGAGATCGTCGGCCCCTCGGTCGAGGCCCGGGTCCGGGAGATGCACGACGGCGAGTTCGTCCTCTTGGAGAACCTCCGCTTCGACCCGGGCGAGGAGGCGAACGACACGGCGTTCGCCCGGGCGCTCGCCGCCCTCGGGGAGCTGTTCGTCGAGGAGGCGTTCGGCACGGTCCATCGGGCGCACGCCTCCACGGTCGGGGTCCCGACCCTCCTCCCGGCCTACGCGGGGCTCCTCGTCGAGAAGGAGGTCGAGTCGCTCGGGAAGCTCGTGGACGGGGCGGAGCGGCCGTTCGTCGCGCTCCTCGGCGGGGCGAAGGTGAAGGACAAGCTCCCCCTCCTCCGCTCGCTCCCCGGCCGGGTCGACCGGATCCTGCTCGGGGGGGCGCTCGCCTTCCCGTTCCTCGCGGCCGAGGGGGCCGACCTCGGGGCGACCGAGGTGGAGAAGGGGCTCGACGCGGCGCTGAAGGAGTTCCTGGCGAGGGCCGAGGCGCTCGGCACGCTCGTGATCCTCCCCGAGGACCTCCTCGTGGAGCGGCCGGGGAACCCGACCGCCGAGGCGGCGACGGCGCGGGAGGTCCCGAGCGGGGCGATCGCCCGGGACATCGGGCCGCGCACCCGGGACCGGTTCTACGTGCACCTCTCCGACTCGCGGACCGTCTTCTGGAACGGGCCGCTCGGCCTCGCCGAGGACCCGCGCTTTTCCCCCGGGACCCGGGAGGTTCTGGCCGGGCTCGAGACGATCCCGGGCTACCACGTGTGCGCGGGGGGGGACTCGGCCCGGATCGCCGAGGAGCTCGGGGTCGTCGGGGCGTTCCAGTACGTCTCTACCGGCGGCGGCGCGGCGCTCGAGTTCCTCGAGGGGGCCGAGCTCCCCGGGCTCGCCGTGATCCCGGACGCGCCGGGGTAGGCACCTCCCCGTCGATCGGGGTCGGCGGGCGGGCCTCGCCGACCGCCTCGAAGAGGTAGGTGAGGTAGCCCGAGGCGACCCGGGGGACGTCGAGCTCGACGATCTCCGGGACGTCGTACGGGTGGAGCTCGGCGAGCCGTCGGAAGAGCGCCCCCACCTGCTTCGGGCTCGTCTTGTAGAGCACCAAGCACTCCTCGGCCGACTCGATCCTCCCCCGCCACCAGTAGGCGGAACGGATCGGCACCCGTTGGGAGCACGCCGCGTGCCGGCGCTCGAGGACGTCCCGGCTCACCCGCTCCGCCTCGGCGTCGTTCGGGAACGAGCAGATCACGATCCGCACCGGCCCGGTCGCGTTCACCGGATCCGGGGGGTACGGGCTCACGCCACGGCCCCCGGTTCGGCGAGCTCCCCGGAGGCGAAGTCGAGGCGCGTCACGCTGAGATCCTTCAGGTTCACCACCGCCCCCTGCGCCGGGACCGGCGAGATGTTCCGCATCCGCTGGTACTCGGTCTCGGCCTGCCAGGTGGAGGCGTTCAGGAGCAGGACCCCCCGGTAGCGGTCGGCCCCGAACGTGTGGGCGTGGCCGGTGACGAGGATCTGCGGAGCCGGGTCGATGACCAGCCCGTCCCGGACCTGGGGCGAGAGCGGGGTCCGACCGCCGTAGATCGGCGCGAGGTGGCGCATCAGGAGCATCCGCTTCATCACCTCGGTCGGGTGGGCGTAGCTCGCCCCGGGGATCGCCGGGATGAGGTCGTCGAAGCTCCGCCCGTGGTACGCTTCCACGATGACCCCGTCGAGCGCGAACGTCGATGGGTTCGAGAGCGACCGGACGTTCTTCGGGAGGTGCGTCCGGACCTCCTCGGGGAGCCCCGGCTGGGGCTCGGCCGGGCAGACCGCGTCGTGGTTCCCTGGGACCACGATGATCTCGAGCCGCTCGGGGAGCTCGGCCAAGCGCGCCCCGAGCGCCCGGTACTGGTCGAGGATGTCGTGGATCGCGAGGTCCCGCTCCTGGTTCGGGTAGATCCCGATCCCGTCGACGAGGTCCCCGGCGACCACGACCTGGTGAATCTCCTCGGCGAGCTCCGGATGGTCGCCCCGTCCGCGGAGGAACTCGACGAGGGCCCCCCACGGCCCGTCGAGGAAGGAGCGGCTGCCGATGTGCAGGTCGGACAGGAAGAGGACCCGGCCGTGGGCGGAGCGGGGGGGGCGCCCCGCGAACGCCGGTACGTCGGGCCGGACGACCGTCTCGACGAGCGGAATCCTCCGCTCGCGTTCCCGCGCGATCGCGAGACGGACCCCGACCACCTCGTCGGGGAGGAACGGGGTGCGCGCGGCCGCCGAGTCCTTCAGCACCAGCACCTCGACCGCCCCGCTCGGGTCCTCGAGGCGGACGATCAGGTGGTGCTTCTCGGGGGTCTGGCGGACGTCCCGGACCATCGCGATGGCGCTCGCCGTTCCCTCGGCGCGCTTGAGGCCGGCGACCGGGTGGACGTTCGGGAGGTCCGGTCGACCCTTGACGAGGCGCGCGAGCGCCTGGTAGCGCGACTGGAAGAGTCGGCCGTAGGCGACGAGGGGTTCGGCCCCCGTCGTCGGCTCGAACCCCTCGCGGAGGAGCGCGAACGGGGAGGTCTCCGCCGGGGGTCCCGGCCGGACCAGTTCGACGACCGGCCGGGCCGGCACGTTCCCGGAGAGAGCGGCGCAGCGCCGGACGATCTCGGCGGTGATCACCCGGGCGTCGGCGGGGATCCCCTCGAGCACGCGCCGGGAAAGGAGGAGCGGCTGGGGGCTCTCGAGGAGGAGCTCGAGGGCGTCGGATTCGGCGATCTTGTGGTGCTCGGCGAGGTAGGCTACGAGGTGGCTCTGCATCGAGGAGCCGGCGGGAGCGCCCACTTGCGGCACCGGAGCGCGCGAGGCCGCGCTCGCTACTTTAACAGTGTGTCGGGCCCGTCGCGACCCGGTGAATCTCGAGGTCTACCGGTACGCTTCCCGGGAGTAGGAGGCGCCCTTCGGGTACTTCTCCTTCAGGTGGCCGACGAACACCTCGGGCGTGCGCTCGAGGTGAGCGTTGTACCAGCTCACGACGACGTCCCGGAGCGCCGAGTGCAGGGTCCGGAAGTCGACCGACCCCTCGTGGGCGTCGTAGAGGACGGCCTGGTTCATCATGCGCATCCAGCCGGTGTACCGGTGGTAGCTCTCGCCTTCGCACCACTCGTAGATTCCGCGCAGATGGGGCTTCCCTTCCGGGGTCCGGTAGTACCAGAACCTCAAGGTGTAGCCAAGCCAGCTCGGTGTCCGGTCGTGGAGCTCGATCGTCTTGACCCCGCCGAAGTCGAAGTTCTCCTTGAACGTCCACTTGGTCGGGTACTCGACGAACGTGGCGAAGAGGGTCTGCGATGGCTCGACCGTCAAATGGACGGAGATGTCCTCGAACTGGTTGTGGACCTCCCAGAGGTCCTGGAGGAGGCGCTGGTTGATCTCGCCCCGCTTCTCCTCCTCCGCATGGTCCTCCTGCCCGACCGTCTTCTGCGAGCGGGAGAGCTCGGCCTTCAGAGAAGAAACGAAGTCGTCGTCGGCCATCGAGGGCATCGGGCTCGCTTCCGGATCGTCCGAGGGGACCGACTCGTCGGCCCGCTTCCTGCCACGGGGCATTTCGGTTGGCTCCGGGGGCCGCCTAGGTGGGTCGAATATTAAGTCGTGCTGTTGGCGCGGCAACGGGGACGAGCTTGGTCCGGCCGAGGGGACCCGGGCGACCGACCAATCGCCTTTGAACGAACGTTCCGGGCGCGAGTCGGGGAGGCCTTCGTGTTCGATCCCCGGCAATAGGGCGTTCCGACCCACGACCACCCTCCTACCCATTCAGCGCCAATGGCTGAGGCGACCCGGCCTCTATGCGGGAGAAGCTTCCATTAGACCCCGAGGGATGCTTGGGAGATGGCCGAGAGCGGGTTCGACCCTCTCGGGAGCGGCTCGGTCCCCGAGTACTTGCACGGGCCGGGCGTGATCAGTGATTTTCGGCGCAAGGAGCGGCGGGACCGAGACATGCTCACCGCCACGATGGTGGGATACTTCGCCGCCCTGTTCGTCGCTTCGGGTCCGCTGGACGCACTTCTTTCCGGCGACCGAAGCGTATGGCCCTGGTTCGCCGTCACCGCAGGGATCGCGGCCGCATTGGGGGTGGCGGCCTTCTGGCAGGCTTGGAACACGAGCCGGGGGTATCCCAGGGAAGTGCCCGACCCATCGGAGAGGCGGCGGGGTTACGTGAGAATGCTCGCCGCCCTCCTCCTACTCCTCGGGGTGAACTGGTTCTACCTCACTCAAGTTCCTGCCCGCTCGGGGACCTGGTGGTTGGAGATTTTCGGGATGGTCCTGCTCGCCGGGTTCGCCGTCTACTGCGGCGTCGCTCTCTCGGTCGCGAAACCCCACGGAGGCTCGAATTTAAATATCGGGGCCGGATGATTCGTTCGGAACAGCCCCCGATGGCGGAAGGAGGAAGACCCCTCCCGTCGTCCACGCTCACGGATATGCGACTTACGGTTTCGCCCTCCTCCCGTAGTAGTTTTCCGGGCCTAGTGGTCGACGGCGACCGGTCGCCTTAGCTCCGCCCGCGGGGAAACCGGGCCTCGTGATCGGGGCCACGTTCCCCAACGCACCAACCAAGGAGCAAGAAAGAGCATGAGCAACGACCCGAACGCCGCCAAGTACCAGATCCGCGCCCGCATCGCCGCCGACGGGGTCATCGAGAAGCCCGACGTCGTGGGGGCCGTCTTCGGCCAGACCGAAGGGCTCCTCGGCGACGAGCTCGACCTCAGGGACCTTCAGAAATCCGGTCGGATCGGCCGGATCGAGGTCGACATCGACAGCCGCAAGGGGAAGAGCGAAGGGGAGATCATCATCCCCTCCTCCCTCGACCAGGTCGAGACCGCGATCCTCGCCTCCGGCCTCGAGACCGTCGACCGCATCGGCCCCTGCCGGGCCAAGATCGAGGTGATCAGCGTCGAGGACATCCGCATCTCGAAGCGCCAGAAGGTCGTCGAGCGCGCGAAGGAGATCCTCAGCAAGATCCAGGAGAGCTCGAAGGGGGTCGGGATCGACCTCACCGAGTCGGTCCGGAAGGCCGTCCAGGTCGAGGAGATCACCTCCTACGGGCCGGAGCACCTTCCCGCCGGCCCGAACATCGACCAGGCGGAGGCGCTGATCGTCGTCGAGGGGCGTTCCGACGTACTCAACCTCCTGCGCTGCGGCATCAAGAACTGCATCGCGGTCGAGGGGACGAGCGTCCCCCAGACGGTGAAGGACCTCTCCCGGGGCAAGACCGTCACTGCCTTCACGGACGGGGACCGGGCCGGGGAGCTCATCCTTCGGGAGATGCTCCAGACGATGGACGTCGACTTCGTCGCCCGCGCCCCGCGCGGGAGCGAGGTCGAGGAGCTCACCCAGAAGCAGCTCGTCAAGTGCCTGAGGAACAAGATCCCGATCAACCAGTACCTGGAGATGACCGGGTTCGAGTCGACCGGCGCCTCCCGGGCCCCGATGGACGAGCGGCCCGAGGGAGGCGGTGGCGGCGGCAACATGAACCGCGGCGGACCCCCCGGCGGCCGGGACGACCGGCCCCCCCGGCGCGACGAGCGGCCCGACCGGGGCCCGATGCCGCCCCCGCGGGATCCCATGGGACGCCCGATGCCGCCCCCTCCGCCACCCCCGGCGGCCCCGCTCCCCCCGGAGCTCCAGCGCTACTTCGAGCTCCTGGGACAGCTCGAGAACAGCTCGAAGTCGGTGTTCGTCGTCGAGGACGGCTCCGTCGCCCTCGAGACCCCGGTGAAGGACATGATCGAGTCGCTCGCCTCGTTCGGCGGACCCGCAAAGGCCGTCGTCTTCGACGGCGTCGTGAGCCAGCGCCTGATCGACGTCGCGCACGAGAAGGGGATCGACACCGTCGTGGCGAACCGCATCGGGGCGATCGGCAAGGTCCCGGACGGGCTCAAGATCTTCACTCGTCAGGACCTCGGGGCCCCCATCCCCGGGGCCCGGCCGGCGTGAGGGGCGCGAGCCCACCGGGTCGGGGTCGGTCGCCCGGACCTCCCCGAGGGTAACCGACCCGTTAAGCGGCAGGACGGGTTCGCGGGGGACGATGGCATCCCAGGGCTCCGCCGGCGCGGCCGAGAAGCCCCGGTCGACGCCGATGTCGCTCGAGGAGATCCGTACCTCCGACGACATCCCGATCCCCTCGGACCCCCTCGCCCGCGTGATCGGCCAGGAGAAGGCGGTCGAGATCGCCCGGGTGGCGGCCTACCAGCACCGCCACCTGCTCCTCGTCGGCCCGCCGGGGATCGGCAAGTCGATGATCGCCCAGGCGCTCGCCCTCCACCTCGACCGGCCGCGCACCGAGATTCGGATCGTCCACAACCCGGAGAACCCCGAACGGCCCTCGGTCGAGGTAGTAGGCCGGGACGAGGTGATGCGGGAGCGCGAGGTGGTCCGCGGGACCGAAGGAGAGCTCATCGACCCGAAGGAGGCGCCGGCTTCGGTCGCGGAGCGCCTGGGTTACCGGTGCCCGAGGTGCAGCTTCTACTCCCACCCGCAGGAGCGCTACTGCCCGAGCTGCGGCAACCTGAAGCAGGTCGTCCCCGGGGTGGCGGGGAGCGGCAACCCGTTCCGGGACCTAGTGGGCGGGATCCTCGAGCTCACGGTGAGCCCGGGCGGCAACCCGATGGAGTCGGTCCGGACGACCCGCCTGAAGAACGGCGTCGAGGAGGTCGTCGCCTACGAGCGGGCCGGGGACCAGATCAAGGTCCTCGACCAGCGCGCGCTCGAGCGAAGGCGCTCGATGCAGAAAGAGAGCCCGCGCAAGGTCCTCGTGAAGCTCGACCGGAACCCGTTCGTGATGGCCACCGGCGCGAGCGAGACCGAGCTTCTAGGTGACGTGCGGCACGACCCGTACGGGGGTCACCCGCAGCTTGGCACCGCGCCGTACGAGCGGACGATCCCCGGGGCGGTCCACGAGGCCCACGAGGGGGTGCTATTCATCGACGAGCTCCCCCACCTCGGGCACCTCCAGCGGCACATCCTGACCGCGATGCAGGAGAAGCGCTTCCCGATCAGCGGGCGCAATCCCCAATCCGGCGGGGCCTCGGTCCGGGTCGACAGCGTCCCGTGCGACTTCATCCTCGTAGCCGCCTCGAACATCCAGGACCTCCACCAGATCCTCTCGCCGTTGCGCTCCCGCATCGCGGGCGGTGGCTACGAGATCCTGCTCGACACCACGATGCCCGATACCGAGGCGAACCGGATGCACCTCGCGCAGTTCTGCGCCCAGGAGATCGCCACCGACGGCCGGATCCGGCCCGCGACCGGGGAGGCGATCCAGGAGCTCATCAAGGAGGCCCGTCGGAGGGCCGAGGCGACCGATGGCCGGAAGAACGCGCTGACCCTACGCCTCCGCGAGCTCGGGGGCCTGATCCGGACCGCCGGGGACCTCGCTGCGATCTCGGGCAGCGAGCATCTCGAGGCCTCGCACTTCCGCGAGGCGCTCGCCCGCGCCCGCTCGATCGAGGAGCAGATCACGGCCGCATACGGCTCGCTCCAGGGGGGACTCCGGCGGGACGTCAGCGAGTCCCAGCGCCAGTCGATGGGCTACTACCAGTGGAACGAGCACCCCGACCCGGGAAGCTTCCCGGGCGGGTACGGGTGAACGAGCGCGTCGGAAGGCGCGGAAAATAACAAGGGCTATGAGGGACCCGCTGGTCCCCCGCCGAGCGGGCGCGTAGTCTAGTGGTTATGACGTCACCCTGACACGGTGAAGGTCGCCAGTTCGAATCTGGCCGCGCCCACTTCGCTCCATAGGTAGAACCCATTCAATCGAGATTGCACTACCCATCGCGACCTGGGACGGACAACCCGGGCAGGCCACCCTCTCCTACCGCCCGTGAACTGGCCGTGCTCGGAGGAGACTAGGTCGATCGGGTCTACCGCGCGGACCTGCCCCGCCTCCGGAAGGTGCTGCTCAGCATGCGGAAGGAGTTCGGCAAGGTTGATCCCCGAACCGAATGGGTGCGGCTCACGATCAACCCCCTCCTCGCTCACATAGAGCGGCTCCGGGCAGCCGTTCGGATTTGGGACTCGTCTCGGAGCCGGGGGAGCCTGGCCCACCTGCGCCCGATTTGGTCTACTTGCGTAGGAACGTCCGCGGCCTCCGACGCGTACTCGCCTCGGAGAAGAAGGCGGCCCGAGCGCGAAGGGTCGCCAGGTAGCGGTCGGTCCGCCCACCAGGCGAGTTCGACCACCCCGCTTGCGCGCGGGGAGGGAGAGGGCGCTTCGGTCTCCCACCGTCAAGTCTTATCGACGGGGTGGAACTGGCGGCTCCCGTGCCCGAAACCGGTCGGCGGGTGTACGCGACGCATGCCGTCCGAATTTCCAAGGTTATCGCCGTCCCCCTACGGTACGCCTACGATTGGTGCACCGACTATCGGACCGACGATGGCAAGTTCTCCCGCTCCCGGCCGCGATACCGAGTGATCCACCTCTCGGAGGACCGGGTGGTTCGGGTGCGCACCTTCCCTCCGAAGGGCAAGCCGCTGAAGATCGCGGTGGAATTGGTCCGGCTCCACCCACCCGATGCGTGGCACCTCGACCAGATCGACGAACGCGACCTAAACTCCGTCGATTACAAGCTCACTCACTTGGGTCCGAAGAAGACCCGCCTCACCCTGGCCCTCGTCGAGCGCTGGATGGTCCCGGACTTTCCTCCCAAGGCCGACTGGGTTCACGGCACGAACCTCTTCTGGGACCGCCTCGTGGCCGCCCTAGAGGAGCGGTATCGGCGTGGGCTCCCGGCCCGCGGATAGGCCCGCTCCGGGAGGTCCCGCCGAGGACCGGCCGCGACGTCTCGGCACCTGGGGAGCGAGCCGGTCCGTGGTCGCAAGAACCTGGACAAGAAGTGGAGCCCCAGGGTGTGTCGGTATCCCGCTCAATCCCCCACACCGTCGAATTGTGGAGCTTACAGCGCTCCTAGGGATATGGGTCGCGGGGAGAGGACGCCAGGACCATAGCCGCCCATTCAATATCGGAGCATCGTCAATCCCGCTGCCGCTCCAAGAGCCGAGTCAGGTGTAATAACGGTCGCCCGATGGCGCCGTGCGGCGCCGGCGATGAGGAGGTCGGTCGACCCGACCGATCATCCCGCTCAGCGCGTCTGGAAGCCGATCAGGGCCGCCTCCCTAGCGGATTCGCGATCGACGGAGACCGTCTCGAGTCCATCGATTAGCTCCTCGGCCTTGACGAGATACCTCCCCCTCGTGCTTCCCCCTATCAAGACCTCCGGGGCAACGGGGGCCGGCAACAAGTCGGGTGTCCCGGCCCATCGGAGCTGCTCAGCTTGCCGAAGAGCGCCCGGCTCCCCTTCCAGGACGTCGATGATGAAGCGGGAGTCTGCGAAGAACATCGGCGGCCCTCTAGGCTCCCCGGATATGTTTCCCTCGGCCACGGTCAAGCTCCCTTCGCTACTTGCTCTCGCTCATGAGCCGCTTTCGTGGCACGAGGCGGACCGGCGGGCGTCGGAGCTAGAGACCTTCGCCGAAAATTGAGATCCAAGGGAATCGGGTCGATAGTGGGGAACAGGGATCCGTCGACGTCCCTAGCCCTCTTGGGCTAGATGAGAGGTGCGCGCATGCGATCCCTGCTGGTCACCGACCAACGATGGTCGCGGCCGCTTACCTCTTCTTCTTCGCCTTGACCTGCTTCTTCGGCATCTCGAAAGCCCAAGTCTCAATGGTACTTCAGTAGGGTTACCGAGCCCGTGGTCCAGTCCCCCGGGAACCCGTGGCTGAACGAGGCGACATCCGGGGTGCTACGGGAACGTGGCGGGAAGGCTCCCTCCGCCGGTTTCCTTTAACGCTGGAAGGTCATGCCCTCTATAGGCGGACTGTGGCGGCGAAGACTCGGACCATCCGGCAGACGGTATGGATACGGGCTCCTCCGGAGGAGGTCTACCGGGCGCTCATGACGACCGAGGGGCACATAGGCTTCAGCGGAGCGGAAGCCAAGATCAGCCCGCGCGTCGGGGGCCAGTTCGAGGCCTGGGACGGCTACATCCACGGGAAGAACCTCGAGCTCGTCGCTGGCCGAAAGATCGTCCAGAGCTGGCGCGCTACGCACGAGGATTGGCCCGAGGACTACTACTCGAAGGTCTCCTTCCTCCTAAGCCCATCCCGGGGAGGGACCCGAATCCAGTTCACTCACACCGAAGTGCCAGCCCAGCATGCGGGACATCTCTCGCAGGGCTGGAAGGAAAGCTACTGGGATCCATTGAAGGCCTATCTCGAACCGGTGAAGTCGCGCTCCCCACCGAGTCGAAAGAGGTCCACGAAGACGTAGTTGCGTCCGTACGGTAGCCGTTCAGGTTTGTGACTCGGCGTAATTGTTACTATCCCGTCGCCATCGATAGCTTGCGCCTAACCGTCCCGATGCTCTTCGCGCCGAAGCCCGTCGGCTCGGGCTACCGTGGAATCGGGTCGGAGGCTGGAAGCGGACCGTTCGCAGGACAGAGACGCTCCGTGGGGATGCGCTTCGAAGGCTGAGGCGGGCGCTGATTGGGTCGGGCTGAGCGCGGAGGGGGCCCGCCCGAGGGGTCGGGAGTGGGTAGCGCGATCTCGGGGGTCGGTGGACGGACGGGGGGTCAGAGGGCGTGTTTTCGAGGGAGTGGACCTACTTACGGGCCTCCGTAATATGGCGCCTCGGGGCGATGGGCCGGGGCGGATTCGAACCGCCGATCTCCGCGTTGTAAGCGCGGCGTCCTAACCGCTAGACGACCGGCCCGTGGTGGGATCGCCCTCCGACTCCAAGGCCGTGTCGGTCGCGGCGGCCCCCGCCCGGGATACGCCCCGGTGCCGGAGCCGAACGGCGAGACCGTGGGAGACCCCCGTCATGAGGGGCCCGGGAAGCGCCGCCTCCCCGACCGCCACGAGGGCGCCCGCCCGGACGACCCGCACCGCGTCCCCCGTCCGGATCCGCGGGTCCGCCCGCCCGACCCCTGGAGCGAACACGTCCCCGCCCAAGGGGACCTCTGGTCGGATCTCGACCTCGAGGGTCGCTTCGCGGTTCAACCGCTCCCCTCCCGGGAGCGTGAGATGGAACAGCCCTCGCTCCTCGCGCCACGTCGCGAGGTCCTTCCCCGCGCCATCGACCACCCGCTGGAACCACGGGCGACCGTGAAGTCGAACCGGGGGCGAGAACAAGGCCCGGGCGGACGATTCACCGAACTGCAGCGCCGCGATCGCTTGGAGCTCCTCGCGGACCACGGAGAGCGGACCCCCTTCCACCGCGGGGAGGGGGGCGAGCGCGATCTCCGCCGCCCGGCGGAGTTCATCGAGGGCCGGCGCGGAGGTGGTACGGTCCCCCGTCATGGTCCAGGTGAGCCCGGCGCGGCCCTCCACGGCCGGGCGCAGGAACCCGTATTCCTCGGGGTCGAGGTGGACGAGGAGGGAGGAGTACGACTCGTGGCGCAGGAGGTGGGTCAAGGCCACGGTGACGAAACCTCGCTCCTCCTCGTCCCATCGCCCGGTCACCGGGATGTCGTAGTGGCGGGCCGGAGGGACATCCTCGAGCTCCTGGGGCACGAGGCCCAACGGGGAGGTCACCGAGACGACATGGAGCCGAGGCCGGTTCGGCAGTCCGTCGAGCGCGCGGAGGATCCGGCGGTGGGACGGGGAGTTCCGGTACGGCTTGGTGCGCGAGCAGGGAACGAGCAGGAGGACGGACTTCGAGGGAGGCGGGGAGTATCGCTCGAGAAAGCGCGCCCGGAATCGCCGGGCCTCCGGACGCGAGAGGGACTCCCTCAGCGTATAGGCGCGGACCCCATCGCCCGTGACCGGGGCGCGGGCCTCCAGGAGATCGGCGAGGTCCCGGTCCGCGTAGCGAAGCATCTCGGCGAGGAGCGGCTCCGAGCCGAGGCGCGCTTCCACGAGCTCCCGGAGGCGACCTTCCGCGAGGGCGGCCCGAACCCGCCGGAACTCGGCTCGTAGCACCCAGGTCGCGTGCCCGCCGTCCGCGACATCGGTTCCGCCTTGGCACGACGGACACGGGCAGGCCCCCTCCGACCGCGACGGCTCGGGTCGGCCCACCCCGAGGTCCGCCGTGAGGAACTCCCCCTCCGCCGAGCGCCAGAGCGCCTCCGTGGAATCGACGACGTCCACGCCGAGATAGACGAGCATCGCCAAGCGGTGGGGGAGGGCCACCCGGGGCGCCCAAAGGAGCGGGGAGGCCCCGAGACGGCCCCGGAGCTCCTGGACCGCCCGGACGAACGGTTCCCCCTCGGCGAACAGCGACCGCGCGTTCGCGAGGACGACGAGGTCGGTCGAAACCTTCCTCAGCTCCTCCCACGCTCCGTCCGCGATGGGCCAGTGGATCGATTGCACCCGGGGTCCGACCTCCTGGGGGCGGCCGAGTCCCCGGGCGATCTCGGGCTGGTCGACCGCGATGTCGAGCTCGATCGACTCGGACCCTTGGAGGAGCGCGAGACGCCGACGACCGGCCGCGGCCTCACCGCGGGCCACTAGGCGAACGGAACGGGAGGGCGGATCGGACCCATCGCCCGCCTCTGGGCCCGACCGGCTCTCCAAGAGCGTCGGGGCGTTGAGTCGGAGCGGGCCGACCTCGGCCGGTCCGCCGATGGCGAGCCCCTCCCAGCGTTCGGCGCGGCGCGTCACGGGCGGATCCCCTCCGGTCCGGATGCCGTGCGGGCGAGGATTCCTACGGCGACTTCGGCGCCTTGCGTCCGCGCGCCGTGGCTGCCGGCCCGGGGAACGACGCCTCCCATCGGGCGACCAGGGCCTCGCGTCGGTCCGCTCCGCCCACCGACCGGCCGAGCGACCCGATCATCGGGTCGTGCGTCTCCCGGACCTCGCGGAGGAACGCCATCGGGTCCTCGCTCGCCTTCTCAAAGCCGTAGAGTATGAGCGTGCGGAGGAAGCTCGACCGCCCCCGCCACCCGATCCTCCGACGGACGACCGGGTTCAGGTTCCGCTTGGCGAGTCGCCAGACCGCGTTCGTGGTCTTGTCGTCGCGCGCCGAGAGTCCGATCATCACCTGGGTCATCGTCGATCCCCGCGGACGAACCGAACCGGCCTGAAAAGGGTGGTGACCCGGTCGATTCGGCCGTAGTACCTCCGACGAACCTTGTGTTGCGGGCCCGTTCACCCCTCACGGGAGGGCGAGAACCGCCGGAAGGAAGATCGCCACCGCGGTCCCGGCGAGGAAGATCGCCCCGTAGGCCATGTGGCGGCGGAATCGGCCAGCGGTCGGCATGGCTCCTCGCAGGAACCCCACGTCCGAGGCCGCCACGAGGGCGGCCACGACCCCGAGCCCCAGGAAGTAGGGGCCGGAGAGGCCGGCGAACCAGCCGAACCCGGCCCACGCGGCGAGGGCGGCCCCGTGGAAGAGCGCGACGGCGGACCGGGCCCGAGCCTCCCCCACGCGGACCGGCAGGGACGGCAGGCCGAGCGCCCGGTCCGACGTGAGGTCCCCTAGGCTGTGGACCGTCTCGAACGCGCTCCCCCAGAAGAACATCCCCACGATGGCCAGAACGGCCACCGATGGGAGCGCCCCCTGCACGGCGACGAACGCCGCGGCCGGGGTGACGGCTTCCACGAGCCCGAGGAAGAGCGTCGTCCCCCAACCCCAACGCTTCGTCGCGCTGTACCCCAGGAGAAGGGCGAGCGCGACCGGGGCCAGCGCCAGCGCGAGCGGGTTGAGGAGGGCGGCCGCCGCGACGAGGATCGCGGCGTTCGCCGCGGTCATCGCGAGGGAGAAGCGCTCGGAGAGCCGCCCGGTGACGAGGGCCCGGCCCGCGGTGCGGGGGTTCTGTCGGTCGAGGTCCCGATCGACCCAGCGGTTGAAGCTGTGCCCGGCGTTGCGGGCCGCGATGAACGCCACGACCGCGAGGACGAGCACACGCAGCGACGGGATCCCGCCCGCGGCGACCAGGAGGAAGGCGATGGCGAAGAACAGGTTCAGCCCGAGGTTCTGGATCTCGAGGAAGCGGGCGAGCTCGCCGGCCCGGCCGCCCGACGGGGCGCTCACGGCTTCGGACGGCCGAGGAGCGCGCCGAGGGCCGGGTCGCTCGCGGCGAGCCCGTCGACCCGCTCGATGACCTTCGGGTCCATCCGGATCTCCTCCGGCCACGGCCTCGGGAACGCGTCGGAAGGTCCCTTCCGGGTCGCGTCGATCCCGATCTTCGAGCCGAAGTTCGGCACCGGGTTCGAGATCGAGAGCTGGTCGACCGGCCCCTCCACGATCTCGAGATCATGACCGGGGTCGGCCTGGAGCCCGACGCGGTAGAGCACCTCGGAGAGGTCGTGCACGTCGACCCCCTCGTCGACCACGACGACGTACCGGGTGAACATCATCTGGCCCAACCCCCAGAGGGCGTGCATCACCTTCCGGGCGTGGCCGGGGTAGCGCTTGCGTATCGAGACAACCGCGACGTTGATGAAGAGCCCCTCGACGGGGAGGTTCATGTCGACGATCTCGGGGAGGACCAGTCGGACCACCGGGAGGAAGATCCGCTCGACCGCCTTCCCGAGCACCGCGTCCTCGGTCGGTGGCTTCCCCGTGAACGTGCCGAGGTAGACCGGCCGGGACCGTCGCGTCATGTGGGTGACGTGGAAGACCGGGAACGGCTCGGGCGCCGAGTAGTAGCCGGTGTGGTCGCCGAACGGTCCTTCGACCTTCTCCTCCGAGGCGTCGACGTACCCCTCGAGCACGATCTCCGCCTCGGCAGGGACGTCGAGGTCGACGGTCCGGGCCGGCACCAACTTCAACGGCTCCTGCCGAAGGAAGCTCGCGAAGACGAAGTTGGAGATCCCCTCGGGGACGGGGGCGAGCCCGGAGAGGACCGTGGCCGGGTCGGCCCCGATCACGGCCGCCACCGGCATCCGCTGCCCGCGCGCGGCCCACTTCGCGAGGTTGCTCCGGCCCACCCGATGGATCTGCGCGTGGAATCCTAGGGTATCCGGACCGTACTGCTGCAGTCGGTAGATCCCGGTGTGGGACTCCCCGCTCTCCGGGTCCTTCGTGATCACGATGGGGAAGGTGACGGTCCGGCCTCCGTCCCCCGGCCAGGTGCGGAGTATCGGGAGGGAGTCGAGGTCGACGTGGTCGGATTCCACCTCCTGGCACGGGCCGCTCGACACGCGCTTCGGGCCGAGCGAGCGGACCGTCTGGAGGAGATCGATCGTCCCGGAGAGGTCCTTGAGCGCCGCCCCGATGCCGGCGGGCGGCTTGAGGCGCAGGAGCTCGCCGATCCGCTTCGCCGGTTCGTCGAGGTCCTTCGCCCCGAGGGCGCGGGCGATCCGCCGGGGGGACCCGAGGACGTTCATCGCCACCGGCATCGTCGAACCGGGGACGCGCTCGAAGAGGAGCGCCGGTCCGTCGCGCGCGATCGTCCTCCGGGTGACCTCGGTGATCTCGAGGTCCCGGGAGACAGGGGACCGGATCCGTTGGAGGTCCCCCGCCGTCTCGAGCTCCTCGAGGAAGGCGCCGAGCGACGGGTATGCCATGGCCGGACCCGGCGAGCGAGCCCCCCTACTTTAAGGCGGGGCGCCGCTCCAAGGGTTTACCCCTGAACCCGGCGGCCGCGCGATGCAGACGGTGATGCTCGAGTTCGCCACCGCGGACCTCGCGGCGATGGGCGTCATCCCGCCCCGCTTCTTCGACCGGTACGAGGAGGTCGAGCTCCTCGAGACCCTCCGCCTGGAGCGGGGATGGCGGCTCCAGCTCCTTCGCCTGCGACGGCGCGGCGGCTTGCGTTCGGCCGCGGAGCTCGAGCGGGAATCGCGCCGGATCCGTCGGCTCTACGGGCTGACGGATTTCGAGCTCGTCGAGCGCCGGCCGAGGACCCGGGACTACATCCTCCTCGTCCGCCAGAAGAATCCGGCCTCGCTGCAGGCGCTGATCGACCTCGCGGGCGGGGAGATCTCCCCGACCGCCCCGTTCCGTGTCGGGGAGCGGACCACCGTAGCAACCTTCCGGGCCGAAGAGAGGGCCCTGGGAAAGGTGCTCTCCCGGCTGCGACGGATGGAGCTCCCCTTCCGAGTCCTCCGGACCTCGAGCCGCCCGACCCTCGCCGACCCGGCCTCGGCCGATCTCACCGGTCGGCAGCGGGAGACCTTGGCCCGGGCCTGGACGCTCGGCTACTACGCGCTCCCCCGCCGGATCACCTTGACCCGGCTTTCTCGCCTCACCGGTCAGAGCCCGCCGGCTCTCGGCAAGATGCTCCGTCGGGCCGAACGCCTGCTCGTAGCGCGCTACCTGGCGGCGGAGCCGATCGCCGCCCCCCCGGGGACTGGGACCGAAGAGTAGAAGGCCGGGCGCCGCTCGGCCCTCACCGTGGCGCCGCGGGCCGCCCGGGTGATCGTCGAGCGCCTGCCGGACGCGGCCATCGTGCCCCTGCCGGCCCGGGCGACCCGCGGATCCGCCTGCTTCGATCTCGCCGCGGCCGAGTCGACGACGCTCGAACGGGGGCGGGTCACGCTCGTCCGGACCGGTTTCAAGATGCGCCCCCCGCCGGGGACCTTCCTCGAGGTTCGCCCCCGCAGCGGGCTCTCCTCCAAGGGGGTCCTGATGGTCAACGCGCCAGGGACGATCGACCGGGACTACTCGGGGGAGATCCGGATCCCGCTCACCTTCCTCTTCGACGGGCGCTACTCGATCTCCGTCGGGGACCGGATCGGGCAGATCCGACTCGTCGCCGACCGACCCGCGCACTTTGAGGAGGGGACGGTGGCCCCCCGAGTGAGCCGACTCGGCGGATTCGGCAGCACCGGGAAGTGACCCAGCCCTGGTCGATCAGGGTCCGGAAGGGAACTCCTCGAGCGAGCGCTGGGTGAGCCGGGGCGGGGGCGGGCGGACCGGTCCTCGATGGGACTCCTCCTCGATCTCCTCGAGCATCTCGTGCATCCTCCGCTCCTTCCGGGAGCTCGACCGCTGCAGCCCGACGTCCCGGGTCCCCTCGGCGACGAGCACGACGGCCCGGCCGGTGCGCGCGCGCCCAGTCCGGCCGCGCCGCTGGATCGACCGGATGACGTCCGGGACCGGCTCGTAGAACACGACGAGGTCGGTGTTGGGGACGTCCAGCCCCTCCTCCGCCACGGACGTGGCGACGAGGCAGTTCACCACGCCCTCCCGGAACTCCGCGAGCCGGGCGACCTGCTCCTTCTGGCTCATCCCGGCGTCGTCCCCCTGCGAGCCTTGGCCCACGAACCGGGCGGGACGCACGCTCGAGTCCTTCCGTTCCTCGAGCTCGTGGAGGAGCACGTCGGCGGTCTGGCGGTACTGGGTGAAGACGATCACCCGGGACTCCGGGACGCGGTGGAGCTGTTCCGAAACGATGGCGGCCGTCCGCTCGACCTTCGGATGCTCGAGGCTCATCCCGCGGAGGAGCTCGGTGACCGCGACCACTTCCGGGTCGCCGAGGAACGCGCGCTGGGCCGGTGACGCCTTCAGTTCGGCCTGACGGCCGAGGAACGCCCGGAGCGCTTCCACCCCCTGGGTCTCGACGAGCTCCACGGCATGTTGCGCCTTCATCGCGGCCGCCTGGGCGGTGACCGCCGCCCACACGCCGGCCGGTGCCAGCTCCCCCCGCTTCTTGGACGCCGCCACCTGACGGTGGAGGGTGTTCCCCACGTCGAGGAGAAGGCGACGGCTGGTCGCCCCGGCCGGCAACAGGCCCACCGAAGCCAACCGGTCCGTCTGGGTCCGCAGGGCGGTCCGGAGCCCGGCCGCGAGCCGCTGGACCTCGACCGGTACCGCGACCGGCACCGGTTCGACCGCGATCCCGGGAACGTAGGAGGAGACCTCCGGATCGTCCGAGGTTCGATACTCGACGTGCTCGATCCCCAGGTTCGCCCATACCTCCGCGATCGCCCGACGACTGGAACCGGGCGAGGCGGTCATGGCGAGGACGCGCGCACGGGCCCCCTCCGCGTTCGCCCGGCCAATCCGCACGTACGGGTAATCGCCGACGGCCCGGTGGGCCTCGTCGAACACGAGGAGCGAGAAGCTCTCCAGGGGAAACCCCCCTTTCCCAAGATCGTTCGCCACCACCTGGGGGGTGGCCACGACGATCTGAGGGGGGTTCAGGAGGGCCGCCCGACGCTCCGGCGGGATGGATCCGGTGAGCACGAGCGGCGCCGGGGCGAGGAGCGCGCCGCCGAGCGTCTCCGCGTGCTGCACGACCAGCGGCCGCGTCGGCGCGAGGAGAAGGATGGAGCGGGTCGGGGCCCGTCGGAGCGACTCCGCCGCTACGCGGACGGCGATCGCGGTCTTCCCGAGCCCGGTCGGCAGGACCACGAGCGTGTTGCGGTCGATGGCCGCCGCGGCGATCCGGGCCTGATAGCTTCGGTCCTCGATGAGGCCCGGCCGGATCCGAGGATGCTCGACCGTCGCCATCGCGCGTCGGGGGAGTCGACCGCACCCGATTAATAGACGCCGCCGGCCGGCGGAGGGTGGTCGACCTCGCCATCCTCCTCCTCATCTTCGGGCTGTCCTTCGTCGCCCTGCTGTTCCAGGGCGTCGCGATCGTGCTCGCCCTCCAGATGCCCCGGCTGGATCCGGTCGGTCCCCTGGGCCCAGGACCCCTTCCCTCCCTGAGCGTCGTGATCGCGGCGCGGAACGAGGAACTCGACCTTGGTCCGTGTCTCGACGACCTCCTCGCGCAGGGCTACCCGGACCTGGAGATCGTTGTGGTCGACGGGGCGTCGACGGACCGGACCCGCGAGGTCGCGCAGGCTCGCGCCCCCCGGGTCCGGCTGATCGAGGAGCCCCCGGTCCCGGAGGGGTGGGTCGGGAAGAACTGGGCCTGCGACCTCGGCGCGAAGGCGACGCACGGGGAATTCGTCCTCTTCCTCGACGCCGACGTCCGGCTGGAGCGCACCGCCGTGCGGGCCGCCGTAGAATGGGCCCTCCGAGAGAAGGCCGAGCTCGCCACCCTAGCCCCTCGGTTCGAGACCGGCTCGTTCTGGGAGCGAGTGATCCTCCCGTTCTACGCCCAGATGGTCCTCACGTACTTCCGGACGCCCCGGGTCAACCGCCCTGACTCGCGCGCGGCGATGGCGAACGGCCAGTTCACGCTCGTCCGCCGAGAGGGGTACGAGCGGGTCGGCGGGCATGCGGCCGTTCGGTTCGCTGTCCTGGAGGACGTCGCGCTGGCGCGCCGGTATCGGACCGCCGGTCTCCCGATGCGGGTCGCCTGGGCCCCGGACCTCCTGTCGACCCGGATGTACCGGGACCGCCACGAGATGTTCGAGGGACTCCTCAAGAACGTTCACGGCGTCGATTTCTCGGCTGGCCGGCAGCTGGCGTTCCTCGCGGGCCTGGTCGGCCTCTTCTGGCTCCCCCTCGCGGTCCTACCGCTCGGGCTCATCTGGGGCTCCACCGCCCTTGCGGCGTGGGGGGCGGTGCTCTACTTCGCCCTATTCGGCAAGCATCTCGCGATGGCCCACGGGCTCAGGACGCCGACGGCGTACGGGCTCCTCTTCCCGGTCGCCGTCGGGTTCTATGTCGTGCTCGTAGCGACGTCTCTCTGGCGTGGGTTGGCCGGTAGGCCGCTCGAGTGGAAGGGCCGGCGCTACGCGCTTGAGCGGTGAACCGCTAGGCGAGCCCCGTCCCGCGGTTATCGGGCGAGGGGCCGTCGCGCAGCCGGCGGCGAGCCGCTCCTAGGGTGTTCCGGCGAACCCCGGAACGACCCCATAGGGGCGGCCGCATAGTCGGATTAATTAAACCAGCCGCCCCTACGCCGGGCATGGCGAGGCGCCCCTACCGCGTCGAACTGAAGTTCGGGGGGGGCCGGCGGGCGGCGTACTATCTCGTCCGGGACGTGAAGGTCGGAGCGCGCAAGTCCAAGGTCAGGAAATACATCGGAACCGAGGCCCCCAGCCAAGCGGTGGTCGAGCGGCTCCGCCGGGAGTGGGCCGCGGACATGGAGACGCGGGCCGCCTGGAAGAAGGCCGAATTTCTGGCGGCGCAGTACACGCCGAGATACCTCGAGGCGGGAGAAATCGTGAGTCTGGAACGGGTCAAGACACTGTACGAGGGCATCCTCCAGTCGGCCGCCCCCAGCGAGATCGAGGCCTACGAGCGGGACTTCGAGGTCTCGTACATTTCCGGCACGACCGCCATCGAGGGCAACACGCTGAGCCGGAGGCAGACGGCCGACCTTCTGATCAACGGGATAACGCCGCAGGGAAAGGCGCTCCGCGAGATCAATGAGGTACAGAATTTCAAGCAGGTGATTCGTTACAGGAATTCGTACAAGCGGAGAGTGACCCCGGAGTTCATTCGGAACCTCCATGCGCTGGTCCTTCAGAACATCGACATGGAGTCGGCCGGCCGATTCCGGAGGGTCGACGATGTTGGAATCGACGGCTGCGACCTTCAGGTGACCCCGTCCGACCTTATCGAATCCGAACTGTCGGAGGCGATCGAAAGGTACTACATCGAGCTGGGCGCAGGTCTTCACCCGTTCGAGCTCGCGGTCCTATTTCACTACAAGTTCGAGATCATCCATCCATTCTCGGATGGGAATGGGCGGGTGGGCCGCGAGATCCTGAATTTCATGCTCACGCGGAGCCACTACCCCCGCCTTCTTTTCCTTGGCAAGAACCGGCCCGAGTACATCCACGCGCTCAAGGCCGGCAATCGTGACGAGCTCAAACTCATGATAGGTGAATTCGCCAGCATTA
>JASHSI010000061.1 GCA_030040915.1 Thermoplasmata archaeon | reverse complement strand
CGAGTAGGGCCCCGATCGCCCGGGCGAGCGGGCCCGGCCGCGGAACGAACTAGCTTCCCGGGGCCGGTGGGGGCGGGCCGGTCGGGACGTCCCTCCGCCGCCTCGTGAAGGCGACGAGGACCGCGATCGTCCCCAGCGCCAGCGCGACCCCGACGGCCACCACGAGGAGGGCGTAGTCCGGGGCGGCGGCGGCCGTCCACTCGAACGTGAGTCCGGCGAACGCCGCCACCACGATCGAGGCGATCCCCGAGCTCCGCGAGAACTGCGGGTCCCACGGGACCGGGCCCCGGCCGGAGTGGGCCGGGCGCTCGAGCAGGGCGAGGACGACGGAGAGGAGGGCGAGGACGGCGAGCGCGATGAAGACCGGGTCCGTGACGACCGCGAGGGGGGGAGCGGCGCCCGTCGTGTTGCCCTGGACCCAGCGGAGGAGGGCGTCGAACTGGAGCGTGTTGACCCCGGAGAAGGCGAGGAGCCAGTTCGCGGAGGTGGCGGAAAGCGAGAGGCTGTTGAGGTAGTTGATCGCGGCGACAAGGATCAGGAGAACGGCGAGGCCGGCCTCCACCCCGATGAGGTAGGAGAGCCGCGACTTCCGCCAGAGGAGGAGGCCGGCGAGCGCGGTGATCGGGGTCCCGAGGAGGACCCCCGCGCCGATGTCGGCCCAGATCCCGGTGGGGGCCCCGTTCGTGATGGTGAGGCCGAGGCCGGTGAGCCCGGCGAGGAGCCAGGCCGGCGCGAACCAGCGCCCCCCGCTCCGCGGAAGGAGGAACTCGAGGACGGGGAGCGCCATCGCGATCACGACCAGGAGGACGACCGGGTCCCATCCGGCGAACGAGTAGAAGCCGAGGGCGGCGACGTAGAGGAAGACGGGGACGATGAGGAGGGAGCGCAGGTCCGTGGAGTTCACGCCATCGACCCCCAGGCGCGCATCTGGCCGTAGGCGGTGATGACCTTCGTCCCGGCCCCGCGCCGGTCGAACGGGAAGGTCGGGATCGCCTCGGACCGCAACTCCGCAAGGACCTTGTGGAAGTGGAGCCGGTCGTCCTCGATCGCCCAGGCGAGGGAGCGCTGGAACGATGGGTCGGCGCCGGCCGAATAGAACGTGCCGAGGTCGGGGACGAAGGCGTAGAGGTGGTGGCCGCGCGCCTTGAAGTGGGCGTAGGAGCGGCGGAGCCCGTCGAGCGGTCGGTCGAACGGGCTGAAGACGATCACGTGGGCCCCATGGCGGAGCCGCATGCCGACCGCGTCGAGCACCTTGGCGAGGTCGAACGTCCCCTCGCGGACGGCGAGGATCCCGACGTTCTCGTACAATCGGCGGAAGTGAGGCGGTCCCCGCGAGGGACGCAGGAACTGGTGGACCTTGCCGGAGTAGGTGAGGAGGCCCAGGCGGTCCTCCCCGCTCCGCTGGGCGTATCCAGCGATCATCGTCGCCGCGGCGCTCGCGTGGTCGAGGACGCTCTCCCCGGTGCGCCCGGCGAGCATCGCGGGGCTCACGTCGATGACGATCAGGACGTCCTGCCGGCTCTCCTGCTCGAACTCCCGCACGACGAGTTGCTTCAGCGTCGACCGCCGCCAAGCGATGTGCCGGATGTCGTCGGAGAGCTGGTAGGGGCGCAGGGCCCGGAACTCCGTCCCGTAGCCGCGGTGGCGCAGTTGCATCCGGCCCTGCACGCGGGTGAAGATCCGGCGGCGCAACTGCCCCGGCTTGCGGACCGGGTTCTCGGGGACCACCTGGATCGGCCGCTCGGTCGGGAGGGCGATCCGCCGCTCGGCGAGCCCGAGGCGGCTCCGCACCCGGACGTACGTCGGTCCGATGAGGTAGCTCCCGCGGACCCGCGCGACGAACCCCGTCGAGAGGCTCTTCGTCTCGCCCGGGCCCCACCAGCCGCCCCGGCGCGGCGGCTTCCCCCGTACGGCGAGGCCGTCGGGGATGGTGTCGAACAGCTCCGCGACGATGCCGGCGTCGCCCGTGTAGCGCACGGAGACGTCGGTGTGCCCGGGGGTCCCGACGGCGACGCGGGGGATCCGGGAACGGCGGGTCGCCTCGAACGAGCGCGAGCCGAGGCCCAGGGTGTCGAGGTGGAAGAGGACGATCTCCGAGGCGAGGAAGGCAAAGGCGACGAGCGCGAGGAGGACGAGGAGGTAGTTCAGGGCGTAGAACGACAGGAAGAGCGCGACCAGGGCGGTGAGGAGCGACTCCCAGCCCCGGCGGGAGATCACGAGCGCCCCTCCCGGTAGGTCTCGGGCCGGGCGAGGGCCCGATCGCTCATCGGGGGACGGCCTGGCGGTTCACGCTCTCGGCGAGCACGCGCCGGAGGATCGGCTCGAGCCCGCCGGTCCCCTCGCTGTAGGCGGAGGCGACGAGCTCGGGCTGGAGGGCGATGCGGTGGTTCAGGACCCAGAACGCGACGCTCTTCACGTCGTCCGGGGTCACGTAGGATCGGCCGGCGAACAGGGCCTCCGCCTTCGCGGCGCGGGCGAACTGGACCCCCGCCCTCGGCGAGGCGCCGATCATGATGTTCTCGTCCTCGCGGGTCTCGCGGATCAGCGCGACCAAGTAGTTCAGTACGTCCTCGGAGAGGAAGATCGAGTAGGTCGAGTCGCGGAAGGAGAGGATATCGGACGCGTCGAGCGCCGGCGGCGGGAGTCGCCCGACCGGCGCCTTCGAGTGCTGGCTCACGACCCGGCGCTCGTCCTCCTCCTTCGGGTAGCCGATCAGGATCCGGAAGAGCAGGCGGTCGAGCTCGGCCTCGGGGAGCGGGTAGGTCCCCTCCTGCTCGATCGGGTTCTGGGTGGCGATCACGATGAACGGGCTCGGGACGGCATGGGGTACCCCGTCGACCGTCACCTGGCGCTCCTGCATCGCCTCGAGGAGCGCCGACTGGACCTTCGGGGGGGCCCGGTTGATCTCGTCCGCGAGGATGACGTTCGCGAAGATCGGGCCCGGGCGGTACTCGAACTGGCCCGAGGAGGGGTTCAGGACCACCGCCCCGACGATGTCCGACGGCAGCATGTCGGGCGTGAACTGGATCCGCTTGAACGAGAGCTTCAGGCTCTCGGCGAACCGACGGACGAGGAACGTCTTCGCGATCCCCGGGGCGCCCTCGAGGAGGACGTGTCCCTCGGAGACCAGCGAGATCGCGAGCAGGCGCACGATCCCGTCGTAGCCGATGACGGTGCGTCCGACGGAGGCTTGGAGGGCGCGGAGCGCCTCCGGGGGGGCGAGGCCGCCCGGTCCCACGACCGTCGGAGCGGACCGGGGCGACGGCGGAAGGGGGGAAGGGGAGGGGATCGAGCCGACGCCGGGTCCCCGGGCCATCGGCGCCGGGCGGGCCGAGTCGGCGGCCGGGCCGGGGGGGTTCACGCGGTCGCCTCCGTGTACCGCTTCGGGATCCTGGCGACGTCCCCGAGGACCGGTGCCATCCGGCCGAGGAATCGGGTCCTCGACTGCTCCCGGCTCCGCCAGAAGTCGACGCGGAGCCAGATCCCCGCCTCGCGTCGCTCGGCGACGCTCCGTAGCGCGGCGATCTGACGGTAGAGCCGCCGCATCCGGACCACCGTGGACGCCTGTTCGGGCGCGAGCCGCTCCGCGCCCCAGCGGGTCCGGGGGAGTCGGTTCGACGGGCGGCCGTAGAGACGACGGCTCGCGCGGTCGAGGCGGGCCTGGGCCCGGTCGAGCGCATCGGAGTAGCGTCCGTTCAAGAAGGCGTGGTAGGCCCGGGACACGGCATCGCGGTCGGGAGCGCGCCGCGGGGTGAGGCGTACCGTGCGGACGGGGGTGTCGCGGACGTTCCAAGCCGCCCAAGCGAGGGTCGCGCCCGTGAGGACGGCCAAGGGGAGGGCGAGCGGCGGGCTCTCGATCACCGATAGGAGGCTCATGCGTCGTCCGCCCCCGCGGGCTCCGGCTCGGCCGGGGGAGATGGCCCCCCCTCGTCGTCGGGCGTCGGGGGGGCTTCCGGGCCCGGCGCCGGTCGCACGGTGGTCCGCGACTTCACGGTCACCACGCCCTCCTCGGTCGACTGGAGGTAGAGGTACCACATCGCGCGGTGCGTGTAGATGCTCCCGAGCATCCCGAGGAGCGCCTCGGAGTCGACGTCGGTGGTGGCCGTCGGCCCGTAGCGGAGCGGGGAGTACCACTCGTAGAACCTCCGGAAGAACTCCGGTAGGTGACCCATCTCGCTCCGGCTCCCTCGGCGGAGGAACTCCTCGTGGGTCATCCCGGGCGGAAACGGCTGCTTGAACGCGCGGGCGAGGTCCTCGGCCGCCTTCGGGTAGGAGTATCGGATGGCGTCCACGACCTCCCCCTTCGCGAGCCGACGCTTCACTTCCGTGACGACCGGGACCTCGATCGCCTCGATCTGCTCGACGACCTCCGTCTGGGGAGGCTCCGGTTTCTTCCACCACGAGGCCATGGATCCGCTACCCCCGAGACGTACGGCCGCCGAACGCGCCGCCCCAACCGGGTGGGGGGTTTAAACCTCCCCCCATTGGGGCCGGGCCGCGACCGGGGCGGGGGTGGCTCCGACCGAGCCGGAGGGAGCCTCCGGCCGCAGGCGGCCGCGCCGGGCGCTGAGCCCAATCGCGTACAGCGCCCCGGCGACCGCGAGGATCGCGGGCGCGCTCAACAGGAAGACGAGCGCCGAGCCCCCCGTCGGGAGGAACGGGGAGCCGAGCGGCCCCTGGCCCTTCGAGCTCGCGACGCACGGGCCGCCACAGTACGGCGTGAGGTTGAGCGTGAGCGGCGGCAGCGTCGTTAGGTAGGCGAGGGTGATCGAGGAGGAGTTGACGAGGTAGCCGTTCGCGCGTCCGATCACCCCGATCGGACCGGGCGGGAGGAGATCGGTCCCGTTCCCCCAGCCGGCCGAGTTGGTCTCGATCGGCGGGTCGTTCCCGAAGTAGACGTACCCCCCGCCGATCGGATCGTGGGTCCAGGCGTTGAGGAGGCGGACCGACTCGTTCGTCCCGAGCTCGGGGCTCAGGCGGATGACCATCTTGGCCGGGAAGATCCAGGGGAGGTCGGCGGACCCCGGGGTCTTGTTGAGCTGGAAGCCGGGCGCCCCCGCGGTCGCGGTGTAGTTCCCGGCGGGGAGTCGGACCGAGTAGGTCCCGTTCGCCGCGGCCGAATAGTAGAACGGCGCCGGGAGCCCAGGGCTCGTCCTCGTGATGAGGCCGGAGGCGTTCGGGACCGGGGCGCCGGTCACCGAGTTCACCACCGAAATGGTGAGCACCGCGGCCTCGAGGATGACGAGCGTGGCGTTCACCTCGCCGGTGTAGGGGATATAGACGTTCTTCCACGTGGTCGAATAGTTCGTCGCCGTGGCGCTCAACTCGAGGGTTTGGTTGAATTCGCTCACCGCCGAGTCGTTCCCCCATCCCTCGGCGTCGGTGACGGCGATGACCGAGTAGTTGTCGGCGATCACGGCGGCGCCCGCGATGGGAAGGAACTCGACCCCCCCATCGTTCCCCCGGACCTGAACGTTCAGCGCCGGGTACGGGACCAAGAAGACGGTGACATCGCGCGTGAGCTCGCCCGAGGTGTTCTGCGGGGTGTTGTTGTAGGTGTAGTTGTAGTAGGTCGAGTTCCCGTGGTAGTACTCGGCCGAGACGTTGATCGTGATGTTGTCTGGGGTGTTCGTGGTGAACGTGTAGGAGCCCGACGGTCCGGTGTGCCCGACGGCCGGCTGGCAGTAGCCCGAGATCTCGATGATGGCGTCGGGGATCGCGGCGTTGGTCCGGGCGTTCCGGACCGTGACGACGAGCAGGGACTGCTCGGAGCACTCCTTCGGGGGTTGCGGCGCATACGGGACGCTCGTGAACCCCCAGCACTGCCAGGACGGCGTGTCGTTGTTGGGTTGGATCTCGTAGACGAACTCCGGAGGGCTCGAGAGCGCGACGCTGCCGCCCCAGACGGGCATCGAGTTGCAGCCGGGGAAGTCCGCCCAGATCCCGGGGATCCCGTAGGTCGGCGATGGCTGGTAGATCGGGGCCGCTCCGGAGGCGGTCGGGTTGATCGCGATCCAATCGCCGGTCGGGAGGAACTCGTAGGTGCCGCCGAAGACGTTGTACCCCCCGGACGTGTCGAAGGAGTACCCGCCGTAGAGGAGGGCGAGGTCGGAGCCGGGATCCCAGGCGAACGTGGCGCCGGCCCTCGGCGAGGGGATCTCGCCGGTGACGGGAATCTCCGACCACCGCTCGGTCGTGGGGGAGAACGCCCATGTGGCGCTCGTGCAGTCGAAGTCGCATCCCCCCGTCAGGATGAACATCGAGGCGTTCGGATCCCACGTCATGGAGGCGCCGAACAGGTCGCCCGGGAAGTCCGACGAGGTGTTGATCTGGGTCCACGCGTCGTCGTGGAAGTTGAACTCCCACGTATCGCCCCAGATCACCGTCCCCGTGACCTTCGCGCTCTCGAAGTTGGGAGCGATCCCGCCGAAGACGAGCGCGATCCCGTCCGTGGGGTCGACGGCGAAGGCCATCGACTCCCTCGGAGGCGGCGCGACCGAGGTGTTGATCTCGGCCCACGTGTCGTTCTGGATGTAGTAGATCCAGGTGTCGTTCGCCGTCGCCTGGGTCGTGAGGTTGGTGATCCCGCCGAACATCAGCACCTCGCCGAGCGGCTGGTCGGCGACGAACGTCATGTTCGCCCGGGCGGGCGGGGAAATCGGCGAGCTCGTCGAGCTCCCGTTCTCCGTGGAGTTCATCACGTTCGACTCGTTGAGGTAGTACTCGTAGGTCCAGGTCGCGTTCGAGAGCCCGCCGCTCGCGAGCCCGCCGAAGAAGACGAACTCGTCGAGGGCGTTGTCGACCGCCGCCCCCTCGCCGACCCCGAGCATCAGGTCCGCGGGCGGCCACGGGGGCCCGTAGCCGACGTACGCCGAGTCCCAGTCGAACGTGGGTCCGGTCGACTTGGCGGCAGGCTGGGGGCTCGCGCCGTCGAGGGTGGTCGGAGGGTCGACAACTCCGAGGAAGCGATCGGACGAGCGCGTGGAGGAGGAGGCCCCGGACCCCGATGGGCCGGCATGCCCGGCGCTCGCCGCCCCGGGGGACGAGGACGCGGTGGAGGGGGAGGAGGGCAACGCGGTGGCGCTCGCCGGGGCGCCGATCGCCCCGAGGACCGGGGCCGAGGCGGCCGCTGGGCCGTTCGGCAGGCCACCGGTGGCCGGGAGCGCCACCAGAACCGTCAGTCCGACGGTGAGGGCCAGGAAGAGAACCCTGGAACCCGTGAGAAGCCGCATGACTCGCCGAACCGAGGCCCCAGCCCTCATAAACCCCTCCGGGGCGCCTTCGTCAGGCCGGGAACCAGTCCCCCGCGTCGGCCGCGGGTTCGCCCCGGGGTTCCGACCGGCGCGGCCTGTTCCCACGTTCTACGGCCCGGTGGCGGAGGAATCGGACGGTCTTCGACCGGTGGCACCTTCGGCAGAGGGTCTGCAGATTCGCATACTCGAGCGACGCGCCGCCCGCGGCGATCTCCCGGATGTGATCGACCTCGAGCTCCCGGGCCCGATGGCGGACCCGGCAGCGCTGGCAGGTGTACCGGTCCCGGTGCATCACGTAGATCCGGGCCGCGTCCCAGAAGTAGCGGCCTTGGAACCGCCACCGACAGACCCGACCGCAGTAGGGGCTCCTCCCGTCCGGAAGGACCCCCTGGCACTCGACGCATCGGCGGGAGCGTCGAGCCTCGGCCTTGCGGGCCGTGCCCTCCGAGAACCAGAGGGCGGATCGACGGAGGACCCGATGGCCCTCGCCGGCGGACCCGACATCGGGCATCAACCACGGACCTTTTCCGGTGGGCCAAGAACGTTCGCTTCGATCCGAACGGAGCCAGCCGATCGGACCCCGGCGCCGAACCAACCGGGTTCGATCGGACGGATCAGCGGAACCGCGACCGGGAGCCGCCCCGCCACGGGGTTTAACTGGACCCGGGCGATTCACCGATCGAATCGGGCGGAGCGAGCGTGAGATTCGCGGCCTCGCCGGTGAGTTCTTCCCGCGGCCTCTCCCGCATGCAGCGGGAGATTTTGGGTCCTCGAGGTCCATTCGACCGGCGCCGCTTCTCGTCCGTTCGCCGGACGTTGAGCCGGGTCGAGTACCCCTGGGACGACCTTCTCACTGCGGGCGTCGCGGTCGGATTGTACGGTACGCTCCTCGCGGGTCTGGGCGTCATCGCTTGGACGGGCGGCTCCTGGCTTGGCTCTCTGGTGGGCGTCGCCCTCGTCGGGCTCTGCGTGGGCGCCTCCTCCCACCTCGTGCCGACGTCACCCCGATTCGGCTGAGTTGGGGGCGCCGACCCTTCGGGCCCGCGCTCGGCAAGCTTAATCGGCCCGCGTACCCCGCGGAGGGGGTCCCATGCCGGCGACCCCCCTCTCGACCTCCCCGCCGATCTACGCGCCGCCGACCGATTGCGTGGTCGTCACCACGCCGTACGTTCCCGGGGCCCGTATCGTGCGGGTGATCGGGATCACCTTCGGGCTGATCGTCCGCTCCCGGGGGCTCGGCCGCAACATCACCGCGGGGTTCCGTTCCCTCTGGGGAGGGGAGATCACCGAGTACACCCAGCTCTTGGAGCAGGTCCGCCACGAGGCGCTCGTTCGGCTCACGGCGCACGCGAAGGGGCTCGGGGCGAACGCCGTCGTCGGCCTCAGCTTCGACACCTCCGACATCGGCCAGATCATGACCGAGGTGCTGGCGTACGGGACGGCGGTCGTGGTCGAGGCCGACGCGTCGCCGCCCGCACCGGTCGCGCTCCGATAGGACGGTCGGGGGCCCGCCTCCCTCGGGCGTAAAAGGGGTCGCACGCTCGCGCTCGCCGGGAGGGTCGCCACGGCGTTCCAGTTCTGGCTCTCCACGGCCCTCCTTGCCGTGGTCTACGTGGCGGTCGCGGCGCGCCAGTTGACCGGACGGGGACCGGAGGTCTGGATCCTGTTCGGGATCGGGGCGCTCGCCACGCTCGGCGTGGGGCTGCTCGGCTGGGGCGGGCTCGTGGGGGCCATGGAGGAGGCGCTCCCCGTGATCCTCTTCCTGTTCGCGCTCTTCCTGTTCGTCCGCGAGCTCGACCGGTCCGGCGCGATCCGCCACCTCGCGCGTTGGCTCGTGGCGACGACGCCGCACGCGCGCGACCTCCCGTTCGTCCTCTTCGTGGGCTTCGGCGCGGCGTCGGCGTTCCTGGTGAACGATGCCCTCGTCGTGATCGGGGTGCCGCTCTTCCTCGCGATGGCCGAGGAGCTCGGTCTCTCGCCACGCCCGATGCTGCTCGTCCTCGCCTTCTCGGTCACCGTTGGGAGCGTCCTCACCCCGCTCGGGAACCCGCAGAACCTCCTCGTCTCGCTGTCGAGCGGTCTCGCCGACCCGGTCGCGACGTTCCTCCGCTACCTTCTCCTCCCGACAGTGGTGAACCTCGTCGTCGGCGGGTTGTTCCTCCGCTGGATGTACCGGGACACGTTCGCCAAGGGAGCGGCGCTCCACCGGGAGCTCCATGCCCACCCGGTCGCGTTCTGGCCGAACGGGGGGTGGGGGCCGCGGTTGCGGGCCCACCCCTCGCTCGTGATCTTCCCGGCCACGGTCGTCGTGCTCGTCGGGACCGCCGTTGCGGCGTCGGCCTTCTCCTTCCCGTCGATCCCGGTCTACGAGGTCGCCCTCGCGGGGGCGATCGTCCTCCTCGCGATCGTCCCCGGGCGGGTCCGGCTGATCCGGGGGGTCGACTGGTCGATCCTCGCCCTCTTCGCCGGCCTGTTCATCGTCGTGGGGGGGGCGGAATCGGCCGGCGTCGTCTCGGCCCTGGAGCGCACGCTCGCGGTCCCCGGCCCCGGTCACCCGGGGATCGCCATCCCCGCGGAGATCCTCGCCGGTCTCGCGGGGGCCCAGCTGTTCAGCAACGTCCCGTGGGTCGCGCTCCAGATCTCCGCGCTGCACTCGTTGGGCTACGGGCCCGGGACCCCGGAGATGTGGATCGCGCTCGCCGCGGGGAGCACGCTCGCCGGGAACGTCACGCTCCTCGGCGCCGCCTCGAACCTCATCGTCGTCGACTCGGCGGAACGGGCCGGCGTGCGCATCCGGCTCACCGACTTCCTCCGCCAAGGCCTCCCGCTCACCGCGATCACGGTCCTCGTCCTCTGGGCGAGCCTCCGGTTCGGGTTGTAGGCCGGACGCGGCGAGGGCCGGACCGTCGGGTCCGCGTCGATGGCCTTTCCTACCCGCCCTCGCTCGCACGGGACGTGGGATTCCCTCTCGGCGACTGGGTGCTCGACCACCCGAACGTACGCCACAACCTCGCCCTCAGCGGGTTCTCGGGCACCCTCGCCACCCTGCCCAAGGCACTGCGGACCCTCCCTCCCCCCGACCCGGCGCGGTTGCGAAGCCTCCTCGGCCGACTCCACGGGGTCCCGGGGGAGCGCGTCTTCCTGACGCACGGCGCGACCGAGGCGAACGCGCTCGTCCTGCTCCACCTGTTCCGGGAGGCGACCCGCGCCGGCCGGACGCTCCCGAAGATCTACCACCCCGTGCCGGAGTACCCGCCGCTCGGCGACGCCGCGGCGGCGATCGGCTTCGGACCGGCCGCGAGCCCCACCGACGCGGACGCGGTCGTGCTCTCGAACCCGAGGAATCCCGAGGGAACGGCCGTTCCCTCCGACGAACTCGCGGCGCTCGCCGACGATCGGCGCCCGATGGTGGTCGACCAGACGTTCCGGGAGTTCACGGAGATGCCGTCGGTCCTCCGGCAGAAGCTCCCGCGGGTGTGGGTCACGGGCAGCTTCACCAAGATCTACGGCGCCGATGAACTCCGGCTCGGCTACGCCATCCCCGCCGAGGAAGGGACCGAGGCGTTCGGCCGCCTCCACGGTCTTCTCCTCGACCGGATCCCGAAGCACTCGGTCTCGGCCGGGCTCGCCGTGATGCGGGACCGCGCGCGCCTCCTCGACGAGGCCCGCGGCCGGTTCCGCGCGAACGAGCGCTACCTGCGCCATCAGGTCGACGACCTCCCCGAGCTCGCTGCTCCCGTGTGGTTCCAGCGCGGCCCGAGGGGGTTCGACGACGAGGCGTTCGCCCACCGGCTCCTCAAGCGGAGCATCCTCGTCTGTCCGGGGTGGTACTTCGGTGAACCGGCCGGTCTCCGCCTCGCGCTCACCATGAAGACCTTCCCCGCCGACCTCGACGCCTACCTCGCCCGGTGGGCCGCCGAGGCCCGATAATCGGACGGCGCCGACGGAATCGGTCGCCCGCGCGCATCAACCATTATCCCTCGGGGGAGCCTCGACCTCCTCCGACCATGCCCCCGAAGAAGGCCCCAGCCCAGGTTTCCCCCGACCGAGCGAGCAACGACCGGGTCGACGTGCGGGGCCCGATCCCCGGCCCGAAGGGGGCGCGGATCGTCGAGGAGGACACCCGCCTCATGATGACCGGGACGAAGATCGCCCCGCTCGCGGTGGAGCGGGCGAGCGGCGTCTGGGTCACCGACGTCGACGGGAACCGGCTCCTCGACTTCACGAGCGGCGTCGGCGTCTTGAACGCGGGCTACAGCCACCCGGCGGTCGTCCGGGCGGTGCAGGAGCAGGCGGAGAAGCTCATGCACTTCGCCGGGGCGGACTACTATTACGAGAGCCAGAACCGCCTCGCCGAGCGGCTGACCGAGCTCACCCCGGGGAAGTTCGAGAAGAAGGTCTTCTTCACGAACTCCGGGACCGAGAGCGTCGAGGCGGCCGTCAAGATCGCCAAGTGGCAGAACTCGCGCCCGATCGTCGTCGGCCTCTTGGGGGGCTTCCACGGGCGCTCGATGGGCGCCCTCACCGTCACGGCGTCCAAGCCGAGCCAACGGCGGCGGTTCGACGCGTTCGCCGGGGGCGGCCACCACATTCCGCCCCCGTACTGCTACCGATGCCCCTACCACCTCGAGTACCCGAGCTGCGACCTCTATTGCGCGAAGATCCTCAAGGAGCTGTACTTCGAGACGTCGATCCCGCCGCAGGACGTGGCGGCGTTCGTCGCCGAACCCGTCCTCGGCGAGGGAGGCTACGTCGTACCGCCGAAGGGCTGGCACCAAGCAATCAAGTCGATCCTCGACGAGAACGGGATCCTGTTCATCGACGACGAGGTGCAGGCGGGCTTCGGGCGGACGGGGAAGTGGTTCGCCGTGGAGCACCACGGGATCATCCCGGACATCGTCACCGCCGCGAAGTCGCTCGGCGGGGGCCTCCCCCTGGGGGCCGTCGTCTTCCGCAAGGAGCTCGACTTCACCTACCCCGGCGCGCACTCGAGCACGTTCTCGGGGAACCTCGTCTCCGTCGCCGCCGGTCTCGCCACGCTCGACGTGATCGAGCGCGAGCGGCTCCTCGACGCCGCGACGGCCCGGGGCGCCCACCTCATCGCCCGGCTCAAGGAGCTCCAGCAGAAGCACCCGGTGATCGGGGATGTCCGGGGCCTCGGTCTCATGATCGCGACCGAGTTCGTCGAGGCGGACGGGAAGCGGACACCGGCCGTCGCCCGCCGGGACCGCATCCTGAAGGAGGCCCTCACGCGAGGGCTCATCCTCCTGCCGTGCGGCAAGTCGTCGATCCGCTACATCCCGCCGCTCGTCGTCACCGACGAGGAGCTCGACCAGGGGATCGACATCCTCGACCAGGCGATCCGGGCGGCATGAGAACCGCCCGGCTCACCGCCCCCGGCGTGCTCGGGCTCGAAGAGCGGGCCGACCCGGAACCCGCCGAGGGGGAGATCGTCGTCGCGCTCGCCGCCTGCGGTGTCTGCGGGACCGACCTCGAGAAGCTCCGGGGGAACTACCAGACGCTCGGCCGGATCGGCCACGAGCCGGTCGGCGCCGTGGCGAGCGTCGGCCCGGGGGTGCCCGGACTCGAGGTGGGAGAACGGGTCTTCGTGCACCACCACGTCCCCTGCCTCTCCTGCGAGGTGTGCCGGAAGGGAGACCTCACCTTCTGCCCATCCTACTCCGCGAGCAACCTTGACCCCGGGGGGTTCTCGGACCGGTTCCGCGTCCCGGCCGACAACGTCCGGAAGGGGGCGGTCCTCCCGCTCGACCCGGCGGTCTCCTGGGAGGACGGGGCGCTCCTCGAACCGGCGGCCTGCGCGCTGACGGCGCTGCGCCGCGTCGGGTTCTCCGAGGGTGATTCCTTGTTCGTCGTCGGGCTCGGCCCGGTCGGTCTTCTCTACCTCCGGGTCGCGAAGGCCCTGAACGCTGGTTGGCTCGGCGGGGCCGAGCCGTCGCCGCTCCGCCGCGCCTCGGCCGAGAAGGGCGGAGCGGCCCTCGCCGTCGACCCGGCCGACGCCGAGGCGGTCGTCGCCGGCGTGAAGGGCGCGACGGGCGGGGTCGGGGTCGATCTCTCGGTCGTGGCGACGGGCGCCCCGCCG
>JASHSI010000008.1 GCA_030040915.1 Thermoplasmata archaeon | reverse complement strand
GACGGCGAGGTGCGGATAGATCACCCCGATCGAGCCGATCGAGGAGTCGGGGTAGGCGTAGATCTTTCGGGCCCCGAGCGCGGCCAGGTACGCGCCGGAAGCGCCGATGGAGCCGATGCTCGCCACGACGGGTTTCACCGCGTTCAACCGCTTGACCGCCGCGTACAGGTCGCTCGAAGGGACACTGCCGCCCCCGCCGCTCGAGATGTCGAGGAGCACCCCGCGGATCCGGCGCTTCTCGCCGAGGGCCTTCAGGAGGCCCAAGTACGGTTCGACGGTCCGCTCCCGGATCGTCCCCCGGAACTGGACGTGGGCGAGACGTTCCCTCACGATGGATCCCCCTGTTCCAATCCCGTCGCAGGTTATACGTCCGCGCGCACCCCGGGGGAAGCGGATGGGGTCGGGCGCGTCCTCGGAAGGTGCCCGGGGGGACCGGGAGGCGGAGCTCTACACGCCGGGGGCGGCGCTCCCGTTGGTCGACGGCGCGGCGTTCCTCCTAGGGGGGGTGGCGATCGCCGCCTCCGGGGCGGGCCGGTACGCGGCCCTCGAGGGGACGTTCTATCCGGCGATCCTGCTCGTCGGTCTTGGGATCGTCCTGTACTTCGTGATCGGCCTCTGGCTCGTTCCGGCCGCGGTCGCGCTCGCCGGGGTCATCTTCTACCTTGCCCACGACCTCCTGTTCTATCACCTCGGGACCCCCGAGCCGTCGGGCGTGGCCTACCTCGCGATCGGGGCCGCGCTTCTCCTCGCTGGGGCCCGTCGGGCCTGGCCGAGGGAGCGGCCGGACCCGCCGGCGCCGTAGGGGGGAGCGGGCGCTCGGCAACACGCTTTTCTGCCGCGATTCGTCCGGCCGCCCGAGCGACCGGTGCCGATCAGTCCGGGCTCGGCCATCTGGGTCGAGAAGTACCGTCCCAAGACCCTCAAGGAGATGGTCGGGCAGGAAGGGATCGTCCCCCTCCTCTCGGCGTACGCCGCGAAGCGCTCGCTCCCTCACCTCATGTTCGCGGGCCCGCCCGGGACCGGGAAGACGACCGCGGCACTCGCCCTCGCGCGCGACCTCTTCGGCGAGGAATGGCGACAGAACTTCCTCGAGCTCAACGCCTCCGACGAGCGAGGCATCGACACCGTACGGACGACGATCAAGGAGTATGCTCGGAGCGCCCCGCTCGGGGGGGTCGGGTTCAAGATCCTCTTCCTCGACGAGGCGGACAATCTCACCTCCGAGGCGCAAGGCTCCCTGAGGCGGATGATGGAGCGCTATTCGGCGGCCTGTCGGTTCGTCCTGTCATGCAACTACTCCTCGCGCATCATCGACCCGATCCAGTCGCGCTGCGCGGTCTTCCGCTTCCGGAACTTCACCCCGGCGCAGATCGACGGCCAGCTGCGGCGCATCGCCGAGGCCGAGAAGGTCCGCGTCGACCCGACCGCGATCGAGGCGATGCGGGTCGCCGCTGCGGGGGACCTGCGGCGGGCGACGAACCTCCTGCAGCTGGCCGCGACGTTCAGCGACCACGTGACCGTGGGGATCGTCGAGCAGTGCGCGACCACGCCGCTCCGCTCGGAGATCGAGGAGATGATCACGCGGGCCCTGCGGGGCGATTTCCTCGGGGCCCGCGACCGGCTCTACCATCTGTTCGCGGACCGGGGGGCGAGCGGGGAGGATATCCTCCGGGCGATCCACGCCTACGTCCCCGACCTCCCCGACGCGACCGTTCCGCCCGCGCGGAAGGTCGAAATCGTCGCCCTCCTCGGCGACGTCGACTTCCGGCTCGCGATGGGCGCCTCGGAGCGGTTGCAGATGGAGACCATCCTCGCACGGCTGGCCGTCCTCGGGGCCCCGGGGAAGTAGCGCCATGGCCCGTCAGCGACCGGTGCACGCGAAGCCCGAGGTCTACCGGAGGGCCCGGGCGATCGGCGAGCTCTCCGTCTCCCCGGGGACGTTGCAGGCGATCATGGAGGGGACGGTCGAGAAGGGCGATCCGCTCGGTGCGGCGGAGATCGCCGGTCTCATGGCGATGAAGGGGACCTCGCGCCTCATCCCCCACTGCCACGCGATCCCGCTCACGGGAAGCGCCGTGGAGGTGGCGGTGGACGCCGGGGCGGTGCGCGCCGAGGCCGAGGCAGAGACCCTGGGCCGGACCGGCGTCGAGATGGAGGCGCTCGTGGGGGCGACGGTCGCCCTGTTGACGGTGTGGGACATGGTGAAGTACCTCGAGAAGGACGAGAACGGGCTCTACCCGAACGTGCGGCTCGGCCCGGTGCGGGTCGTCGAGAAGCGCAAGGGACGGGAGGAGTCGACGTGAGCGAGTCCCCCACCGCCGGATCGTCGTCCCGCCACCACCTGGGCGGATCGCGCTCCCTCGGTTTCGCGGTCCTCTCCGTCTCCGACACCCACTCCGAGGAGGACGACCCGTCGGGCCACCTCCTCCGCGAGCTCATCGCGAGCGCCGGCCACAAGCTCGTCCGGTATCAGCTCGTGGCGAACTCCGTCGCGGACGTCCGCGACGCCCTCGATCCGTTGATCGACGACCGGGCCGTCGAGGTCGTCGTGACCGTCGGCGGGACGGGGGTGAGCTCCCGCGATCTCACCGTGAACGCGCTCGAGGCGATGGGCGGCAAGGTGCTCCCCGGATTCGGGGAGATCTACCGCGCCGCGAGCTTCGCCGAGGTCGGCCCCCTCGCCCTGCTGAGCCGTGCGGCCCTCTTCCTCGTCCGACTGAAGCCGGTCTTCGCGCTGCCGGGATCGGAGCGGGCGGTCCGGACCGCCACCGAGCGGCTGATCCTGCCGTCGGTGCAGCACCTGGTCGAGGAGCTCGAGCGCTAGCTCGGTCGACGACCGACCGCGAGCGCCCCCATCGGGGGCGGCCCGGGGTCGAGGAGGGCGAACGGCTGGCCCTGCCAACGGCAGAGCTCGGCCCACGCTGCGTTCGCGTCGATATGGTGCGCGACGACGACCCCGCCCGGGGCCATCGCCGACCAGGCCTTGCGGAGCTCGAACTGCGAGCGGTCGAGGTCCGGTCCATTGTCGGAGAAGAACAGGTCCACCTCGCCCACTTGGTCTAGGACCTCGGCGAGGCGGCCGGTCGAGTTGCCGAGGACGAGGGCCCAGCGGCTGCGGAGCGCCGGAGGAACGAGCTCCCCGACCGGACCGTACGGCAGGCCCGCCGCTCGGCCCGCGACGGCCCCGGGGCCGATCGAGTAGAGCTCTCCCTCGCCGTTCCGCTCGAGCGCGGCGAGCATCCACGCCGTGGAGTACCCCGGCCGCACCCCGGTCTCGATGAGGGCCTTCGGGCGGAGGGCGCGGACGAGGAGGTAGAGGAGCGCGCCCTGGGGGAGCTCGCGGGTGAACGCGAGGCCCGCGCCCCGCTGGACCAAGGTCTGGGGGAGCTCGCCCATCATGAGCTCCTGTCGGTAGGAGCGCATCAGCTCGGCCGGCGCTCCCGTGAGGAGGCCGATCCGATCGACCGACGCCTGCCGGAGCGCGAGCATCCGCTGGCGGATCGCCTTGCGGACGGCCGGCGTCAGGAGATGGGGGGTTCGGCCAGCCCGGCCGGGGGAGGGGACCACGGAGCCGGGCGGGAGCGCGGAGATCGGTTCGGCGCTCCGCGTCGCGAGAAGACCGTTGGACCGCATGCCCGCGGGAACGCCGTTCCCATAGAAATAATCGGTCCGCGCGCCGGGACCCCACGACCCGGCCACCGGATCGGTTCCCCCGACGCAAGAGATTGGCGAAACTTAATACGCCCGCTCGCTCCGAACCGGTCGAGAGGAACGATGAGCGTGGAGGAACTCGATTCGGCGGGGTTCGACAAGATCTCGGGTAGCCCGGCCGCCGTGATCGACATCTGGGCCCCCTGGTGCGGGCCCTGCCGGATGGTCTCCCCGATCGTCGAGCGCCTGGCGGCCCGCTACGACGGGCGCGTCCGGTTCGGCAAGCTCAACAGCGACGACCACGGCGAGAAGGCCGGCCAGCTCGGCATCATGAGCATCCCCACCCTCCTCTTCTACAAGGACGGCAAGCTCGTCGACCGAATCGTCGGGGCCTACCCGGAAGAGGTCATCGACGACCACATCAAGCGGCTCCTCTGACTCGTCCGCCCGGGGAACGAGCCCCGTCACGCGCGAGCCGGGTCTCGGCCCGAGGCGACCCTCGCTCGCATCGCATCGATCTCGGGGGGCCCATGAGCCCGTCCGCCTCCGATACCCAGCTCGCCCGCTACTCCTTCCAGCGGAAGATCGAAGAGATCGCCGCGGTGAAGGGCCGCGCGACCGAGCTCATCTCGCTCTACGTCTCGCCGGGGAAGCAGATCTCCGACGTGATGGGCTACCTCAGGAACGAGTACGCCCAGAGCTCGAACATCAAGAGCCGGACGACCCGCAAGAACGTGATGTGGGCGATCGAGTCGCTCATGGGCCGGGTCCGGGGCTTTCGGGAGCCGCCGTCGAACGGCGTCGCCTTCTTCGTCGGCAACAAGGCGGTCGGGGCCGACAAGTCCGAGACGGTCACCTTCATCGTCGAGCCGCCGGAGCCGCTCAACGTCTACCTCTACCGGTGCGACTCGACGTTCTTCCTCGACCCGCTGCTCGCGATGGTCCACGAGCCCGAGACCTGGGCGCTGATCGTCATGGACCGCGCCGAGGTCACGCTGGGGCTCCTGCGCGGCAAGCGTGTCGAGGTGCTGAGGAACCGCCAGTCGCTCGTCCCGAGCAAGCACGGTCGGGGCGGCCAGTCCGCCCATCGGTTCGAGCGCATGATCGAGCACGCCGCGCACGAGTTCTTCGTCAAGTGCGGCGAGATGGCGAACGAGCTCTTCCTCCCGAGGAAGGACGAGTTGAAAGGGGTCCTGATCGGCGGGCCGGGGGCGACCAAGGAGTACTTCTTCAAAGAAGGCTACCTCCACTACGAGCTCCAGCAGAAGGTCGTCCAGCCCCTCTTCGATGTCGGCTACACCGACGAGTTCGGCCTGCGCGAGCTCGTCGAGAAGGCGACCCAGACGCTCCACGGCCTCGAGATCGCCGAGGAGAAGGAG
>JASHSI010000060.1 GCA_030040915.1 Thermoplasmata archaeon | reverse complement strand
CTCGGCGCGATCTCCTGGTTCCTCACCTCGCAGGGGCTCCCGTGGTACGCGCCGTTCCTGGTCGGGATCCTCGGGATCGCGGCGAGCCCCTCCGTGATCGGGCGGCTGCGCCTGAAGTCCGACACGTACACCAAGGGGGACTGGGCCGGGATGCTCGCCCTCGAGTTCTTCGGCTGGCTCGCGCTCTGGTTCCTGCTCGTGAACGTGGTCTGACCGGCCGACCGCCGGCACGCGCGTGCGGCGTCGCAGCCGTTCCAACCAGAAGTATTTGGAGAAGGAGCCGGTCGCACGAGCATGCCGGCAGCACCAGCGACCTCGCCACCGCCCGCCGCACCGGAGCCGTTCCGACCTCCGCCCCCGACCGCAGCCCCCAAGTCCGCCGGACTTGGCACCATGCTGGGAGTCGTCGCGCTCGTGATCGCCCTAGTCGCCCTCGGCATCGGCGTGACGGCCTGGACGAAGACGACCGCCTCCCCGTCCAGCTACAACTCTCCCGTCGGCAACGTTCCGACGGTGAACTACACCGCGGTCGTCGGGTCCGACGGGACCCTCGCGTACGGGAACTTCGTGAACACCACGGCCCTCACGGCCACGGGGGTGTACGTGGTCCAGTTCCTCGCCTATCTCAACGGCTGCACCTTCGCCGCCGGGATCGGCACGACCGGTTACGGGACGGCGTCTCCGGCGAACATCCAGATCCAGGGGCCGACCAACGGGACCAACATCACGGTCAAGACGACGAACGTCAGCACCGGGGACCCGGTCGATTCCTCCTTCCACCTGACCGCCATCTGTCCCGGCGGGGACTACGCGGCGATCAACGCTGACGGGACCTACTCCACGGGTGCGGGCGTGACCGGCTCGGGGATCGAGGATAACGGCACCTACTACGTCCTGTTCGCCCTCGGCAACACCTACGGTTGCGCCTACTCGGGCGCCACGGGCCTCAGCTTCTCCGGCTCGAGCTCCGGCACGATCAGCGACGCGTCCCTGGCCTCGAACAGCACGGGCGTGTGGGTCAACACATGGAACTCGGCCGGCAACCTCACCAACGAGTCGTTCCACCTGGAGGTCTACTGCTAGGACCGACCCCGAGGTAGCCCCGCGGGCGTTCGGGTCCGCGGGGCCCGACGCGCCTCGCCCCGAAAGGCGGGGGGCGGTCGGACGCTACTTGTCCGACGACGGAGGCCCGGGCCACGGCAGCCGTTTCGCGAGGAGCGACCGGAGGAGCTCCGACAGTTCCTCCGATTCCGGGGTCTCCGCCAACGGCCTGATCTGGAACGGGCTTGCGGCGGTCGCAGTAAGGTGGCGGCCGAGCGAGAGGGAGGGGATTCGCTGCCCCAGGGCCGCCTCGGCCGAGCGGACCGGTTCGTCGGTCTCCACCGCGAGGCTGCCGTCGCTCCGTAGGTATGGGCCCTGAAGGACGGTCGACCCATCGGGTCGCCACTTCTCGAGAAAATCGCTCGTCCGCGCGATCCCGGCGGGAGGGCCCTCGCGGTACCGGACCCCCGGTCGTTCGGCGTGGGCGAGCTCGAGCCCGAACAGCAGGCGCTGACGACCCACGGCGCTTGCCCGGCCCAACACCTCGAACCCCAGCCGGCCCGCTTCCTCCGCCAGGGTCCGTTCCGCCTTGCGGACCTGCGGGAACAGCGTGTCGTCCACGAGGTCCGGCCGAGGCAGCTCGACGACCGTGACGTGAGTTCCTCGGTGCATCACCCGGCGGAGAGCCTCCGCCTTGGGCATCGCAACCGAGGGCCGGCGCTCGAACCAACCTTCCGTCGGGGCCTGGAGATACTCGCGGGCCGAGAGGATGAGGGTCGCCAGGTTCTTCCTTGACAGGGCCGACGCGACGTTCCGGTTCAGGTCGACCGGGTCCGCGAGGACCAAGGCGACGTCCTCGGGTAGCCTCGGAGGCTCGGCACCGGGCGGCGACAGCCGGGCGGGGATGCTCCAGCCTCCGGCCTCCTCGAGCCATCCGTGGAACGACCCTGCGCGCAGGACGAGGAGCTCGACCAGGTACCCCGAGAGTCCCTCGGTCTTTGCCTCGGAGCCGTAGATCTCGAGCGCCCGCAAGAACTGCTTTGCCAGGCGGACGTCCCGGACCAGCTCGGGGGTCTCTCGGCCGGCCAGGTACTCCTGGTGGAACGGCGTGCGGTCGACGGGCGAGAGCGGCCGGGAGGGGTCGGCGACGGCGTACCCCGGCACGGCGTCGACCGGGAAACCGTCGAAGCTCCCCCGCAGGTACGGGTGCTCCGCGTACCGCGTCACCGGGTCGGTCAGCAGGGCGCGGCCGATCGCCAGGCCCTCCGCCCGAAGGCGCTCGCGCGTCAGCTCGGGGGGAAACAGCAGGAACAGGTCGACGTCGAGCCGATCCTGGAGGAAGGTCCCGCGCGCCGCGCTTCCGGCGACGAGCGCCCGTACGAGCGGGCTCCCTCGCTCCCGGGCGATCGCCGTGGCCCGCTCCACGAGATCGGTCCGACACCGCGCCACGCGCGCGAGGAACTCGGGGGTGGGTGCGATCCGGGCCGCGACGGCCGCCTCCAGGCGCGTCGCGGCGCCCCGGGGGTCGTCCGACCGCTCGGGCGGCATCGGTTCCCAACGGCGGGCGCGCCCAGATGAACCTTCGGCTCGAGCCGAC
>JASHSI010000059.1 GCA_030040915.1 Thermoplasmata archaeon | reverse complement strand
ATCCCCGAGCTCCTCGAACGGGACCGCGCGCTCGATGACCGGGGCGGCCGGCGGCGTCGGCGCCGGAGCGGGCGGGTTCCCGGGACCGCCGGCCGCTGGGGGCGGCCCCGGCCCTTCGTCGGGCCCAGGTCCCGTCGCCAGGGGGGTCACGCGAGCGACTCCTCGAGCAGTTCCCGCAGGACGGCGGCGTTCGAGCTTGGACCGTCCCGAGCGGCGTAGAGGAGGGTGACCGGTTCCCGCTCCGATCGGACGGCCAGCGCCGAGACCTTCGCGGCCTGGTGGACGAGCTCGTCGCGGTAGCGGTCCCGGAACTCGAGGAACCTATCCGGATCGTGGCCGTACCATCGACGGAGCGCGTCGCTGGGCGCGATATCTCGCATCCATTCGTCGACGCGAGCCGCCCGCTTTGAGAGCCCCCTGGGCCAGAGCCGGTCGACCAGGATCCGGCGACCGTCCCCTGGCGCCGGAGGGTCGTAGACTCGCTTGATTCGAATCATCTGCGGCGGTGACCCCCGGTGGGTGAACGGAGCGAACCGGGGGCTCGGTCGACGTACTCATCTCCCGGAGGGGGATGGAACCTATCGCTAGACGTTTCGCCCCATCCGGCCCCGGCGCCAGCGAAGGCGTCAAGTCACCCCGCCCGGTGGACCGGACCGACATGGCGGGTCGACGGCCGAGTTCCCCCCCGGCACGATCCGGGTCCGGCCGGACTCGGGCGCCGGTCGGGCGCTCCCCGGTCGCTCCACCGCCATCCCCACCGCCCCCATCGGTCCTTTCCTGCCGCTTCCGCGTGCGCCTCACCGATGAAGCGTGGCTCGGCCGGTTCACTCGACGCCACTCGAACGTCCGCCTCGAGGTCCGGGACCGGCTCGAGATGGGACCCCGGCTGACCATGTTCGAGGTTCGGATTCTCCCCGGACGCGCCAGCGGTTGGCGGGCGGAGCTCCGCGGGCTACCGGGGGTCCGGCGAGTGGAGACCTTGCACTCCTCCCGGGTTGAAGAGGTCGACCGGGTGTTCTTCGAGGGGCCGACCTACGTGCCGCTGCTCCGGGACCATGGTCTCGTCCGCCGCTTCCCGTTTCCCGTGTCGAACGGCGTCGCCCGCTGGACCGTCGTGGGGCCCCCTCGCAAAGTGCGGGCCCTGGCCGCCCAGATGCGGCGGTCGAGCGACACCGTGGAGATCGAGGCGATCCGGCCCCGGGCGGATGCCCCGTCGGTGCTGACCCCCCGCCAGCGGGAGGTGCTCCGCCGGGCCTTCGAGGAAGGGTACTTCGAGGTCCCCCGGAAGATCTCCCTGACGCGGCTCGCGGCGAAGATGGGCGTCGCCATCTCCACCCTTTCCGTGACGATCGCCGTGATCGAGCGGAAGCTCCTCGGAGACCTCGAGAACGGCCGCGGGTCCGGCTTCCCGTCGGACCGAGATGAATCCCTCGCTAGCGGAAGCTAATATCCCCCACGACCATCGAGCTGGTGCTCACATGCCACGACTGCGAAGGTGAGACAGCGGATGGCGGACCTCAAGTTCCTGATCGTCGAGGACTCGCCGGTCGTTCGCCTCGCGATCCGCTCCGGCCTCATCCAGGTCAAGGTATCTCCCGACGCGATATGGGAGGCGGAGACGTCGGACCAGGCGATCGAACGGTTCGACGAGGTCCACCCCGACGTCGTCTTCCTCGACATCAACCTCCCCGTGGTGCGCCCGGCGGGGACCAACCCGAGCAGTTTCCTCGACTTCCTCACCGCGAACCCGGAGGACTCCGTCCCGGCGGTCCGTCACATGCTCGCGGTGAATCCCAAGCTCAAGGTGGTCGTCTGCACCGGGAACCCACCGACGGACCCTCGGGTCCGCGAGCTCATCATGGGGGGCGCCTTCCACTTCATCCAGAAGCCGGTGCACCTCGGGAAGATCCACGAGGTCGTCGAGGCGCTCCGCAAGGAGTCCACGTAGGGGCCCCGGCCCTCCCCCGTCGCGGGCCCACGATCGGCGCTAGCTCCCTGGCCTCGGGCCGCCGAGCGCCTTCGAGGCGCGTGCGAACTCCCGCTCGACCTGGTGGATGGCGTCGCGGACCTCCTCGGCCTCCCCGTATGCCACTTGAGAGGCCTCGATCTGTTCGCAGATCCGCTCGAGGTCGTGGGCCCCGATCTGGGCCGCCCCCGATCGCAGCGCGTGGGCGGTGGCGCGGATCCGCTCCGGGTCGCCGGCGTCGAGCGCGGCCCACATGCGGTCGATCCGACCCTGCCCCTCGCGCCGGAAGGTCTCGACGAGCTCGGGGAGGAACTCCCCGGATGGCCCCGCGAGCTCGGCGAGCCGCCGCCAGGTCGTCGGATCCAGGACCTCGCCGGAGCCCGACACCGAGGATCCCGACGGAGGGGACCGGTCGGCGGTCTTCGGCGTCCGGGTCCGGCCGCCCTTCGGGGATCCCTTCGACGGCTCAGGGGCCTCCGTCCCCTCCGGCTCGATGATCCGAAGCCAGACGATGGCCCGCCGGCCTCCGGGGTCGGTGACGGAGGTGGTCGCGTACTCGATATCGACCTTGCTCCCGTCCGGACGGTCGAGGATCAGGTCCCCGTGGGTCCGGACCACCGGTGCGTCCTTGGGCCCTCGCGGCGCCCCGGCGCCGGGGGTCTCCCCGGCGAGCTTCCGGAGCCAGGCGGGACCGCTGGCGAGCTCCGCTTCCTTCAGCCCGGAGATCCGAGAGAGCGCCTCGTTCGAGAACGTCAAACGGCCCTCCTCGAAGAACGCCGCGCCCTCGTCGAGCGACCGGATCTCCGCGAACGCCGCCGGTCCGAGCCGCTCTCCCGCCGCGAGCCGCTCGTCGGCCCGATGGCGGACGATCGCGGAGCGCAGCGTTCGAGCGAGGAATCCCTTTGGGAAGACCCCCTTCAGGTGGTAGCCGATCGCGCCGTTGCCGATCGCTTGCTCGAGGAGCCGGGGGTCGACGGAGCCCGTTAGGACGATCACCGGGACCCGGGGCGATTTCTGGCGAATCTGGCGGAGTCCTTGCCAGTCCCGGCTATCCGGGAGCCAGAGGTCGAGAAGTACGACGTCGACATCGTCCCGGTCGAGACGCGCCAGCGCCTGGGATATCCGGCCGGCCCGCTCGAGGTGATAGGGTCCCCCGGGCTCCTCCGAGAGCGTGATCTCGATGAGCCGGGCGTCCCCCGGGTTGTCCTCGACGAGCAGGACCCGGGTGCCGCCGCCGGGGGAGCCCATGCCCGCTCCTCGCGCGGCTACGCCCGAGGGAGCTCCGCGGTCCGGAACCAGAACCGCTCGATCGTCGCGACGATCTCCTTGAGCGCCCCGAGGTCGCCCGACTTGCGCACGTAGCTGTTCGCGTGGGCGTCGTACGCCTGCCGGATGTCCTCCTCGGCCCCCGAGCTCGTCATCACGATGATCGGGATGCGGCGGAGATCGGGGTCGGCCTTCACCTCGCGGAGGACCGAGCGGCCGTCGCGCTTCGGCATGTTGAGGTCGAGGAGAACGAGGTTCGGACGCTTGGCGTCGCCGTACTTCCCTTGGTGCCGGAGGTAGGCGAGGGCTTCCTCGCCGTCCGGAACGGAATGTAGCTCGCTCGGCACCTCCGCCTCCCGAAGCATCAGCTGCATCAATCGGACGTCCGCCGGATTGTCCTCGGCCATGAGGATCTGCATCGGAGGTCCGGCCGCCGAATACGACGCGACCGCCGTCATCCTCCGCCACAGCGGCCAACGGCCTATTCAACCTTGCGCTGGACTCCTGACGGGAATCCGTCCCGCTCCCTGTACCTCCGTTCCTCGACATCAGATCAGCTCCGAAAGACGCGACTCGATGAGGGTTCGCGCCACCTCCGAGGAGGCCTTCGCGGGGGTCGGATCCGAATCCGTGGAACGGGTCCGGACGGCCCTCCCTTCCGCCGGCAGCGTGAAGAGGAAGCGGGTTCCCGCCCCCGGCACCCCATCGCTCTCGACCCATATCCGCCCGCCATGGCGCTCGACGACCTTCTTGCAGGTGGAGAGGCCGATACCGGAGCCGGGGTACTCCTCCCGGCTGTGCAGGCGCTGGAAGATGACGAAGATCCGCTCCCGGTTCTCCTCGGCGATGCCGATCCCGTTGTCCTTGACCGTGAAGCGCCAATCCGAGCCGGCCGCCTCGGCCGTGACCTCGACCTTCGGAGGCTGGGGTCCGCGGAACTTGATCGCGTTCGCGATCAGGTTCTGGAGGAGTTGCACGAGCTGGGTCGCGTCCCCAACGATCGTGGGGAGAGGGCCGCGGGAGACCTGGGCCCCGGCGGTCCGGATCGCCTCCTGGAGGTTCGAGACGGCGCGGTCGAACACCTCCTCCATCGGCACGGGGGCGAACGGCCGACCGCGCGTCTCGAGCCGGGAGTAGGCGAGGAGATTGTCGATCATCTCCTTCATCCGGCCCGCCCCTTCTTGCGCGTACCCGAGGAACTCCTCCCCTTCCCGGTCGACCGGCCGGTCCTTGTAGCGCTGGGCGACGAGCTGGGTGTAACTGCTCACCATCCGAAGCGGTTCCTGGAGGTCGTGGGAGGCCACGTAGGCGAACTGCTCCAGATCGCGGTTCGAGCGGGTCAGCTGGGCGCCCCGCTCGGTGAGCGCCTGCACGAGCTCGTCCCGCTCGCTCAGGTCGCGCAGGAGCACGCCGAGGACCGGTGCGCCGTGCACGGTCGATCGCTCCGCGGTGGCCTCCAAGTGGACGCGGGTCCCGTCCGACCTCAGCCCGGTGAGCTCGGTGGTCGTCAGCGATCCGCCGTTGCCCGGGGCCGCAAAGAGACCGGCGATCGCGCCCGCCGAATCCGGGGCGGCGAGCGAGGCGACGGGCTTGCCCACGAGGGACTCCTTCGGGTAGCGCAGCAGGTCCGCGGCCCCCCGAGTGACGTACTGGATCCGACCCGACCCGTCGGCGAGGATGAGCGAGCTCTTCCCCAGGTCGAGGAGGAGGCGGGACTCCTCCTCGCCGCGTTGGGCCCGGCGGATGCCGATGACGAGGAGCGCCGTGAAGACGAGCACGAGAAGAACGACGAACACCGCCCGCAACAGGCGGAGGAACTGGGTCGTGTTCCCGAGCGGGTCGGAGAGCGGGGTCTGCAGGAAGGTCCACGCGACGAGGGCGGCGGTCGCGATCGCGAGGAACCAGCCGGCGAGGAGCCACGCGTCGCGAAAGTTGATCCATCTCACGGTACGGATCTCCCGCGGGGAGGACCCCTCCCGATCCCCGCACGCCACCCGATCATGCCGCCTCGGCTCCGCTCGGGGGCTGGGCCGGGCTAGGTTCGTCGATCCCCCGGACCCCCCACTTCCTCCGGAACAGCTCGGGCGGGCGGTACGCCGCGAGGACGATGAGCCCCGATACCGCGGCGAGGAGGCCCTTCGCGATCGTCCACGCGACGGGCGCGATGCTCGCGCTCGGGGAGGAGATCACGTCGATGATGAACCACAGGGAGATTCCCGTCGAGACGAGGCCGATCCGATACCGCTGGGTCCGGTCGGTGGTCTTGCGGTACAGCGAGAGGTAGAGGAGGACCGCCACGAACTCGGGGACGATGAGCCCGAAGACCACGAACCATTCGAGGGGCCCACCGACGCTCTTCCGGGCGTAGGCGAGGGCCGGGAGCCCGCCCTGGACGACGAACCCATCCGGGTCGAGCGAGAAGACGTAGTAGAGCACGGCCAAGTAGAAGGCCCCATAGAACGCCGAGAGCGGGAGCAGGTGGTTCTTCCCGGTGTAGATGTACGCCAGGTAGCTCACGAGACCCCAGAGCAGGGCGCAATCGACGAGCACCGTGAGGAGATAGAGGGTAATCGCGCCCGGGAAGTTCAGCGCTCCACTGGCAACGAGAGCGGCTTCCACCCCGCTCGTCGCGCTCGCCGCCGCGAGACCGTACCACCAGATACCGAACTGATAGGCGGCAAGTCGCGCCGCCGTCCCGACCGGCCGCCCGCCGACCTGCTCGGCAATGTAGGCGTAGATCCCGGCGACGCCGAACTCGATGAGGGCGAGGAGGATCGTCCAGGGATCCATCGCCTAGCCCTCCGAATCCGGGCCCGCGGGGCGGACCGCTCGCGAGTTCGATCGAGCCGGCGGGACGCTCCGAGGTTCATGGGTCGAGGTTCGCCTCCTGGTTCGCCCCACGGGGCGGGGCTCCGAGGGCCGCGCGGCCCTATACGATACGAACGAGATCGTACGGATGGGTCGCACCCCCTCCCGTCAGCACCAGGGTTGGCGTCCATGGCTCCGTACCGTGCAAGAACAACCGACCCTGCCGGGTCCACATGCGGAGGCGGCTCGAGGCGAGGCGCCGGAACGGCTCCGCGAGCGGTGAGTCGGTCTGGCCGACGACGACCGCGTGGATCGAGAGCTTTCGGATGGCCGTCTGGATGCCGAGCGGGAGCTGCTGGACGGCCTCCGGGCTCATGGCGACCCCCATCGCGGCGGCAATCGCGCTCAACCCCTCGAGGTCGAGCAGTAGGAAGGAGGGGGTCGAGGCGGTCGCCCCCTCCGTCAGGAAGCGGACCAGGTCCGCACCACTCGAAGTGCCGAATCCATTCCCGGGTCGGCCCTTCGACAGGGGGGTGACGATCCGTCCAAGGTCCGGATCGGTCCGGTCCAACGACGGCATGATGAGCCGCACCTGGGCCACGAACGTGCCCTTCTCCACCCTTCCCTCGAACGGCGCGTAGATCTCCTCGGGCGTGCTCGTCGGGGGTGGGATGGCCAGGACCCGACCCCCCTCGAGGAGCACCTGCTCGATCATCGGCAGGACCAGGGTGAGCCAGGCCCGACTGGCGACGTCCGGACCCCGCTCGATCAGCGTCATCCGACCGAACGGGAGCCGCCCGAAGATCTCGGCGAACGTCGCGGAGCCCGGCCAAATGTGGCCGGGCATCTGGTCCGGTCGCTTGTCAAACCCGCCGCCCCGATCCTCCGAGTACGGGTGCGCCGGCAGGATCGTCATGAACCGGCTCCCCTCGAGCGTGAACGGATAGACCGGATTCTCGATCCGCACCCCGCGAAGCTTCAGGATCGTGAGCCATCGCTCGAGCCGCTCGTTCTGGGGTTCCCGGTGCGTGACGATGACCCCGTTCACGAGGTAATCGAGCTGGCTCTGCTCCTCCCGCTCCAAGATGAAGATTAGGTGCGCCGGAGAGCGGGCGAGGAAGCGCAGAAGGAGGCGTTCGAGATACCCCCGGTCCGGGACCGGTCCCTCGCTCGGGGAGCCGTCGTCGCCCAGGAACTGCTCGACCAAGGCGTCCCAGGAGTCGATGACGATCAACGTCGGTGGCGAGGATGGGCCGAGCCCGGCGAGGGCGGTGCGAATGGGGGCCGGGAGCCACTTGAACTTCAGGTCCATCTCCGGGTCGTCCGTCGTCGAAATGCCTTCGCGGAGGTGCTGGATCGTCCGCGCGACCTCGTGGACGCCTCGGGTCGACTCCGAGGTGTCGATCACCGAGATCTGGTGACTCGTGTGGTTCCCGAGCCACGGGAACTCGCGCCCGAGCTCGCGATGGGGCACGCGGCTCGTGACCAACACCCGGTCTCCCCGGAACTCCTCGAGGCAGGCAAGGCCTAGGGTGGTCTTGCCCGAGCCCGGCGGCCCCCGGATCAGGAGGGCCTGCGGGCCGGGAAAGCCTAGGAACCGCTGGAGCTCGGGCGGGACCCGAACGATCTCGCTCACGGCAAACGCCGGGAAGAGCGTGGGCGTCGCCGGATCACCATCGTTAGCTCAACAGGGGCGCCGCGAATATATCCGTATCGGCGCACGAGCGAAGGATTAGCTCACCGAGGGGATCGTAGGGTCGATCGGGGATCCACAAACGACGGGGGAATCCGCTGCCCCGTTCTCCCGGGCCCATCGATCTGCGAGCGGGAGGGCGTCACCGCGGCAACGAGGGCCGATTCGCCGGTTTCCCGCCCGCCGGCTCCGGGTCGGGTAGGGAGGGCAATTATCAGTCGCCACCCGGTGGGCGGTGCATGGAACGAGAACCGGTGATCGGCTGGCTTCTCGAACCAAGCCAACGCTCGGTCCGCTACCTCACCCTGACACGGTTCCTGGGACGAAAGGAGGGGGACCGGGAGGTCGTGAACGCCCGCCGGCGCATCCCGACCGTCGGCTGGGTATCCGAGATCCTCGACCGGCGAGATCCCGGGGGGGTGGCGGGTACGAGATCGGGACTGGCTCGAGCCCCGCTTCGTCGGGACGCACTGGAACCCCCTCGCGCTCGCAGACCTCGGGGCAACTCGGTCGATCCCCGAGGTCGCCCAGTCGTGTGAGTACTGGATGGGGAGGACGCCGCTCCAAGGCGGGGGGATCGGGGCGATGGGAGGAGGGAAGGGCCACCATTGCTTCACGGGGAACCTCTCGCCCGAGCGTTGATCCGGATGGGGTACTCGGACGACCCCGGCTCGGGTTCGCCCTCGATCTTCTTCGGAGGAAGCAGCGGCCGGATGGCCGTCGGAACCTCGACTCCCTCCAGCCCGAGTTCGGACCGGCGGCCGAGCGATACTACGCCGCCCATCCCGGTCAGTGTCTGACCCCTCTGGGGTTCGAGTCGCCCGGTGCGCCGAGCAAGATGATCACGCTCCGGGCGCGACTGGTGCTCTCGCGAACCTCCGGATCTGGGTCAAGCCACCTCCGAGGCCGTTAGTGGCCCGGCGCCCCTTACTTTCCAGGGCGAGGTATCGGGACCACTTCGAACTCTTCCAGGTCTCGGGTCGCTCCGGCCTCGTCGGGGTAAGGGCGAGCCAGCGACGCGGGTGCGCTCGTTCGCGTCCGCTTTCGCAGGTCCCTCGCGACGGCCTCACCCAGTGCCGTCAGGCGATAGACGTTGATACGGCGGGGTTCTCCGCTCACGTGGCGTCGGTCGACCTCCAGCGCCCCGGTCGCCCGGAGACGGGCGAGCACGTTCGTAAGTGAGCTTTGGCGCAACCCGGTGGCGCGCGCGATCCCCTTCTGCGTGAACCCTACGTCCGCGACCTCGTCGGGACCGATCCGGCCGAGCGAGTAGAGGTGGAGCATCACGCGCCCGGCCTGGCCCGCGCCCTCCGAGATAGGTCGAGGAGCGACCGGCCGGGGATCAAGCGACGAGATCGACGCCGGTCCGGAAGGAGGTTCCGGACGGGCGGCGCCCCTCGAGCCGGCCCGGGAGGCGTTCGGAACGGTGCGTTCGAACAGCCATCGAACGACCCACCCCCCCACGGCCCCGCCGACCAGGGCGGCGACGAGATCCACATCGCTCACGGCCCGGATTCAGTCACGCTGGGTCGGCGGATGCGTTGCGCACCGATAATGGATGGTTCCAAGCCCGGCCCCTCGTCGCCCTCGCTCGTCGGGTAGCGGCGAGCCCTCACCCTCGGCGATCGAGGTCGACGGGATCCTGACTTCTCTCTAGCTCCTCGAGCCACGTCCCGCCCTCCCGCCGGTCCGATCGGCGGCGCCGAGCGGAGACGCCTACGAGGGCGATCCCGACGCCGGCCGTCGCGCCCACTGCAACGAGCGCGATCTCCGCCTCCGTCGCCGAGCTCGGGGCCCCGGCCCCCCCGCCGCCCCGGGAGAACCGGGCCGTCGGGCTCCCCCCGACGACCCCTCCGAGCACCGTGAACGTCGGCGTCGACAGATCGACCGAGTACCCACCGGCCGTCACCCCGATCGAGTAGGTTCCGTTGGGCAGATAGAGGATCAACGCGCTCGCCGTCGTGGTGTAGGTCTTGTTGAACCCCGTGGAGGTGTTCGAGATGGTCACCGACCAGCTCGTTCCGTTCGCGAGGCCGAATTCGATGATGACCACGGGATAGCTCGCGGGCGAGAACGCGATCAGTACGGTCGCGTTTTCGCCCTTCACCGTCACGAATCCGGAATCGTTCGTCACGAACCCCGAGACCGGGAGCACGAGGTATCCGTACGTCCCATTGGGCTCCCGTAGGACCACCTCGGAGGTCAGCGCGCTCTCGAGCTCGTCGCCTATCGAAACGGCCCAACCGGCTCCCGCGGGGAGCCCGCTCTCTCGGAAGGTGATCGAGAAGAGATCGGTGGAGAGGAATACGATCGCGATCGGGCTCGGCGAGGCTCCGCTGATGTTCGCCCATCCGCTCTTCGGCGAGTCGGTGTACCCGAGGATGGGGTCGACCGAGTACCGGTAGCTCCCGTTCGGTTCCGCCACCATGATGTGGGAGGTGGTCGAGGAGGTGGTGGACCCGTTCAGGTAGACCGACCAGAGCGTGCCGGGACCCAGTCCGCTCTCGGTGAACGTCACCGCGTAGTATCCGCTCGCAAGACTGAACGATACATTGACGAACAGCGCTCCACCCCGAACCGTAAAGGTGCCCCCGGAGGGGCTCGGCGCGTATCCGGCCACGCCGCCGACCGTGTAGGAGTACGACCCGTTCAGTTGGGGCGTAACTATCGACGCGCTCGTGGAGTGGAGCCCGATCCCAGCGAGCCCGATCCCCCATCCCGTCCCATCGGCGAGGCCGGTCTCCGTGAAGGTAACCGGGAAGAACCAGGGTTCGAGCTGGAAGGCGATCCGCACGGTGACCGCCGCGCCGTTTACCGTGATGTTTCCGGACGCAGGATTCGCCGTGTACTCGGTGACCCCGTACTGGACAATCGCCGGGATGTCGTACCAGTACGTTCCGTTCGGTTCGGAGAACGTGAGGGAGGTGGCGGTCGATCCGAGGTCGGTGGACGAGGTGACCGACCCGGGCAGGGTGGCGTTCCAGAGCGTACCGTTGCCGAGCAGTCCGCTCTCCACGAAGGTGACGGCATACGTGACGATTTGGACCCACGCCACCTCGACCGAGACGACGGACCCGGTCAAGGTCACGGAGCCGTTCGACCCCGACGTCACCCAATCCGAAAGCCTCGCCACGCTGTAGCCGTACGTTCCGTTGGCGAGGAGGAACTCGATCGGAGAGGGGGCCCGGGTCGAGGAGGTGCGCCCTCCGTCGATCGTTACCTGCCATGTCGTGCCGTTCGGAAGACCTTCCTCATCGAACGCGAGGTCGTAGCCCGCGTTCGTCCATCGGATCAATGCGCTCGCGGCCGCCCCCGCCACGGTCAGATTGCCCGTCGACGGGGACGCCGACCAGCCACCGGTCGTGGACGTCGCAACCGCGTAGGCGTACGACCCGTTCGGTTCCTCGGTCACGATCTCGGACGTGGTCGTGGACAGTGTGGTCCCGCCTATGTCGACGGTCCACACGGATCCGGCCGGCAACCCGGTCTCGTTGAAGTAGACCGGATACACCTGCACCCGGGAAAAATCGTACGACACCGACGTGTTGGCCGCCGTCGCCGAGGCAATGTACCCGCTGGAAGGGTAGGTGGCGTAGCCGTCCGAGGCGACGATAGAGTAGGTGAAGTTAAAGGAGCCTCGCGACAGGCCCACGGTCCACACCGGGACCCAGAACGTGAGTTGGTCCGATACGGAAGTCTGAGCGGTCACCCAGGAGCTGTCGTATGGGTATCCGAGCGATACCGTCCAAGGATCCTCGGCAGGGAGCCCCGACTCCGCGAACGTGATGGTCCGTACGACATAGTCGCTCGCGGGCGGGAACGTCGTGCATGTGAAGGTCGCGTTGACGGAATTCGTGAAGCAGACATCGCCGTTGTCCGGATTGAACACGACGTCGCTCGGATCGACCAATATGTAATCCTCCACGCTCAGGGTGGTGACGTTGATCACTACGGCGTAATAGTACCCCCCCGCGACCCAGATGGCGTCGTGGAGCGGATCGTACGCCACCCCCTGGAGGAAGGTGCTAGTGCCGACCACCGGGATGGCGTCGACCGCACAGCCGCAGGTCACATTGATCACGCTCA
>JASHSI010000058.1 GCA_030040915.1 Thermoplasmata archaeon | reverse complement strand
AGGTGCCGTTCGAATTGGTGAAACCGACCTGGTCGTACGACGCCGCGTTGTCCCAGGTCGACAGGAGCACGTAGTAGAAGCTGCCGCCGGCCTCCGGAACGTCCTGGGGGATCGCGATATCGGCCGACAGCTCGGTGGTGTTCGTCGAGGGGCCCGAGTAGTACCCCCCGGCGTAGTAGTGTCCGGAGTAGGAAGCTCCCGCGGCCAGGATCGGGCCTAGGCCCGGCGGCCGGGGCGGTGGGCCCATCGAGAGGTCGGGCCCGCCCGGGGGGCCTGCCGCAGGCCGGGCCACGGCGGAGCCGACCCCGAGCATCGCGCCCGGCCCCGCGAGCAACACCGCGAGCGAGAGGACCCACGGGCCGGCCGGGTCGCGGGGGCGGTCGCCCCGGGGCCGTCGGAAGGAGGACATGCGGCCGAACGTACCTCTGGGTAGTTCGGACGGGTTGGGGCGAGAAATACCTTCTCGGCGCTCGCCTCCGCCGGCCCGTGGCGCACCGATCGCCGGGCCCGGTGCCGTGGGCCCCTACCGACGGACGAGGCTCGCCCGGATCCGGCCGGCGAGCTGCTCGCCAAGACGGGAGAGACGGTAGACCTTCACCCGGGCCACCCGCCCCACGACGTGGGCCCGCTCGACCTCGAGCGCCCCCCCCGCGACGAGTCGGCGTAGGACGTTCGAGATCGCCGGTTGCGTCGTGCCGAGCGCCTGGGCCATCCCGGCCTGCGTCAAGCTATCCGGGGCGGTCTCGCCCGGCGGGATCCTCGGGAGGCGATCGAGGTACAGGAGGATCCGGGCCGAGGTCTGGAGCTCGTGGGCGGTCGGTTCGAGCTCCGGGACCGGGGCGTCGGACCACTGCGCGAGCCCGGCCGCTTCCTCGGAGTCGACCGCCTTGCTCGGGGCCCGGACGGAAGCGCCGGTGACGCGGACCGAGACGCCGTCCACGCTGGCGGCGCTCCGGCCCGTGCCCGCCCACCCCGGAAGCGCCTCGGCGCGCGCCGACGGCCGGCCGTCGACCTCGTTCCGCGACGGGGGCCAGGGTCCGCTCCCAACCATCGCTACGGGGAGCGGAGCCGGGGGGTCCCGCTCCCATCGTCCGTCCATTCGGCCTCCCCGAGGCGTTCCACCAGCCGGTGGCCGCGGGCGCGCTCGGTCGACTGCACCCGCCGCATCGTCAGTACGAGTCCCGCCGTGGCTATCAAGACCACGACCACCCCGATCGCCGCCGCCCATCCGGGGAGCGGGCCCAACAGCGTGCTCGGACCGCCGGGGCTCGAGCCGAAGTGGACGCTCACCTGGGCCGAGGTCCCGGCGTGCGCGTCGACCGTCCCGTCGACCCGGGCCCCGGACGGCCCCGAGGCCGAGTACGAGTAGCCGCCGGGCGACACCTCGAAGACGATCGCCGAGGCTCCTCCCGCCTCCCGCGTCAGCGTGGCCAGCGACTCGACCACGAGCCCGTTGCCGAGGGCCGTCAGCGTCACCGACCAGTCCGTGCTCGAAGCGAGCCCGGCCGCTTGGAAGGTGACTGAGACGAGGGGCGGGGACGGGACGGAGAAGCTGACCGAGACGTTCTCCCAACCGGTCACCGTGAGGGAACCGCTCGTGTTGACGGTCGTCCCGTTCACCGCCGCGTGGGCCAGCCAGGCGTACGACCCATCCTGCGCGTCGATCGTGAGGCTCGCGTTCGTGGAGGATCCCGACAGCGTCGCGTTGAGGTCGACCGACCAGTTCGTCGAGGCCGGAAGCCCCGACGCGGTGAAGGTGACCGGGTAGTAGGTCGCGCCCCCCGGGCCCGGGGTCGAGTAGTTCAAGGTCACGGTCCCGTTCGACCCGTCGATGCGGACGTCCCCCGACGGCGGCGTCGAGTATCCCGAGACCTTCCCCGGGGCGTAGGTGTACGTCCCGTTCGGCACCGCGAAGGTGATCGACGAGCCGGTACTGCTGTTGGCGTTGTTCGTGTACAGGCCCCCCTCGACCGTGACGTCCCACCGGGTGCCGGGGGAGAGCCCGGACTCGCGGAAGCTCAAGGTGTAGTTCGTGATGCTGCTCCAGGCGGTGAACTCGATCAGGACCGACACCTCACTGCCGTTCACGTTGACCCAACCGGACGCGGGCGTGGCGAAGTATCCGAGCACCGAGTCCACGTAGTACGGGAAGCTCCCATCCGGAGCCACGAACGACATGCTCGAGTTCGTGGTCCCCTGGTCCTGCCCGTCGAACTCCACGGACCAGTACGTCGTCCCGTTCTGGAGCCCGGTTTGGCTGAAGAGGACGGGGTAGCCGGTGGTCAGCTCGACCGACACGTCGGCGCCGTGGATCGTGAGCGTCCCGTTGTTCGGGTTCAGCTCATTGCCGTCCGTGGCGCTGGCCCGGAAAGTGTACGACCCGTTCACCAGGGTCTGGGAGAGGTAGGCCTCACTGCCCGAACCGTTGAGGCCGGGGCTGCCGGTCAGCGGAGAGATCCCCACGTACCACATGGAGTCGGCCGGCAGGCCCGACTCGTGGAAAGTGGCCGCATAGTACCCGAGGAGGAGCGAGAAACTCTCGGTTTCCAGGACCGTTCCGCTGCTCCCGGTGATGTCGACCGGGACGCTAGCGGAGCTGGCCTGATAGGAATTGTACGGGGTCCAGACGGAGAAGTCGTAGCTCCCGTTCGGCAGGAAGAACGCGGAGCCCCCGCTCGGAGAGGTGTCGGTGCTCAGCGTGGTATTCGATAGTCCGCTCGAGTTGAGGGCGACCGTCCAGGGGGTACCGGGGGCGAGCCCCGATTCCTCGAACTGGACCGGGTAATCGCGCGAGAAGACGAGGTCCTGGGTGACGGGCGATCCGCTGACGTCCACCGAGCCGGTGTACGAGGCCGTTGCCCCCGGGGCCTCGTCGACCCAGCCCGAGATTCCGTAGTACCCTTGGGAGGCGGAACTACCGATGACGGGCACCGCGAACAGATACGAGCCGGACGGGACGTCGAAGGAGATCGTGCTCGCGTCCGACGAGGTGGTCGTGTTCACGCCCGTGACGTTCCCGACCGAGGCAAGGGTGACGGACCAGGTGGTGCCGCTCGGCAGGCCGGTCTCGCTGAAGAGCACCTGGTAGGTCGGACCGGTCATCGCGTGGACGTCCGTTGGCTCGCTCCCGAACACCCCCATCGGCGCCGCCACGGCGGCTCCCGACGCAGGGAAAACGGTCGGTACGAGGCCAGCCAGAAGGACCGTCCCGCACAACGCGACCAGGGCGAGCTCGCCCCAGGAGGCCTTGGCCCGCCGCCGCGTCGGTCCAGCGGGCGGTCGGCGAGAGTTCGTCGAGTCCGGGCCGTCGGTCTCGGGCACGGGGGGTCCGCTCATCGGGCGAGGGAGGGCGTCTCCTAGGGTTTAAGGCGGCGTCGTGTATACACGACAATGCGCATGGATGCGCCCCCTGGCGACCGGGCGCCTCCGACGCATTTGGCCCCGTCCGGCCCTGCCCCACGCCGGGAAGGCCCTCCGGCTCGGGGAATGCTTTATGGTAGCGGCGCGGCTCGGGCCCCCGATGGCCGAAGAGCGGCTCGCCGGGGAGCCCATCGACGCCCTGTTGAAGAGCACCCGGGACCTCTTGCGGCCCGAGGAGATCGTCCAGGAGGCGACCCGCGACATCGTCAAGGCGGAGATCCGCGCCCACCTCGAGAAGACCCTCGCGGAGGACCCCGTGCTCGCGAAGGACCTGCGCGACGCGGTGCGGGCGCTCCTGGAGGCACGGGCGACGGAGTACGCGGCCCTCCTTCGCGTGGGCACCTGCACCGCCCGGCTGGGCCTCGCCGCCCTCTCCCCCAAGCTCCGCGAGGCGCTGACGAAGGACGTGGTCGACCTCGTGAGCCGCGAACTCGGCCAGATCGTCGAGCGCTCCCTGTGAGAATCGGCCCGTTGCCGGGACGGGGAGCGGCCCCCTCGATCGCCGGGGGAAGCACGCCGTGACGCTCGCGGCGGACGCGGTCCGCATCTACGAGGTGAAGCGCGTCGACGTCGAGGGCGCGATCGTCATCGACGGGTTCCCGTCGGTGGGGCTCGTCAGCTCGATCGTGGCGAACTACCTCATCGACACGCTCGGGATGGAGCAGATCGGGATCGTGGAGTCCCCGGCGTTCCCGACGGTCTCGCTCGTCCGAGACGGCAACCCGCAGCACCCGGTCCGGATCTACGCCGGGCGGCCCCCGCCCGACCGCGGGGGGCGGATCGCCGACAAGATGGTCGCGTTCGTCTCCGAGTTCCACCCGCCGCCGAACATCATCCACGCGCTCTCGACCTCCATCCTCGACTGGGTCCAGGAGCAGCGCTGCGGCCTCGTCGTCTCGCCGGAGGGGCTCGTCGTCGACCGGCCGGCCCACCCCGCCCCCCGCTCCGGCTCCAAGGGCCACACGCCCCGCCTCTCGGACGTGAAGATCTTCGGCGTGGCGAGCACGCGGCGCGCCCGGGAGCTCTACATCGAGCCGAACATGAGCCTCTTCACCGAGGGGGTCGTCACCGGCATCGCCGGGGTCCTGCTGAACGAGGGCCGGCGCCGCGGCTTCGACGTCCTGACCTTCCTCGCCGAGTCGCAGGCCGACTACCCGGACGCCCGGGCCGCGGCGAAGGTGATCGAGTCGATCAACAGCATCCTCTTGCGGACCCCGGTCGACCCGGTCCCGCTCTACCACGAGGCCGAGCGGATCGAGCAGCAGCTCCTGCAGATCCAGCGGCGGGCGGCCGAGAAGCCGGGGGTCGAGTCCCCGCTCGGATCGACGGCGCCGATGTACCGCTGACGCCTTCGGGACCGCGTCGGGTCCTACTCGTCGTCGTCGGAGGAGTCGGACGTATCCTGGTCGTCGGCCTCCTCGATCTCGCGCGCGCTGTCGGCGCGCCGCGACGGGTTGACCGCCATCGGTTCGCCCGTGAATCGTCCGTGGTGGAGCCGGTAGACCGTGTCGCAGGCGGCGACGGTGTTCGGATCGTGCGTGACGATGAGGAGCGTCGTTCCCGTCTTCTCGGATAGCTCGCGGAGAAGGGTGGTGACCGCGCGCCGGGACTTGCGGTCGAGGTTGCCGGTCGGCTCGTCCGCAAGAAGGACCGAGGGGCGGTTCGCGAGGGCCCGCGCGATCGCCACGCGCTGTTGTTCTCCCCCGCTCAATCGCGCCGGACGGTGCTCCGCGCGCTCGGCGATGCCGACCGTCCCGAGGAGCTCGTCGGCCCGCTCGCGCCCGGCGGCCCGCGGGGCGCCGGCGGCCTCGAGGGCGAGCTCCACGTTCTCCCGGGCGCTGAGGGCTGGCAGTAGGTTGAACGCCTGCATGACGAAGCCGACCGTCGTGGCCCGGTAGCGGGTAAGCTCCCGTTCGGTGAACTCGGAGAGCTCGTGCCCGCCGACGACGACCCGCCCCTTCGTGGGGGCGTCGAGGCCGCCGACGAGGTTGAGGAGGGTGCTCTTCCCGCTCCCGCTTTCCCCCCGGATCGCGATCCGGGCCCCCTTCGGCACGGAGAGCGAGACCTTCCGAAGGGCCCGGACCTTCTCCGCCTCGCCGTGCGCCGGGAAGACGCGGGAGACGTTCTCGAGCCGGATCATCGGCTCCGTCGTCTCACTCATGGCGCAACGCCTCCGCTGGGCGGGACCGCAGGGCCTTCATGATCGGATAGAGCGATCCGAGGATACCGAAGCCGACCGCGACCGCGATTCCGAGGACGAGGACCTCGGGGGTGATCGCGAAGCTCACCCGGCCCAGGAGGCGGGCCGTGAAGAACCCGCCGCCCCGGAACCCCCCCGGGCCCCCGCTCGGCGTCGCCGAGCTGGCGACGATCTGCGCGACGCTCGGGCCGATCCAGACCGTGGCGAGGAGCCCGATGGGGAGGCCGAAGGCGGAGAGGAGGATTCCCTCGCTCAGCAGCTGGGCGAGGACGCGGCTGTTGCCGAACCCGATTGCCTTCATCACGCCGATCTCCCGGGTCCGCTGGGCGGAGACGAGCGCCATCACGACCACCATGATCGCCGCCCCGACGGCGAGCGCCGCGTCGGCCTCGAACTGGGTGCTCGAGAGCACCGAGCCCAGCGCGCTCGCGAACCCTCCGCCCGCGTCCTCGCTCGGCGCGGTGACGTCGTAGGAGCTCCCGAGGATCGTCCGAAGGTCCTGGACCGCGGCGGAGAGGTCCGAGGCGGCCCCGACGAGGACGTAGAGGAGGTTCGGCCCGCTGGCGGCGAACGCCGCCTGCGCCGCGGGGTACGGCATGATGATCGCCCCCCCGCCGAACATCGATCCGGTGCTGTAGAGCCCGACGACCTGGAACGTGGTGCCGTTCACCGAGATCGGGCTCCCGGGGACCAAGCTGTGGTCCGAGGCGTAGCTCGACCCGACGAGCGCCACCTGGGAGTTCTCGTCCGCCGCGTCGAGGTCGCGGCCCGCTGTGATCGTGAAGCTGCTCTCGCCGCCAAATCCGCCGAAGAGGCCGATCCCGGCGCTCGTGTCCGTGTCGATCCCCTGGTAGAGCGTGAAGTTCGCGCTACCGCTCGGGGGACTACCGCCGCTCGGCATGCCGCCGCTGAAGTTCGCCCCCGGTGCCTCGATGAGGATCCGCTGCACGCTCGTCACGTAGGGCGCCGTGGCCACTTTCGAGGCGGCGCTCCCATTCATGTGGGTGTTGAACGAGAAGGTGGAGGCGCCGGCCGATTGCACGGTGATCACGTCCTGGAGGGCGGCCTCCGCGCTCGCGACGCTCGCCCCGATCCCGGTGTTGATCTGCGAAAGGATGAGGAACGCCGAGAGGGCGATCCCCACGGCGACGGCGACGCCGAGGGTACGGGCCCGGCCCCGGGCCACGTTCCGCCACACCCGGGTCGCGATCGTCATCTGCCCGGGCCTTCGTCCTCGGGGGGGCCGAGCCGCGCGGGCGCTTAATCAAGTCTTGTCTAACGCCCGCGGAGGACGCCGGCGGCCCCCGGACCTCGTCCGGTGGGCCCCTCGGGTCGTCGGCCGTGCGGGGCCGCCCCGCATCCGGTCGACGAGCTCGCGGACGCCCGCCGCCAGTCGGTCGACCTCCTCCGGCGTGTTGTATACGTAGAAGGAGGCGCGGACGGTCCCGTCGAGCCCGTGCGCGTCGTACCAGGAGTGGACGCAGTGCCGGCCCGACCGCACCATCACCCCGTACCCTTCGTCGAGGAAGAGCGCGGCATCGTTCGGGTCGATGCCGTCGAGCGAGAACGCGAAGACGCTCGGGCGGTCCTCGACGCGCGGGGGCCCGATCCGTCGGAGGGAGGGTAGGTCCGCGGCCGCGCGGCCGAGCCGCTCGTTGAGCGCCCGGTCGTGCGATTCGATCTCCCCGGACCCGAACCCCTCGAGGAACTCGAGCGCCGCCCCCATCCCGAGGATCCCGGCGTAGTTCTGCAGGCCCGCCTCGAAGCGGTAGGGAGGGGGACGGAGACGGTGGCCGGTGAGCGTCGTCTCCTCGACCGTTTCCCCTCCGAGGGCCGACGGGCGGAGCTCGGCGAGCGCCTCGGGAACCCCGACGAGGACCCCCGTGCCCGTCGGACCGAGCATCTTGTGGCCCGAGACGACGTAGAAGTCGGCCCCGATCCGCGCGAGGTCGACCCGGCGGTGCGGGGCCGCCTGGCACCCGTCGAGGAGGACCCGGGCGCCGTGGTCGTGGGCCCGCGCGACGATCTCCTCCACGGGTAGGAGGCGACCGTCGAGGTTGGAGGCGTGAAAGAGGCTGACGAGCTTGGGCCGCGTCTCGAGGGCCCGTCCGTACTCGGCGAGGTCGAACGCGGCGTCGGCGGGGAGCGAGAGCGTCCGGAGGCGGACACCGACCTCGGTGGCGAGGCGCTGCCACGGGACGAGGTTCGAGTTGTGCTCTTGGTCCGATATCACGACGCCGTCGCCGCGGCCGAGCCCGAGGCCCTGGGCGACGAGATTGATCCCCTCCGTGGAGTTCTTGAGAAAAACGACCGAGGAGGCGCCCCCGGGGGCCCCGAGGAAGCGTGCCCAGCGAGCCCGAACGCGCTCGACGCGCTCGCTCACCTCCTCCGACCATCGATAGACGGACCGGCCGGCACACCCGGGGTACTCCGAGTAGTAGGCGCGCATCGCCTCGAGCACAGCGTCGGGGACGAGCGACATGCACGCGGAGTCGAGGTACGCCGGGGACGGGCGCCCCCGCCGCGCCCGGAGGGCGGGAAACTTCGATCGGATCGCCGAGCCGGCGCGCATCTTCGGCCTCCTACCTCTGGGTCCGAGCGAACCGCCCGAGCGCCGGACGGGACCGGCCATGGTATATGAACGGCCGAGGTCCCTGGGAGAGGCGGGGACCACCTCGCCGCGGGCCGAACGGAGCCGGGCCGAATAGGCGTATTTTTATAGTATGGCAAACATACTGAAGTTGACACAACGTCGGCCCGGACCGTCACGGTCCCGCCGTCGGAGGAAGGAGACATGGGAAAGATCATCGGCATCGACCTAGGGACGAGCAACTCGGCGGCGGCGGTCCTCGAGGGGGGCCGGCCCGTCATCATCCCGAGCGCCGAGGGGACGACCGTCGGTGGGGGGAAGGCGTTCCCATCGTACGTGGCGTTCACGAAGGACGGGCACCGCTTGGTCGGCGAGCCGGCCCGGCGCCAGGCGATCTCGAACCCGGAGGGGACCGTCACCGCCTTCAAACGGAAGATGGGGACCGACTCGAAGTACGCGCTCCAGGGGAGGGAGTACACCGCTCCGCAGCTCTCGGCGTTCCTCCTCCAGAAGATCAAGAGCGATGCCGAGGCGTTCCTCGGCGAGAAGGTCGAGAAGGCGGTGATCACCGTCCCGGCCTACTTCAACGACAACCAGCGCCAGGCGACGAAGGACGCCGGGGCGATCGCCGGCCTCGAGGTCGTGCGGATCATCAACGAGCCGACGGCGGCGTCGCTCGCCTACGGTCTCGACAAGGGGACGAAGGCCCAGAAGATCCTCGTCTTCGACCTCGGCGGCGGTACCCTCGACGTCACCCTGATGGAGTTCGGCGAGGGGGTCTTCGAGGTCCTCTCGACGAGCGGGGACACCCAGCTCGGCGGAACCGACATGGACAGCGCGCTCACCGAGTTCATCGCGAGGGAGTTCCAGAAGGAGAGCGGCATCGACATCCGCAAGGACAAGATGGCGATGCAGCGGGTCCGCGACGCCGCCGAGAAGGCGAAGATCGAGCTCTCGAGCACCCTCGAGACCCAGATCAACCTCCCGTTCCTTACCGCCACGCAGGACGGGCCGAAGCACTTGGCCCTCCCGATGACCCGGGCCCAGCTCGAGTCGCTCGTCCGGCCGATTATCGACCGCTGCCAGGCGCCGCTCGATCAGGCGATCCGCGACGGGAAGCTGAAGCCGGAGGAGATCGACCGGATCATCCTCGTCGGCGGCCCGACCCGGATGCCGCTCGTCCAGAAGTTCGTCGAGCAGGCGGTCCACCGCCCGATCGAGCACGGCGTCGACCCGATGGAGTGCGTCGCGATGGGCGCGGCGATCCAGGGCGGCGTCCTCGCGGGGGAGGTCAAGGACGTCCTCCTCCTCGACGTCACCCCGCTCTCCCTCGGCGTCGAGACGCTCGGCGGCGTCTTCACCCGGCTCATCGAGCGGAACACCACCATCCCGACCCGGAAGAGCCAGATCTTCACCACGGCGGCCGACAGCCAGAACTCGGTGGAGATCAAGGTCTACCAGGGCGAGCGTCCGCTCGCCTCGGACAACGTCGCCCTCGGGAACTTCATGCTCACGGGGATCCCGCCCGCCCCGCGAGGGGTCCCGCAGGTCGAGGTCTCCTTCGACATCGACGCGAACGGGATCACCAACGTCTCGGCGAAGGACCTCGCGACCGGGAAGAAGCAGGGGATCACGATCACCGCCTCCAACAAGCTCTCGAAGGAGGAGGTCGACCGGATGGTCCGCCAGGCAGAGGAGTTCGCCGAGAAGGACAAGGAGCGGGCCCGCCTGGTCGAGATCCGCAACCAGGCCGAGTCGCTCTGCTACGAGGCCGACCACGTCCTCGAGGCGAACCCGGGGAAGATCCCCGAGCCGGACGTCCAGGAGGTCCAGACGAAGGTCCGCGCGATCCGCGCCGCCCTCGCCGACAAGGAGCCGAAGGCGCTCGACGAGGCCGTCGCCGACCTCACGAAGACCCTCCATCGGATCGCCCAGCGGCTGTACGAGGAGGGCGCGAAGTCGGCCGGAGCTGCCCCCGGCGGCGGAAAGACGGACGAGGCCCCGCCCGAACCCCCCTCGGCGCCGAGCGGCCCGGCGAAGGCCGTCGACGCCGACTTCAAGGTCGTCGACCGCGAGACCGGCGAGGAGAAGGGGCCGACCGCGTAGGTCACGAACCGACCCCCCCAAGGGGAGAACGGGCCCGGTGCCGTCGATGCTCCAGCAGAGGGCCTAGGCTCATCGGTCCCAAACCCCCGGAAACCGGAGGATCGGATGGCCCGGGGAAAGATTCCCTCGCCGGGCCTCGGGGCGGGCCGACCAGCCAGTCGGCGGCGTCCCGTGAGGGCGAAGGTAAGTTTTTTGTGCCGCGAATCCCTGGCTTACCGGGGGAACCGGGATGCCTAGACCCGAGGTCCACTGCTACCGTTGTGGGTACATCTGGACCCCTCGCCGGGCGCGAGTTCGCCTCTGCGCCCGGTGTAAGTCGCCCTACTACTGGTTCCCGAAGCCGCGGATCCCTACCTACGGCGGGGGCCTCGGCATCACGGAGGTCATCGGAGCGAACCGGCGCGAGGTGCTTCGCGTCGCCCGTCAGTACGGCGCGAAGAACGTCTGGGTATTCGGGTCGGTGGCGCGGCGGGAAGCAACTCGGGCGAGCGACGTCGACCTACTGATCGAGCCCACCCGGGCTTCCGACTACCGGCCCATCGACCTAGCACTCGCTCTATCGAACCTTCTCGGCCGACGGGTGGATCTCGTGACCGAGCGATCGTTGCATTGGCTGGTCCAACCGAGGGTCCTCGCCGAAGCGGTGCCGTTGTGAGACCCGGACGCGACGCGAACGAGGTGAACCTCTCGAGAGGGTTCGAGCATCTCCGGGCGGCGATTCGATACTCGGAGCGCGGGAGGGAGGTCTTCTTCGACGACGAAGTGCCGGACACATGGCTGCTGGTCGAGGCGGAGCTTCGGAAGGCGTTCGAATCCCTCAACCGACTTGGCCAATCATTCTACGAGGCGAACCCCCGGTTGGATCGTCGACGGATCGGCGAGATCCGGCAATTGCTGACGCATGACTACGCCGACCTCGACCCGGAATTGGTCTGGTCGATCGCCCGGACGGAGGCCCCCAAGCTCCTCCGGCTCGTCGCGCGTTCCCGCCGTCCCTCGGATTCGCCCGAACCGAGCCCCCCTTCTGGGTCCGGCGGGGTCAACGGCGCGTCGCGCGTCCGGAGCGGGCGTCGGTGACTTGGCCGCAGGGTCCGATCCCAGACGCTAACCCTCGCGCGTGGTCGCCCCGGGCCTCACGTACCGATTGGGGAGCCCTCCGGCCAGCGCCGCCCCCGGAGCGGACCGGTGTATCGGACGTCGGGCCGGATCAGGCGGTTGTCGCTCGCCTGCTCCAAGGCGTGCGCCACCCAGCCGGCCGTCCGCGCGAGGGCGAAGGTCGGGGTGAACAGTTCCCGTGGGAGCCCAACCGCCTCGAGAAGGATGGCCGCGTAGAACTCGACGTTCGTGAACAGTCGCTGCCCGGGTTTGGCCCTTCGAAGGGCCGCGAGGCCCTCGGCCTCGACGGTCTCGGCCAGGTGGAACCGGACCGGGTCGGCGATGCCCCGGGCGATCGCCTTCAACTGGATGGACCGGGGGTCCTCCACCTTGTAGGCCCGATGGCCGAACCCGTAGAGCCGTTCGCGCCGACGGAGCGCGCCCTCAACCCACTCCGCGGCCGCCTCGGGCCGACCGATGGCGTCGAGCATCTCGACCACCTTCGCGGGCGCACCTCCGTGGGCCGGCCCCTTGAGCGTCGCGATCGCGGCCGTCGCGGCCGAGGCGAGGTCGCTGTCGGTCGAAATCGCCACGCGGAGCGCGAACGTCGAGGCGTTCATCCCGTGGTCGGCGAGGAGGAGGAAGTACTGCTCGAGCGCGCGGACCCGTTCGGGCGGGGCCTCCTCCCCCTGGAGCAGGTAGAGATAGTTCGCCACGTGCCGAAGGTCCAGCCGGGGCGGCACCGGCTCGAGGCCGCGGGCGCG
>JASHSI010000057.1 GCA_030040915.1 Thermoplasmata archaeon | reverse complement strand
CCTCGGGGCGGTCTTCCGTCTCTACTGGGTGGGCGAGTCGGACGGGGCGCTCTTCCTCGTCGATCAGCACGCGGCGAGCGAGCGGGTCGTCTACGATGCGCTCCTGCGGGAGGGCCGGCTGGCGCACCAGGAGCTCGTGGAACCGGTGCCGGTCGCCCTCACGGGCCGGCAGGCCTCGGCCCTCGAGGCGCAGCGGGAGGCGATCGACGCGTCGGGGTTCGTCGTGCGGCCGTTCGGGGGATCGACCTTCCGGGTCGAGGCCGTCCCGAGCTACCGGGGGCGCCTCGCGAGCCCCGAGGAGCTACCGGCCCTCCTCGACGAGCTCGCCGATGGCGGTCGACCGGCCCTCCCGGACGGGCTCGTCGAGCGCCGCGCCGCGTCGATCGCCTGCCACGCCGCGATCCGCGGCGGGGACCCGGTCTCGGCGGAGGAGATGGGCCGGACGCTCGACGCCCTCTACCGGCTGGAGGGGCCGGCGTACGCTTGCCCCCACGGCCGACCGATCCTCGTGCGCCTCGACCGGCGTCGGCTCGACCAGTGGTTCCTGAGGAGCTCGCCGTGAGCAGGACGGGCGGCCGGATCCGCCGCGAGGCCGACCTCGCCCCCGCGGTCGAGCACCACCTCGCCTCGATGGGCTACACGGTCTGGGTCGACCCGGACGGGACCGACTACTTCGACGTCGTCGCGCGGAAGGGGACGACCATCGCGCTCGTCGAGCTCAAGGTCGCCGACGGCCGGACGGTCCTCCGCCAGGCGATCCGAAGGCGGGGGTGGGCGGACTGGGTCGCCGTGGCGGTCCCCACCGAGGGTCTCGCCCATCGGATCGCCGAGCGCCCGGTCGCGGAGCGCGGCCGACGGGTCGGGGTCTGGTGGGTCGACGGGGAGGAGGTCCGGGTCGTGCGAGCGGCGGAGCCGATCGTGACCCCGGGAAGCACGGACCCGTTCCTCCGGCTCAAGCAGGAGATGGGGGAGCGGCTCGATCTCGTCGCGGCGGGAGCGCTCCCCCTGAAGGTCGCCTGGAGGATGCCCCTCGCCTCCCGCCGGTCCCTGCCCGGGGGCCGGAGCACCCGGGACTGGCGGATCGAGGAGTTCGGTTAGCCGCCGCCGGGACGCGGGGTCGGCCCCGAGGGGCCGAGTTCCGGTCCGGTCAGGTGGGGCGCGAGGTAGCGCTCGAACAGTTCGGCCATCCTCGCGTAGCTGAACGAGTCCGCGTACGCCTTGCCGGCCGCTCCCATCGAGCGCGCTAGGGACGGGTCCGCGAGAAGGCCGGTGATCTCGGCGGCGTACTCGGCCGGGTCGTCGGAGCCGACGATCCGGACCGCGCCCTTCGCGTCGATCCCCTCGAGCGGGACGTGGCGGCTCGTGACCACCGGCACCCCGTAGCGCATCGCCTCGCGCGGGGCGAGCCCGAACCCCTCGTACCGGGCGGGGAAGACGAACAGGTCGCTCGCGCGCAGGACCCTCGCCTTCGTGATCTCGTCGACCACGCCCATCCCGGTGACGCCGGCCTCTTCCTTCGCCTCGCTCCCGACCACGAGGAGGCGGGCCCCGGGGAAGATCACGCGGATCTTGCGGAACGCCTCGACCGCGATGGGGAGGCCTTGGCGCTCCGGGGTCCGCCCGATGAACGAGAGGACCGGCACGTCGGGAGGGACCTTGAGGGCGAGGCGGGCGTTCGCCTTCGTTCCGGCCTCGACCGGGTCCGGGACGCCGTTCGGCATCAGTTGGACCCGCCCGTCCTGAATCCCGTAGTTCGTCCGGAGGAGCTCGCGATTGAGCTCCGAGGGGATCAGGATCACCTGGGCCCGCTCGAGCGCCCGTGCCTCGAGGCGCTTCAGGGTCCGGCGGTCGAGCCAGTTCCCGATCTTCTGGCGGGGCCCGCGCGACGGCTCGAGCGGACGCAGGGTATCGAAGGTGTGGAGCGAGACATCGTGCAGGATCATCGTGAAGACCGGGCGGCCGCCGTCGCGCTTGCGCCATTCGAGCGCGCCCGCCTTCTCGTCGTTCCCCACGATGACGTCGACGTCGGGGTCGAGGAGGTCGGAGGCGTCCCGGCCGATCGCGATGTCCCGGCCGAACGGGCGGCGTTTCGCGCCCGGGTCGGGCACGGGGATCGCCGTCACGCCGCGCGCGTCGGCGCGGGCGGAGAGATTCTGCGAGGGGAAGAGGACCCTCGCCGCGTGGCCCCGGGCGACGAGCGCGGCGGCGAGCGACCAGACGACCCGCGAGAGTCCCGAGGTCGTGTCCTGGGCGGGGGCGCTTGCGAGGAAATCGATCCTCCAGCCCATCGACCGATTCTACGCGCGGGAAGGGTTGTAAGGTTTCGGTACGCCCGAGGGCGGCCTACGCCGGGGCGAGCGCGCTCGCGAACGACCGTCCCCCCATCTCGGGCGGGACGGTGAGGCCCATCGTCTGGAGGACCGTCGGGGCGACGTCGAGGAGCGAGAAGCCCGCGTCGGAGCGGCCCGGCGCGACCCCGTCCCCGGCGGCGATGAGGATCCCGTTCATCCGGTGGACCCCGCTCCCGTAGAAGTAGCTCGGCCGGCGGGGGAGCATCGCCGTCGGGTAGCTGAAGTCCATGCGCGACTCCGTCGCGAGCCCGTCGATCTTGAGGAAGAGCGCGGGCGCCTGCTCGAGGTTCGAGCCGACGTAGAGCTCCTTCGGCTCGAACACCTCGATGCGGGCCTGAGAGAATCGCTCGAGCTTGCCCCGGATCTCGGCGACCAAGCGCGCGCGCTCCTCGGCGGGCCGGAGCGGTCCGTAGCGGTTGAGGTAAATCCCTTCCGGGACCGGATAGGAGTAGGCGATCGTGCGTTCCCAGTCGATGTGTTCCGCCATCGCCTCGAACGTCGCCTCCCCCGCGAGGAGGCGGCCGAGCCCGATCGAGCCATGGTTCGACCGCATCCGGTCAACGACGCCGTGGAGGAGGCGGCGGACCCCCGGGACCCGGTCGAACGCGACGAGGGCGCGGCCGACGAACCGTCGGCGCCGGCCCTCGTTCCGCCCTCGGAAGACGAGGTAGCCCTCGTCGGCGAGCCAGCGGTTCGTGAAGAACTCCGAGCGGACGGAGCCGTGCCCGTGGTCGGAGATGATGAGCGTGTTCGACGGCCCCCCGATCGAGCGGAACGCCCGGTCGATCCGCTCGCAGCTCGCGTCGACCGCGCGCCAGAATCTCTTGAGGTCCTCCCCGACCCGCTCGAACGGCCCGGAGAGCTCGGCCCAGTGCTGGTGCTCGACGCGGTCGGTCTCGCGGAGGAGGGTGAAGAGGAAGCCCGGGCGATAGCGCTCGCACAGGTGCTCGGCGTACGCCGCGTACTGCTCGACGGCCCGGGTCGCTTGGGCGAGCCACTCGGCCCGGTCGGCCTCCCGGTAGACGGGGAGCTCGGGGACGTGGGGCTGCCCCGTCGCGGCCGCGAGCTCGTCGCGGAGCTGGGTCGGGTAGGTCGGTGGGCTATCGGAGAGCATCCCCGGCACCACGAATCCATTGATCGGGTAGCCGGACCGGACCGGGAAATTGAGGACCCCGACCGGCACTCCCTGGCGGGAGAGCCGGTCCCAGATCGCCTCGGCCGGCCGGAACGTCTGCACGATCCGGCTCTTCCCCGGACCCCCGTTCGGCTCGGTGAATCCGAAAATCCCGAGCGCCCCCGGGTCCCGGCCGGTGGCGAAGGAGTACCACGCGGGGATCGTCTTCGCCGGGAAGACCGAGCGCAGCGGGGCGCGGAACCCCCGGTCCATCATCGAACGGAGGAACGGAAGCTCCCCCGCTCGGACCCACGGGTCGATGAGATCGAACGTTCCGCCGTCGAGGCCGAGGACGAGCACGCGCGGGTTCGGATCGGTCATCGGCGGCTCGCGGACCTCTCAGTACTTCGGCGATTTCACGTGGGGCGGCGTATAAATCGTACGGTCCCGAACAAGGCCCCCCGACGGCTCAGGCGACCCCGGGGGGGTGTCGCGCTGTCACACGAGCCGAATCGCCTCGAGGTTGTAGGGAACCCGGGACTCGAGGTTGAACCGCTTGTGGAGACCGGCGGCGAGGTCGAGCGCCTTCTGCTCCTCGCCGTGGTTCAAGACGATCCGCTGCGGCCTCGGCTCGAGCGTCGCGACGTAGTTCATGAGCTGGCTCCGGTCGGAGTGGCCGGAGAACCCCTCGATCGTGGCGACCTCCAGACGGATCGGCACCGGCCCCTTGTGGCCGTTGTCGAGGAACGACGCCTCCGACAGGCCCCGTTGCAGGCGGCGACCGAACGTCCCCTCGGCTTGGTAGCCGACGAACAGGATGCCGTTCTTCTCGTCCGGCGCCCAACCCTTGAAGTACTCCATCACCGGGCCCCCGCTCATCATCCCCGAGGTGGCGAGGATGATGCACGGCTCCTTCGCGTCGAGGATCGAGTAGCGCATCTGCGCCGAGTCGACGCGGTGGAAGACGTCGGAGAGGAACGGGTTGTCCCCCTGCTGGAAGATCTGGGTGCGCAGCTGGCTGTTCAGGTACTCCGGATAGGCCGTGTGGATCGCGGTCGCCTCGCTGATCATCCCGTCGAGGTAGACCGGGACCTTCGGGATCGCCCCCGCGCGCATCCGCTCCTCGAGGACCAGCATCACCTCTTGTGAGCGGCCGACGGCGAAGACCGGCACGATGAGCTTTCCCCCCCGGCTCAGGATCTTCGAGGCGAGGTGGGTGAACTCCTCGGTCGCCTGCTGGCGGGTCGGCTGGACATCGCGGAACGCCCCGTAGGTGGACTCAAGGATGAGGGTCTCGAGGCGGGGGAAGCGGTTCGCGGCGGGGTTGAACAGCCAGCTCCGCTCGAACTTGATGTCCCCGGAATAGGCGAGGTTGTAGTCCCCGTCCCCGAGGTGGAAGTGGCAGATCGAGGAGCCGAGGATGTGGCCCGCGTTGTGCAAGGTGAGGCGCATGTCCGGGGCGATGTCGGTCGTCTCGCCCCATCGCAGGGGGATCGTGTTGGCGATCATCTTCCGCACGTGCGAGGAGTCGTAGAGGCCCTTGCGCGCCTCCTGGTTCACCACCTTGATCGCGTCGAGGAGCATGAGCGCCATCAGGTCGCGCGTCGGCGCCGTGCAGTAGATCGGCCCGCTGTAGCCGTACTTGAGGAGGACCGGGATGAGGCCGCAGTGGTCGAGGTGCGCGTGGGTGACGACCACGGCGTCGAGCGAGTCGAGGGGGAGGAGCTCCGGGGCGTTGAAGAACGGCGTCCGCTCCGAGCCCGGGTCGATACCGCAGTCGATCAGGACCTTCGAGTTCTGGGTGCCCAACAAGTGGGCGCTCCGCCCGACCTCGCGGTAGCCGCCGAGCGCGGTGCTCCGGGCCCAGATCTTCTCGGGGAGGCGGTCGCGCGCGATCCGAACCCCGACCTTCTTCAGGAACGAACGCCGCTCGTCGTTGACGTTCCGCAGGTGGATGCGGACCTCCTCGACGGTCTTGGAGGGGATCGGGGGGGTGCGGACGACCGTCGGGACCCAGCCGATCCGACGCTTGAGCTCGTTCAGCACCGCCCCTTGGCGGCCGATCGCGGCCCCGGGGTTCGCTGCCTCGATCGTCACCTCGCCCGTCTCGGGCTCGAAGAAGAGGCCCGAGATCTCGGCCTCCGAAGGGATCAGCTCCCGGATCGCCGCCTCGGCCTCCTTCGGATCGATGAGGCTCTCCGGGTCGGTGCGGACGAGCACGCGTCGGCGCAATCGTTGGGCGATCTGGCGGAGGTAGTCGCCCCCGGAGAGGAACGCGTCGAGCTGCTTCGTGTAGAGGACGACGTGGGGGCCCTCGACCTCGATGTCGGTGACCTCGATGGTCTCCGGCAGCACCTCTCGGAGTGCCTGCCGTGCTTGCTCGACGAGAGAGTCGAAACTCATCCGGGGTTCTTGTTCGGAAGGGGTTGGCGGAGGAAGGGGTTCGGCGGGACGGACGGAGGACGCGTTAGGGCAGGGTGGGAGGGAGCGGGATCTTGAGCGCCCTCAGGCGCTTGTTGATCTCGTCGTCGGAGAACTCGTGGTACTCGCGCGCATTGATCGTGTGGACGGTGTAGCCGTCGCCGCTCGCGCTGTCGCGCTTCATCGCCACGGTGAGCCCGCGGAGGGCGAGGTCGACCCCGTCGGAGACGGAGAGATCCTTCGAGTAGCCCTCCTCGAGGAGGCCGTAGGCGAACGTCGAACCGCTGCCGACCGAGACGTACCGGTCCTCGATCGAGCCGCCGGCCGGGTCGACCGAGAAGACGTGGCCGCCCGCCGCGTCGACGCCGCCGAGGATCAGCCAGGCGTAGTAGGGGAACATCCGGTTCCCGCTCAGGATGTTCGCGAGCAGCGTCGCGGCCCCCTCGGCCGATAGGGGAGCCCCACGCCGAAGGCGGTAGAGCGAGACCTCGGCCCGCAGGTAGCGGCCGAGCACCTGCGCGTCGCCAACGAGGCCGGCGACCGTCATCCCGATGTTCTGGTCGATCTTGAACAATTTCTGGGTCGCCTTGTTGGCGATCAGGTTCCCGGCGGTCGCCCGCTTCTCGGTCGCTAGGACGACGCCGTCCTTGAGGACCATGCCGATGGTCGTGGTGCCGGTGAGCAGACGGTTCTCGGGGAGCGCCGCGTACGATTGCATGGGACCGACCGTCCCCCGAACGGAGGACGGCGAGGTCGACTGGGCTGGCGTATATAAACTCTGGCCGGAGCGGTAACCGACGGGCCACCCGGTTTCGCCGGGCGCCGTTCCATCGCCGTCCCCCGGTCCCGTCGCCCTCCAGGTCGCCGTCCCCGGAGCGAGGAGCAAAACCCACCGAACCGCTTAAACTCGCGCGGAGTTGGACGGCCTCATCCATGCGCCGGCACGACGTCTTGGTGGTCGGGGCGGGGCTCGCGGGCCAACGGGCGGCGCTGGCGGCGATCGAGGCCGGGTGCGACGTCGCGATCGTCTCGAAGCTCCACCCGCTGCGCTCCCACTCGGGGGCGGCGCAGGGCGGGATCAATGCCGCCGTCGGGGCGGAGGATTCGGTCGACACCCACATCTACGACACGGTGAAGGGCTCGGACTACCTCGGCGACCAGGACGCGATCGAGTTTTTCTGCCGTGAGGCCGGCCCCACGGTCGTCGAGATGGAGCACTTCGGCACCATCTTCAGCCGCGGGGAGGACGGGTCCCTCGCCCGCCGCCCGTTCGGCGGCGCGGGGTTCCCTAGGACGATCTACGCGGCGGACCGGACCGGGCTCGCGCTCTTGCAGGCGATCCACGAGCGTCTCTCGACGGAGGCGTTCACCCTCTACGAAGAATGGGACCTCGTCTCGGTCCTCGTTCGAGACGAGCGCTGCCTCGGCATCGTGGCGTTCGACCGGCGCTCGGGCGCCTTCGAGACGATCGCCGCCAGGGCCGTGGTGATCGCCACGGGGCCGGCGGGCCGAGTCTACGGCCGCACGACCAACGCCCACAGCTGCACCGGGGACGGCGTCGCCGCCGCCTACCGGGCCGGGGCGTTCCTGAAGGACATGGAGTTCGTCCAGTTCCACCCGACCGCGCTCCTCGAGTCGGCGATCCTCATCACCGAGGGGGCCCGGGGCGAGGGCGGGATCCTGAAGAACGTGAAGGGCGAGCGGTTCATGGTGAAGTACGCGCCGCACGTCCAGGACCTCGCGTCGAGGGACGTGGTCTCGCGCGCGATCTGGACCGAGGTGAAGGAGGGCCGGGGCTTCCCCGGCGACTACGTCCACCTCGAGCTCATGCACCTCGGGCGCGAGCGCATCGAGAGCCGCCTCGAGGAGATCTGCGACTTCTCCCGCAAGTTCGCCGGCGTCGACCCCGTGGTCGAGCCGATCCCGGTCATGCCCGCTCAGCACTACATGATGGGCGGGGTCGGGACCGACATCCACGGAGCGACGAACGTGGCGGGGCTCTTCTCCGCCGGCGAGGCGGCCTGCGTCTCCATCCACGGCGCGAACCGACTCGGGGGCAACTCCCTCCTCGAGACTCTCGTCTTCGGGAAGGAGGCGGGGATCGCGGCGGCGAAGTATGCAAAGGGCGCCAGCGCGAGCCCGGCGACCGAGAAGGACGCGGCCGCGGACGAGGAACGGCTTCGGGCGATGATGAAGCGGACTGACGGGGAGGAGCCGGCGGCGATCCGGACGGAGATGCAGCGGGTCATGGACACCCAGGTCGGGATCTACCGCTCGTTCCCCCCGCTCGCCGATGCGCTCCAGCGGATCCGCGCCCTGAAGGCGCGCTACGCGAACGTGCGGATCCGCGATTCGTCGAAGGCGTTCAATCTCAACCTCACCGACACGCTCGAGGCCGGGAACCTGCTCGATCTCGCGGAGGCGATCATCGTCGGCGCGATCGCCCGCACGGAGAGCCGGGGGGCCCACGCCCGCACCGACTACCCGAAGCGCGACGACGCGGGCTGGATGCGCCACACGCTCGCCGCGATCGGGCGCGACGGCCCGAAGCTCTCCTATTCCCCGGTGGCGTTCACGCGCTGGGAGCCGAAGGAGCGGGTGTACTGATGGCGGAGGCGATCGAGGCCCCGTTCGAGGTCTACCGGCACGATCCCCAGAAGGACCGCACCCCCCGCTACGAGCGGCACGTCCTCACGCTGGCCCCCCACACCCCGGTCCTCACGGCGCTCCTCGCGATCCGGGCGGAGCGCGATCCGTCGCTCGCCCTCCGCTACTCCTGCCGGAGCGCGATCTGCGGGTCCTGCGCCATGCTGATCAACTCGAAGAGCCGCCTCGCCTGCCAGACGCCGATCGGGCCAGAGATCGAGCGCCACGGGAAGATCGTCGTCGACCCGATGCGCAACCAGCCGGTCCTGCGCGACCTCGTCACCGAGATGGCGCCGTTCTGGTCGAACTACCGCCGGATCGAACCGCACCTGATCCCCGACCCGGCGAAGCCGATGCCCGACGGGAAGCCGACGTCGATGACGCCGGAGGAGGTCGCGCGCTTCCAGGAGACCCCACGGTGCATCGCCTGCGCCGCCTGCTACTCCGCCTGCCCCGCGGTCGAGGCCGACCCGTTGTTCCCCGGTCCGATGGCGCTCGCGAAGCTGTACCGGTTCGTCGTCGACCCCCGGGACGGGGCGACCGAGGAGCGCCTCGCGAAGATCCAGCCGAACGGGCTCTGGCTCTGCCTGCGCTGCCATCTGTGCACCGAGGCGTGCCCCAAGGGCGTCCGCCCGTCCGAGCGGATCATGGACCTGAAGGAGCTCGCACTCGCCGCCCAGGGTGGGACCGAGGCGGGATCGCGCCATGCCCTCGGCTTCAAGGAGAACATCCGGGAACGGGGGATCCTCAACGAGATGCGCCTCGTCCGCCAGACGAGCGGGATCCCCGGCACCCTCGCCCAGTTGGGCCAGGGCGTCCGCCTGGTCCGCAAGAAGCCCGAGATCCGAAAGACCCCGAAGCCGATCGACGGCCTCGCCGAGGTCGAGAAGCTCTACGAGGTCCTCGATCCGAAGGAGGAGGGATGAAGCTCGCCTACTACCCCGGCTGCGTCGCGCAGGAGAGCGGGAAGGAGCTCGACCTCGCGACCCGTTGGGTCGCGAAGAAGCTCGACATCGAGCTCGTCGACTTCCCGAACTTCTCCTGCTGCGGCTCGGGGTTCATCGACGAGGCGAACCCGACCCTCAACGTCGCGCTCAATGCCCGCAACCTCGCGATCGCCGAGAAGGCCGGCCTCGACGTCCTCACGGTCTGTTCGACCTGCCAGGGGATGCTCGCGCTCGCGAACCAGCGGCTCACCGAGCCGAAGATGCGCGAGCGGGTCGACGCCGCGCTCGGCCAGATCGGGATGCGCTACTCGGGGAACACGAAGGTCACCCACCTCCTGAAGGTCCTCGTCGACTCCGTCGGGGTCGCCGGGGTGAAGCAACGCGTCGTCCGCCCGCTCACGGGCCTCAACGTGGGGGCGTTCTACGGCTGCCACCTCCTCCGGCCCTCCGACAAGATCGGCTCGGAGAGCGCCGAGGAGCCGCACAGCTTCGAGGATCTCATCGCCGCCCTCGGGGCGACCCCGATCCTCTACCGGGGGCGGGTCATGTGCTGCGGCTTCCCGATCCTCTTCGTCAAGGAGCCGACGGCGAACCGGATCGCAGGGCGGCAGCTCGACGACGCGAAGGCGCACGGCGCCCACGCCCTCGCGACCCCCTGCCCCCTGTGCCACATTTCCCTTGACGCCTACCAGAACAAGGCGGAGAAGGAGGTCGGGCATTCGATCGACCTTCCGCTCTTCCACCTCCCGCAGCTCGTGGGCCTCGCGCTCGGCGCCTCGGCGGAGGAGTTGGGACTCCCCCGGCACCTCGTCTCGACCGATTCCGCGCTCCAGAAGATCGGGTCCGTGGCGGTCCCGGCGTAGGACGGCCCGAAGGCGGACGGATGGGGGATCCTAGCCGGCCGTCGGACCCGGGTCGAGGCGTCCGGGAGGTCGAATGAGCGGGATGGCCCCCGGGACGAGCGACACCTCGATCTACATCCTGCTCGCGATCATCGTCCTCGTCTTCGTCCGCCGCATCTACTACATGGTCCAGGGGACGCGGGTCCAGCCGGCTCGCCTCGTGGGCTACGCGGTGGTCTACGTCGCGCTCTTCCTGTTCACCGTCGGCCTCTCGGACACCGGCGAGCCGGTCTATGTCTACGCCATCGAGGCGGTGGTCGCGGTCGTGGCCGCGCTCCTATCGGACTGGTACGTGGCGCGCCACGTGGTCCTCGAGCGTCGGCCGCCGGACAACGCGTGGTACTTCAAGCTCCACCCGTGGATCCCCATCCTCTACGTCGTCCTGTTCATCGCCCGCGTCGCGATCTCCCTCGAGGTGCTGGGCGCGAACGCCTTCGACTTCGCTCCTCCGTCGGTCCCCCTGAGTTCGTTCGACCTCCTCCTCCTCGAGGTCGTCGACATCCTGTTCGCCGGAAGCACCGGTTTCCTCGTCGGCCGCTCGGTCGGGGTCTACCGGGCCTACCGCAGGGAGTCGGCGAAAGCCTTGGCGAGCCCCCCGCCGTCGGCCCCGCCCCCGGCAGGCTCGTCGACGGCGCGGCCGCTGCCTTAGGTCTCGGGCGAAGGGGGCGCCAGGAGGTGCGCTCCCTCCCCCTTCGTGACGTACAGATGGAGCCGATCGCACATCCCCCGGAAGTAGGTCGCCGACGCGCCGCCGTACTCCTGCTTCAGCCGCTCCGCGAGCTCGGCGTCCGATTGCCCGGCGTCGACCCGGGGGGTGAACAGGCAACGGAAGACGAGGAAGCTCGACCCCTCGATCGAGAGCCGGTCCGTGAGCTCCGCGCCGCAGAACGGGCAGACGAGGGGGGGGGAAGCGCCGGAGGACATCCGCGACCGGATCAGTCGATGTAGCCGAGCGAGCGCAATCGATCCCTCAGCCGGGCCTCGTCCTCCTCGCTGAACGGCGCCTCGGAGCGCTGCTCGGCGAGCCGGGCGAGGACGAAGGCGACGAACGCGTCGACGTTCGCGAACCCGGTCCCCGAGATCCGGCGTTCGATCTCCTTCGCGAGGTCCTCCGGAATCCGGACCGTGCGTTCGGCGGGCGCCGGGGCGGGCACGCCGGAAGATTCCCGGAGGGGAACTTAGGCTCTTCGGGGTTCGGGCCTAGCGGACGGACCTCATTCCCACTCGATCGTCGCAGGGGGTTTGTCGGTCACGTCGTAGAGCACGCGCGTCACGGTCCCGGCGAGCTCCCGCGTCACCCGTTCGGAGATCCGCCGGGAGAGCTCGCCGGGAAGCGCCACGGACGTCGCGGTCATCGCGTCGACCGAGTCGACCACGCGCACGCTCACGACCTCGCCGAAGACCCGGTTGTCGCCGAGCACCCCGACCGAGCGGACGGGAAGGAGGACCGCGAAGTACTGCCACGGCCGCTTCATCGAACCGGCCGCCACGGCCGCCTCTACCTCGGCCTCGACGATTGCGTTTGCCCGCTGGGCCACCGCGACGCGCTCGGCGGTCACCGGTCCGATCACCCGCACGGCAAGCCCCGGACCCGGGAACGGCTGCCGGTCCGGGTCGGGAACACCCAGATGGTGGGCGAGCGCCCGGACCTCGTCCTTGTAGAGGTCGCGAAGCGGCTCGACGAGCGCGAGTTTGAAGTCCTTCGGGATGCCGCCGACGTTGTGGTGGGTCTTGATCGTGTCGCGGAGCTGGCCGCCGCTCTCGATCCAGTCGGGGGCGATCGTCCCCTGCACGAGGTGCGTCGCGCCGGAGCGCTCCGCCTCGCGCTCGAAGAGGCGGATGAACGCCTCGCCGACCCGCCGGCGCTTCTCCTCCGGGTTCGTCACTCCCTCGAGGGAGGCAAGGAACCGCTCGGCGGCGGGGACGACCTCGATCGCGAGGCCACACGCCTTGGCGATCCCCCGGACCCGCTCGACCTCGCCCGTGCGCAGAAGACCGGTGTCGACGAACAAGGCCCGGGAGCGCTCGCCGATCGCCTGCTGGGCGAGGACCGCGGCGACCGTGCTGTCGATGCCGCCGCTCGCCGCGACGATCGCGCGGCCGGGGACGTCGGCGCGGATCCGCTCGACCGCCGCGCGCCGGAACTCCTCGGGGTCCTTCATGGGGGCGGCACGGCGGCCGGGGGCTCCTCGCGCCACTTCGCCCGGTACGCCTTGAGCGCGGCCTCGAGCTCGGGGTGCTTCAGCGCGAGGATCGACGTGGCGAGGAGCGCCGCGTTCTCGGAGGCGTCGAGCCCGACGGATGCGACCGGTACTCCCGGCGGCATCTGGACGACCGAGAGGAGGCTGTCGAGGCCCAGGCCGCGGTTCAGTGGGACCCCGATCACCGGTCGGAGCGTGCGGGCAGCCACCGTGCCCGGAAGCGCGGCGGAGAGGCCGGCCATCGCGACGAACACCTCGACCTCGGGGTCGGAGGCGATCCGGTCGACCCGCTCGGGGGTGCGGTGCGCGCTCGCCACGTGGACCTCGGCCGGGACCCCGAAGGCGGTGAGGCGCGCCCGGACCTTCTCCGCCTGCTCGAGATCCGATTTGCTCCCCACGAGGATGGCGACCTTCATCGGTACGCCGCGAGCGCCCGAAGGGGAAAAGAGCTTAGGACGCGGGTCCCGGCCCCGCGCTCGGAAATACGCCCGAAGGAGTCCCCCGCCCGATGCCCGAAGGCACCGGCTACGTCCCCGTCGAGGGGGGGCGCCTCTATTACGAGCGGACCGGGAACGGCAACCCCGTGATCTGGCTGCACGCCGGCTTCCTCGACCGGAGGATGTGGGAGCCCCAGTTCGGGCACTTCGCGCGGCACTACGACCTCATCCGGTTCGACCAACGGGGGTTCGGTCTCTCCGATCCCGCTGCGGTCGAGTACATCGAGTCGCGCGACCTCGCCTTCGTGATGGACCACCTCGGGGTGGGCAGCGCCTACCTCGTCGGCGCCTCGATGGGCGGCCGGGTCGCGCTCGACTTCGCCGTCGACTACCCGAACCGGACCGACGGGGTCGCCGT
>JASHSI010000056.1 GCA_030040915.1 Thermoplasmata archaeon | reverse complement strand
CTCGGTCCCTCCACGGGGTAGTGGAGCGGCGCGCCCACGAACCGGACGCCGTCCGGGCGGACCCAGACCGCGAGGATCCGCGGAGATTTTCGGGGTCCCGGGAGGGCAAAAGAGAGGAGCGTGCCGGGCGCCCCGTGGACCACCGGTCGTTTCGGGAGCTCCCCGGGCGGGAGGCCGAAGGCCTCGAGCGCCTCCGTGAGGGCCGGGATCTCCATCGGTACGACGCGGAGCCCCCGGGTTTCCTAGACGTCGAGGTTCGCGACCTCGACGGCGTGCTCCTGGATGTACTGACGGCGGGGCTCGACCTCCTCGCCCATCAGGATCGAGAAGAGCGAGTCGGCCTTCATCGCGTCCTCGACGGTCACCCGGAGGAGCGCCCGGCCCCCGGGCTTCATCGTGGTGTCCGCGAGCTGGCTCGCGTTCATCTCCCCGAGCCCCTTGTAGCGCTGGATCCCGATCCCCTTCCCGCCGAGCTCGCGGACGAGGCGGTCGCGCTCGTCGTCGGAGTAGGCATAGAGGACCTTCGTCCCCTTCTGGAGGCGATAGAGCGGCGCCTGGGCGATGTAGACGAAGCCGTCGGTCAGGAGCGCCGGCATCTTCCGGTAGAAGAGGGTGAGGAGGAGCGTACGGATGTGGGAGCCGTCGACGTCGGCGTCCGTCATCAGGATGACCTTGTGGTAGCGGAGCTTCGACAGATCGAGCTCGTCGCCGATCCCGGTGCCGATCGCCGTGATCAGCGCCCGGATCTCCTCGTTCTGCAGCATCTTGTCGAGGCGGGCCTTCTCGACGTTCAGGATCTTTCCGCGGAGTGGGAGGATCGCCTGGAACTCCCGGTCCCGGCCCTGCTTCGCGGTCCCGCCGGCCGAGTCCCCCTCCACGATGAACAGCTCGCACTCGGCGGGGTCGCGGGAGTGGCAGTCGGCGAGCTTCCCGGGCAGCCCGCCTCCCTCGAGGAGGCCCTTCCGCCGGGTGAGCTCCCGGGCCTTGCGGGCCGCCTCGCGGGCCTGGGCCGCCTGGACCGCCTTGGCGATTAGGTTCTGGCCGATTGCGGGGTGCTCCTCGAGGAACTCGGCGAGCTTGTCGTTCACCGCGCTCTCGACCTGGCCCTTCACCTCGGAATTGCCGAGCTTCGCCTTCGTCTGACCCTCGAACTGGGGCTCGAGAACCTTCACCGAGAGGACGCAGGCGAGCCCCTCGCGGACGTCCTCCCCGGTGAGCCCCTCCTTCTCACCCTTCAGGAAGTTGCGCTGGCGGGCGTAGTCGTTGAGGGTCCGGGTGAGGGCGGACCGGAGGCCGACGACGTGGGTCCCCCCGTCGACCGTGTTGATGTTGTTGACGAAGGCGAGCGTCGCGTCGTTGTAGCCGTCGTTGTACTGGAGCGCGACCTCGATGTCGGTCTGCTCGCGGGTCGCGTGGAGGTAGATCGGCGCCGGGAACAGGACGTTCTTCCCCTCGTTCAGGTCGCGGACGAACTCGGTGATTCCCCCGGCGTGGTGGAAGGTGGCCGTCGTGCCATCGCGGCCGTCCTCGAAGTGGATCGTGACCTGCGGGTTCAGGAAGGAGAGCTCCTTGAGCCGTCGCTCGACGGTCTCCTTCTCGAAGACGACCGTCTCGAAGACGGAGGGGTCGGGCTTGAACCGTTGCTCGGTGCCCGTCCCTTCGGCCGGTCCGAGCACCTGGAGCGGCGCGACCGGGGCCCCGCGCTCGTAGCGCTGGAAGTACTCCTGTCCCCCGCGCTTCACGCGGACCTCGAACCACTCGGAGAGGGCGTTGACCACGTGGAGGCCGACGCCGTGCAGTCCGCCCGAGACCTTGTAGGTGTTCCGGTCGAACTTCGATCCGGCGTGCAGGACCGTGAGCACGATCTCGAGGGCGGGCCGGTGGTAGCGGGGGTGCTCCTCGACGGGGATCCCCCGACCGTTGTCGATCACCGTGACCGTCCCGTCCTCGTTGATCGTCACCGAGATCTCGGTGCACGCCCCCGCGAGGACCTCGTCGATCGAGTTGTCCACGACCTCCCAAATCAGGTGGTGCAGGCCGCGCGCATCGGTCGAGCCGATGTACATCCCGGGCCGCTTCCGTACGGCGGAGAGGCCCTCCAGGATCTGGATGGAGCTAGCGTCGTACGCCGCCCGCTCACCCGCCGGTTCCGCCATGGAAAATCGGCCCGAAACCGGGCCATTCTCGACCACCGGGAGGGGCACTATAAGGCTTGTCCCGGAGGCGAAATCTCCGACGGCCGGTGACCGATTCCGGCCGACCGCCCCCGGACTCCGGGAACGGCGGCGCGGAGGGTCCCGCCGCCCCGGTCGGACCGACCCGCCAGTGGGTGCACGATCGGCCCCACGGGCGGCCCGTGACCCGGCCCCCGCCGGGGCCGCTCACTTGGTCCGGACCTTCTTCGCGTCGGCCCGGAGCTTCTGATGCGCGATCTCGGGATGTCGGATGTAGAGGATCATCGTGTTCGCGTGGCCGTGACCGAGTCCGCAGTCGCCCTTGAGCCACTTCAGGAGCTCGGCGTGGCTCGACAGCCCGCGCTTTTCTGCCTCCGCCCGGAAGTACTCGGGGTCGTGACCGGTTCTCACCTGGATGTTGTCGAGGTAGGCCTTGTAGGTCATCGCCCCGCGCCCCGGATTTGCCACACCGCTCCGACTACATGAGCGACATTGGCGAACCGCCGGGCCCTGCCCGTCGACCCCCTGGCCGAGCGAACGCGTCCCCCTAGGTGTGCATTGACAGGACATCTGACCGGTTAAGCTGTCAACACATATGACCGGGTATTCGGCGCCTTCGCGGCCTCTCGATCTCTCAGGAGGATTGCCTGGAGAGAGCGCTCGGGGCCGGTCACATCTCCTGTCAGTTCAACCGGTCGCATCTCTTGTCAGGCCACACCTAGGGGATCGGCGACGGGCCGGTCGCAGAGGCGTCCCGCCGGCACCACAACTCCTATACGAGCGCCGGCCGGACGGGAGCCGACGATGACCGAGGAGACGCCCCCGGCCGGGAAGCCGGAATCCCCTCCCCCGGTCCCCCCGGCCGAGGCGAAGGACGCCGGTTCCACCCCGATCCCCCCTCCGCCCGCACCCCCGGCCGAGCCGACCGCGCCGGTCGACTGGGAGACCCGGTTCAAGTACCTCTACGCGGACTTCGAGAACTTCCGCCGGCGCACGGCGAAAGAGCGCGAGCAGCTCCGCAGCTCTGGCGAGGCGGAGGTGCTGAGCAACCTCCTCCCAATCCTCGAGGGGTTCGAGAAGGCCCGCCAGTTCGTCCGGGACGCCCCGGTCACCGACCCGGTCCGCAAGGGCATGGAGCTCCTCGCCCAGGAGTGGGATGCGTTCCTGAACCGCGAAGGACTGCGGCCGATCGCACGGATCACCGGCCGCATCAACTCCGAGGACTTCGACATCGTCGCCGAGGCGTTCGGCCCTCCGGGCCACCCACCGGGAACGGTGCTCGAGATCGTCCAGCAGGGCTACCGCTTCAAGGGCGGGCTCCTTCGCCCGGCGAAGGTGCTCGTGGCGAGGGCCCCGCCAAAGCCGACCGATTCGGCCGCGCGCGCGGAGAAGGAGTCGACCACCGACCACGAGGGGGCGACCCCGTAGGGAACCCAGATGGCGGAGCGGACGAGCGAGCTCTCCGGGTTCTACAAGCTCTCTACGGAAGAGCGGCGGAAGTTCATCCAGGAGTGGGCCGGGCTCTCGGACGCGGAGGCGAGGTCCTACGAGTTCCCCCCCGGCGTCGATCCGGGCATCTTCAACCGGATGATCGAGAACGTCGTCGGGGCGTTCGCGCTGCCGCTCGGCATCGCCACGAATTTCCGGATCAACGGGAAGGACTACCTCGTCCCCATGGCGATCGAGGAGCCGAGCGTCGTCGCGGCCGCCTCGAACGCGGCGAAGGTCGCACGGGCCGCAGGGGGGTTCAAGGTCCAGACCACCGAGCCGGTGATGATCGGCCAGATCCAGGTCCTTGGCTCGGCCGACCCGGCCGCGGCCCGGCTGCGGATCCTCGCGGCGAAGGAGGAGCTCCTCTCGAAGGCGAACGCGAAGGACCCGATGCTCGTGAAGTTCGGCGGGGGGGCCCGCGGCGTCGAGGTCCGCCTGATCGCCTCGCCCCGCGGGACGATGCTCGTGGTCCACCTCTTCGTCGACGCGCGCGACGCCGGCGGGATGAACGCGGTCAACACGATGTGCGAGGCCCTCGCGCCGGAGATCGCCCGCCTTGCCCGGGGACGGGCGGTGCTCCGCATCATATCGAACCTCGCGGTCGAGCGGCTTGCCCGGGCGAGCGCGGTCTTCCCCGCGGCCCTCCTGAAGACCGACCAGGCGAGCGGCGCCGAGGTCGTCGAGGCGATCCTCGACGCCTACACCCTCGCCGTCGTCGACCCGTACCGATGCGCCACCCACAACAAGGGGATCATGAACGGGGTCTCCGCGGTCGTGATCGCCACGGGGAACGACTTCCGGGCGATCGAGAGCGGCGCCCACACCTACGCCGCCTTCCTCGCCCGCGACGGGAGCGAGGTGGTCCGGCCGCTCACCACCTACGAGAAGGACGCGGACGGGAACCTCGTCGGGACGATCGAGCTTCCCACGGCGGTCGGCCTCATCGGGGGCGCGACGGCCGTGCACCCGACCGCCAAGGCGAACGTGAAGCTCCTCGGCGTGAAGGGGGCCCAGGAGCTCGCGGGAATCCTCGCCGCCGTCGGGCTCGCCCAGAACTTCGCCGCCCTCCGCGCGCTCGCGACGGAGGGGATCCAGCGGGGCCACATGGAGCTCCACGCGCGCAACATCGCGGCCACGGCGGGCGCCCGGCCCGACGAGGTCGACCGCGTGGTCGCGCGCCTCGTGGAGGAACACGCGATCCGGATCGACCGGGCGCGCGAGGTCCTGGAGGAGCTACGCCGCCCCGCCGCGCGGTGAAGCTCGGCGTGCTGGCGCTCCAGGGGGATGTCCCCGAGCACCGGACCTCCCTCGAGCGCGTGGCGGGGCCGGGGTCGGTAACCCTCGTCCACAGGCCGGCGGAGCTCGCCGAGGTCGAGGCGCTGTCGATGCCCGGCGGGGAGAGCACCACGATCTCGCGGCTGCTCGACGAGACGCGGCTCCGCGACCCGCTGAGGTCCCGGATTGAGGAGGGCCTACCGGTCCTGGCGACGTGCGCCGGGCTCATCCTCCTGAGCCGCGAGATCGAGACGGTGGCGGGTCCGCGGGACCCGGTCCCGATCCCGGTCCTCGACGTCACCGTCCGGCGGAACGACTACGGCCGGCAGCGCGACTCGTTCGAGGGACCTGTGGAGGTCAACGGGCTCACGGGAGCCAAGTTCCCCGGAGTGTTCATCCGGGCCCCGAGGATCCTTCGGGTCGGCCCCGGCGCCGAAGCGTTCGCCTGGCAGGGGAAGGAGGTCGTCGGCGTCCGGCGCGGCCGGGTCTGGGGCCTGACCTTCCACCCGGAGCTTTCCGGCGACCTGCGGCTGTTCGACCATTTCCTCGAATCGACGCTCGGATGATATCCGGGGGACGCCCAAAAATCTCCGGGCGGGGGAATTCCCCTCCGTCGGTGGGTTTTTCAACCACGAACTGGTCCGGAAACTGAGGTCCCCGTGGCAGGAAAGGTACCAGTAGCGGCGGGAGTCTTGTCGATCGTCGGCGCGGTCTTCATCCTTATCGGAGGTTTGGCCGAGGCGTACATCGGCGCGATTCTGTCGATCTTCTTCCCCGGGGTCGGGGCGATCCTCGTCGCGGGCGCGCTCGGGGTCGCGGTCCTGTCGTTCATCTGGGCGATCCTCATGTTCGTGATGCCGTCCCACAAGGCGATCTGGGGCGCCCTGATGATCGTCATGGCGGTCCTCAGCCTGCCGTTCGCCTTCCTCGGCGGCTTCCTGATCGGCTTCATCCTCGCGCTCATCGGCGGCATCCTGGCGATCACCTACAAGGCCCCGGAGCCGCCCGTGGTCGTCTACGCCCCGATGCCCGGCGCTCCACCGTTCGCGCCGCCGCCCCCGCCCCCGCCTCCCCCGATGTGAGACGGGGCCGCTCGAACGGGACCCGGCCCGGCGGCGGCACGCTAGTGGTAGGTGTCGAACCGGTACGGCTCGAGCGGTAGCTCCCCGATCGCCGAGAGGAACTCTGGCGGCGTGAGCATCGGCCGCGGGTAGAGCGCGGCGTCGTCGATCGCGATCCTGGGACAGGCCGTGTTGACGTAGGCGTCGAGGTCCCGGCCAACAAGGTCGGCCGGATCGAGTCGGGCGAAGACGAGGATCTCCGCCTCGCGCCCCCGTCGTCGGGCCTTCTCCACGAGCGCCGAGGCGAGGCCGCCCCGGTGCTGGCCCGCGAAGCTCGAGACGAGGACCCCGAACCGCTTCGCGTCCATCGCACGGGCGATCGTGCGGAAGCGGTCGGCCACGATCGAGGCGCGGTCGAGGGGCGGCTCGAGCGTCCCCTGGAGCGGATCGAGGCTCCAGACCCGCCGGTCGACGGCGAGGGCGAGCCCGATCGGGTGGAACCGGCCCGTCCCGAGGAAGAGGAAGCCGGCGACGGAGTCCGCGATCGACTCGGCCCCGGTGTAGTTGCACCCGAGCGCCTGCGCCGCGTAGGCGAGGCGGCGGTCCCCCGCACCGGTCCGGAGCTCGAACCCACGGTCGGCGGCCGCCCGGACCAGGGGCTCGACGAGGTCGAGGTGCTGGACCGACGCGACGAGCCCAAGCCTCTTCGGGAGGTCCTGTTGGACCAGCAGTTCCGCGAGCGGCTCGGCCTCGCCGGGCGGATAGCGCATCTCCACGAAGTAGGTCGGGGCCCATCTCGGGACGTTCGGGATCGGGGAGTGACCGAGCACGACGAGGGCGTCCGCCCCGGGCACCTCGTCCGGGGCGGGGAAGTCGCACGCCCCGAAGCAGGCCCGGGAGACGACCACGACCGGCCGGTCGACCGCCCGCCGGAGCTCCGCTGCGAGGTCGTGCGCGTTCCGGACGAGCCCGGCCGGCACCTGCAGGGCGATCTTGGTGGGGTGGGCGCGGCGGACCGCCTCGAAGAGAGGCTCGTCGAAGCGCGGGAAGACGTCCGCCTCCGGGCGGACCGTCCCGGGGATGGGTCCGGTCGCCTTCCCGGCCGACGGCCAGGGACCCTCGGCTCCTTCCATGGTCGCTCGGACGACGGACCCGGGGGGCGGGCTATAGGTTTGCCGAACGCCGAGCCGTCGCGCCTCGGGGGAGCCGCTCGAGGAGGCGCTCCACCGCCTCCCGATTGTCCGGGTAGTGCAGGCGCTGGATCGCCTCGGCAGGGTCGACCCACTCGAAGGCGTCGTGCTCCTCGCTCAGTCGGGGCGGCTCGGCCCGGTCGAGCTCGACCCCGAACCCGTGCAATCGCCACGTCCGCCCGTCCGGACCCTCGAACGTCACCTCCCAGTCGAGGGGGAAGATTCGCGCGAACTCCCGGAACCCGGTCTCCTCCTCAAGCTCCCGGCGCAGCGCGGCCTCAAGATTGGGGTCGCTCGTCTCGACCTTCCCGCTGACCGGCACCCAGATCCGTTCCCGCTCCGGCGGGCGTCGGAGGAGGAGGAGACGAGGCGGCCGGCCCGCGAAGACGTACCCCTCGACGCACTCCCGGAAGGGTCCGCCCGGACTATCGGCCACCCGAACCCTTCTGGGAGAGGAGCTTCAGGATCGCCTCGGCCGGTTCGCCGCCCGACCGGCCGAGCGCCTCGATCGCCTCCGCGCGAGAGACGCCCCCCTGCTCCATGACGAGCGCGATGTCCTCTTCCGGAGGACCCGCCGGGGCCGGGGGGGCGGCGGCCGCGGGCGCGCCGGGAACGGGGTCCGCCGAGCGCGGACGGATCTCGGGCTCGCCGACGACCTGGTAGGTCGTCACGCCCTGGACGCTCACCTTGGTGACCTCCGGCGAACGGAAGACATGCTCCCGGTCCTTCGTCCGGACGATCACCTCGGTGACGCCCTCGACCTCCTCGCTGGTCATTCCGAGCCGGCGCATCATCATCTGCATCTGGCGAGCGTTCCGGGGTCCTCCGGGCATCATGGTCTCGCTCCGCGTCCCCCGCGCCGCTCCCGCTACTCGTCCGCGTCCGAGTCGGACGTGGCGGCGCGGATCTTCCGCTCGATCTCGGGGTCGGCCGGCGCCTCGTCGACCGGGCGGCGGCGACCGGGCTGGCCCTTCCTCCGGTGCTCGGCGGACTCGTGATCGCGCTGGACCTGCTCGGAGATATCGTCGAGGACGGCGGTGACGGAAGCGTAGAAGTTCCACCCCGTGACCGTCGCGAAGTAGATCCCCCGGTCGGTCTGGAGGCGGGCGTGGACGGTCGCGTCCCCCGAGCGGGCCGCGTGGGGGGAGACACCGATGCTGAGGAGCGTCGGGTGGGCGTGGTGGGCGACGCGCTTGAGCCCCTTCGCCACGAGCTGGTCGATCTCGGCGAGGGCGTCCGGATCGCCGGAGCCCCGCAGCCCGTGAATCTGCACGTAGACGTCGGAGAGCTCCGGCGGGACCTCCCCGCGGCCGACCGCGAGCCCCAGGAGGTCCGACTGGGCGACCACTCCGACCGCCCGCTCGCCGTCGACGACGAAGGCGCTCGAGACCTTCGCCCGGCTCATCGCCCGGGCGGCGTCGCCGGCCGTCGCGCCGGGCGGGACGGTGAGCGGTGGGGAGTTCATGATCGCGCCCACGGTCACCCCGCTGATGTCGGTCGGGACCGGCGCGTCCCGCTTCCCGGGGACGCTCCGGCGCCACAGGAGGCGCCCGAGGTCGGCGAGGCCGACCGCCCCGACAATCCGTCCGGTGCGGTCCTGGACCGGGATCGGGTGCTCCTCGAGCATGCGGACCTGATTGAGGAGCGGAGCGCACGGGTCGTCCTCACGGAGGACGACGTTCGCGGGGCTCGCCACCTCCTCGATCCGGTGCTGGGAGATCTCCGAGAGGTCCGGGAGGACGCGGATGAGGTCGGTCCGCGAGACGATGCCGAGGAGCTCGCCCTTCTTGCCGACGACCGGGGCGCCCCGGAGCCCCACCGAGAGGAGCTCCCGCGCGATCTCGGGGTAGCGGGTCGACGCCGTGATCAGCGGGGGGAGCACCATGAGGTGCTCGACCTTGGTGCTCAGGGTGAGGTTCGACCGGCGGGCGATCGAATCGTAGGTGATCATCCCGGCGAGGCGGCCGTTGCGGAGGATCGGGATCTCGTGGATCCCCTCGCTCCGCATCAGGCCGAGGGCCTTCGAGACCGGGGCGTCGGTCGAGAGGGTGATCGGTCGGGGGGTCATCAGCTCCCGCGCGCTCGGCCAGTTCTCGGGCATGTGGGGTCGACGGGGAGCCGGAATGGGGGTTTAAGCCGTTCCTCCGGGAAGCTCCGGCTCAGCCCGCGGTCGCGCCGTGGGCGCTAGGCGAGGTCGCGGGCCATCTGGTAGCCGTCCTCGCCGTCCGAGTAGTATCCCCGGAGGAGGTCGGTGACCGAGAAGCGGAAGCGGGCGTAGAAGCGGATCGCGGTGGCGTTGCCGACCCGTACCTCGAGGGTGGCCCGCCGCATCGCCTTCGCGCGGCTCTTGTCGAGGAACGCGTCCATGAGCCGGGTGCCGATTCCCCGGGTGCGGTGGCGGCGGTCGACGGCGAACATGAGGATGCGCGCCTCCCCGGGGACCTGGCTCACCCCGAGGAGGAAGCCGATCGGCCGGTTCGAGGCGTCGGCGGCGACGAGGAAGCCGTCTGGCCACGCCTGGCTAAGGGAGAAGTACAGCGAGCTGTCGTAGTGCTCGTGGAGCGAGTCGGCGACGATCTGCGCGATCGTCGAGAGGTCCCGGCCGTCGAACGGCCGTAGGGTGGTCGGGCCCGGATCGGCGGGGACCGGGGAAGGGACCGCCCGGTCGGCCGTCTCAGCGATACATCTCACCCGGCCCCGCGACCTCCGGGGAGCGCATCCCGGCCATCGCCTTCTCCTGCTGGCGGAGGGTCCGCCGCACCTCGGACTCGATCTCTTCCGCCTTCTGGCGGAGCGGCCGGGTGTCGAGGACGAGGAGCGGGACGAGCGGGTTCACCGACTCGATCACCTTCGCCGCGGCCCGGGCGTCCGGGTAGTCCTTGTGGGCCTGGGCGACGAGGCAGAGGACCGGCAGTTGCCGGCCGATCGCGGCGAGGAGGAGTCCCCCCGCGAACCCCGTGATCACCCCGTTCGCGGGTTCGAAGCTGTACTTCCCGAGGAGGGGGGCGGCGGCCCGGTTCGCCATCGCGACGACCCGCGCGTCCCCGGTGATCCCCTCGTCGACCGGCTGGCCCTCGACGACCACGAGGAGCTGGATCCCCTTGCGCTCCGCCCAGTCGAGGAGCGCCCGGGACAGTTCGGGCAGCGCCTCGGGAGGGGGCTGGATGTCGGAGATCCCTACGAGGAGCTGCTCGCAGGAGCGGTCGACGCCGCAGACGAGCTTGCTCACGTAGAAGCGCACCGGGGCGCTCACGACCCCCTCCTCCATGATGACCGTCGGAGGGAACCGGTCGCTGGTCAGGTAGGCGACGTTCGTCATGTCGAGCGCGTGGACGAGGTAGGAGGCGGCGACCGAGCCGACGAGCCCGTGCGTCGGGAAACCGACCACCATCATCGCGCCCTGCAGCGGCTCGTCGCGGGTGTCGACGATGCGCATCTCCTCCGCGCTCATCGGGTCGGCCGAGTGCCGATGCCCGGGGTCATCCATAAGGATTCTGAAATCGGGGCGTCTCCCGCAGGGGGGCCTCTCGGGGAGGAGGGACCACTGTCCGCAGCGGCCGAGGCGAACCGTGTCCGGCCGTGACACGGCAGGTAGGGAAGGATTAAACTTTGTGGCCCCTGTGGGAGCGCTGGGATCCTATTTTGGCAGCCGGGCCCGGTGCAAGGAGGTCCATCCTCCGTTGAAGCGCCAGATGGTGGACATGCTGGCGGATCTCGTCAAGATCCCGAGCGACCCGTTCTCCGACAAGCAGGAGGTGCTCGACTACGTCCAGTCGTTCACCGACCAGATCCGCATGCGCAACACGCTGCTCGGGGATTCCCAGACCCCCGCGCTCCTCGCCGAGTACGGGCAGGGCGGGGTGGTCCTGTCGGGCCACCTCGACACCCCGCCGGTCGGGGACTACTGGAGCTTCTCGCAGAGCCAGCTCGCCTCGGGGCGGATGTACGGCCGCGGCACCGCCGACATGAAGGGGACGGTGATCGCGATGATGCAGGCCGCGCAGGATCTGGTCGCCCGAAAGATCCCCGTCGTGCTCGCCCTCACCACCGACGAGGAGACCTCGATGCAGGGGGCGCTCGCCCTGTCGAAGACCCTCCCCATGCGGCGGGCGAAGGCGATCGTCGTGGGCGAACCGACCGGCCTTCGGGTCGCCTACGCGGAGAAGGGGGTCCTCGACCTCGCCATCGAGACCCGGGGGAAGGCGGCCCACGGGGCGATGCCGCACCTCGGGGAGAACGCGGTCTCGAAGATGATGCGCATCCTGCGGGGGCTTGAGGGGTTCAAGGGTCGGATCGCCCACCCCGAGCTCGGCACGGTCACGATCAACATCGGCACCCTGAACGGCGGGACCCGGATCAACGTGGTCCCGAACCGGGCGACCGCCGAGGTCGACATCCGTTTCCCGCCCCCGTACCACCCCGACGACCTCTACCGGGAGATCGAGGAGCACCTCCGCCGGATCAAGACCCCGTTCACACTGCGCCGGGTCCTCTCGATGCCCTCGGTGCAGATCGACCCGAACGCCGAGCACGTGCGGATCCTCCGGGAGGTCGCCGGGGCCGAGTCCGCGGTCCTCGTCCACGCCTCCGAGGCGGTCCACTACACCCAGGTCAACCCGAAGGTGGTGATCTTCGGCGCCGGGGAGGAGGAGCTCTCCCACCAGGCGAACGAGTACGTCAAGATCGAAGCCGTCGCCCGCGCGGCCGAGGTGTACAAGAAGTACGCCCAGCGGTTGAGCCAAGGTCGGGCCGGCTAGGCCTTTCGGCCCGTGCGGATCGCCGAGCTCTCGACCCGCTACCCTCCGGCCCCCGGCGGGGTCGAGGTCCATGTCCAGGAGATCTCCCGGCGCCTCGCCGCTCGCGGCCACCATGTCGGGGTCTACACGAGCGACCTCGAGCGGGAGTTCCCGTGGAGGCGGCTCGACCCGGGCTTCCCGAGGTCGGGGACGCGGGAGGGGGTACGAATCGAGCGGCTCCCGGTCTGGTCGTTCCCGGGCGACCTCCACTACCCGTTCTTCCGGGGCCTCGAGAAGACGCTCGCCCGGGATCGACCGGACGTAGTGCACGTCCACACGTACGGGACGAACCAGGCCGCGGTCGCACGCCGGTTCTCCCGCCGGACCGGGACCCCGTTCGTCCTGACCGCTCATTTCCACCCAATCTGGTCGATGGAGGGGCACTGGCTGAGGCGGAGGGTCCGCTCGTTCTACGACCGCTCGCTCGCGGGCCCGGTGGTGGGGGCGGCCCGGGCGCTCGTCGTCCAGAGCCGGGAAGAGGAGCGACTCCTCCGCGAGCTCAGGGTCCCGCTCCCTCCGATCGAGCTCATCCCGCCGGGGTACGCCTCGCCCCCGCCCGCTCCGGAGGGCGCGGCCTCGTTCGCCGACTCGCTCGGCCTCACCGGCCCGTTCCTTCTGTTCGTAGGCCGACTCGCCAAGAACAAGGGGCTCGGCCCGCTCTTGGGAGCGTTCGGGGAGCTCGCCCGGCACGACGCCTCGGCGAACCTCGTGATCGTCGGAGCCGACGGGGGCCAGCGCCCCTTCGTCGAGGCCGAGGTCGCCCGGCTCGGCCTCGCCGGCAGGGTCCACCTCCCCGGCTTCATCGCGGAGGGATCGCAGCTCGCCTCCGCGTTCCGCGAGGCGCGTTTGTTCGTCCTACCGAGCGAGTACGAGGCGTTCGGCCTCGTGCTCCTCGAGGCGATGGCCCAGGGGACCCCCGTGATCGCCTCGCGGGTCGGGGGGATCCCCGAGTTCGTCGAGGACGGTCGGGCCGGGACGCTCGTCCCCCCGCTCGACGAGGGGGCCCTCTCGAAGGCGATCACCGACCTGTGGGACGACCCGTCCCGGCGCGAGCGGATGGGAGAGTACGGCCGGACCGAGATCGTCCCGAGGTACTCCTGGGACCGGGTGGTCGATCGGCTCGAGGCCCTGTTCGGGCGGGTGGCCGGCCGGTGAGGATCGCGCAGGTCAGCCTCCGGTTCGACGCGCCCGGGGGCGTCGAGACGACGGTGAAGGAGCTCTCCACCCGACTCCATCGGCTCGGCGAGTCGGTCGAGGTCTACACGAGCGACCTCTACGACGAGGGCCGATGGGAGCGGCGGAGCGACTACGCCCCCGCCGTCAACGGGGTCCCGGCCCACCGCTTCCCGGTGTACCGCCGCCTGATCCCGGGCCTCACCATGCCGATGATGGTCGGGCTCGTCGAAGGGCTCACCCGGGACCGACCGGAGGTCATCCACGCCCATTCGCATCGCTACGGGCACGTCCTCGAGTCCGCGGCGGCGGCCCGGAAGATCGGCTGTCCCCTCGTGGTGTCGGCCCATTACCACCCAGCGCACCCGGGCGAGAGCCCGATGAAGCGCGGTCTCCTGAGGGTCCAGGACCAGCTGTTCGGGGTCCTCGCCTACCGGGGCGCCGCGGCCGTTCTCGTGGAGACCGCGATGGAGGCGGAGGCCCTCCGCGCGTTCGTCCCGGCGGGGCGGATCCGACAGATCCCGCCGGGGATCGATCTCGAACTGTGGAGGCACCCGTCCACCGACCACGCGCCGGAGGGCCTCCCCCCCCGCTACCTCCTCTACGCGGGGCGCATCGCCTCGAACAAGGGCCTCCCGACGCTCGTCCGGGCGCTGGCCCGGCTCCCGAAGGAGACGCGCCTTCCCGTCGTCCTGATGGGCCGGGACTGGGGGTCGAGGTCGAACCTCGAGCGGCTCGCCCGGGAGGTGGGCGTCGCCGACGAGCTCGTCTGGAGCGGATACATCGCCGATCCGGCGCAGTACCGCGCGACGTTCCGGGGCGCGGCCGCCTTCGTCCTGCCGTCCGACTACGAGGCGTTCGGCCTCGTGCTCCTGGAGGCGATGGCCGCGGGCGTCCCGATCGTCGCGACGGCGGTCGGCGGGGTGCCGGAGGTCCTCGACCACGGGCGCGCGGGACGGCTCGTCCCCCCGAGGGACGAGGCGGCTCTCGCTGAAGCGATCGGGGGGGTCCTATCCGATCCGGGGGCGGCGGAGGCGCTCCGGGCGATCGGCCTCTCCCGCGTCGAGGAGTTCAGCTGGGACCGGGCGGTCGAGTCCCACCGGCGGCTGTACCAGGAGCTGTGCGGGAGCGCGGCCGGCTGATCGCCGGCGCGGCGAGCTCCTCGCCGAGGCGACGGAGCGCCTCCCGTTCCGGCCCTCGGTGGAGGATCGACATCCCGACGAAGAGCCGGCCGACCCACCGGTCGAGCACTAGCTCGCCGCCTCGCCGTAGTCGCGGAGGATCGCGAGGCCCCTTCGGAGGGAGTCCCGGGAGGCGGCGAACGACAGCCGCAGGTGGGAGGTCCCCAGGGGCCCGAACGCCTCGCCGGGGGTGGCGAGGAGCCCGCGCTTCAACAGGGACATCGCGACCTCGGTCGAGCCGCCCTTCCAGCCGAATCGCGGGAACGCGTAGAACGCCCCCGCCGGCTTCGTGCACGTGAGCCCCGGGATCCGGTTCAATTGCCGGACGACGAGCTCCCTCCGGGCGCGGAACTCCCGCATCATCGGGGCGGACACGTTCGGGCCCGCGCTCAGGCCCGCGAGCGCGGCCGCCTGGGCCGGGGTCGACGGACAGGCCATCATGTGGTAGTGCAGCTTGTTGATCTCCACGGCGACCGCGCGGGGCGCGACGAGGAAGCCCAGGCGCCACCCGGTCATGCACAGCCGCTTCGAGAAGGAGTTCACGACGACGACCCGGTCGCTCCGTCCCCAGAACGAGGCGAACTTCCCGTCGTAGACCATCGTGTCGTACACCTCGTCGGAGACGATTGACAGGTCGTGCTCCTCCGCGAAGGCGACGATCCGGTCCACGGTCGTAGAATCGAACACCCCCCCGGTCGGGTTCGACGGGCTGTTGACCACGATCGCCCGGGTCCTCGGGCTCAGGTGCTGAGCGAGCGAGTCGAGGTCCGGTCGGTACCCGTGCTTCTCGTCGAGGTCGTAGAGGACGGGGACGGCGCCGGCGAGCCGCGCGTGGGGGGCGTAGAGGACGAACCCCGGATCCGGCACGAGGACCTCGTCCCCGGGATCGTACATCGCGAGCGCCGTCGCCATGAGCGCCTCGGAGCCGCCCCCGGTGATGAGGACGTTCTCGACCGCGGTGGAGGGGTCCCGGTCGCGGTACGACTCCGCGACCTTGCTCCGGAGGGCGGGGAGCCCGGCCGACGGCCCGTAGTGGTTCTGGCCGTTGCGGACGGCCTCGCAGAGGGCGTCGAGGACGACCTTCGGCGGATCGAAATCGGGTTCGCCCAGCCCGAGGTTGATCGCATCCGGGGGGGCCCCCTCGAACATCCGTCGCAGCAGCGAGAGCTCGACCTCGCGGGCGCGCTGCGCGACCACCTCGGCGTCAGCTTGGGGTGGCTTCTTTAGGGTTGTCCCTGCGACGCGTCGCTCGCCGAGGCCGGCCGCCGTTCGCGCGCTCGTGGAGTGGGTCGCCGCCGGGCGGGCCCGCCCAGCGCGGCCCCCCGGTCCGGCCGCATAGCCCTTTTTACCCGGGGCCGTGGGGCCGGTCGGAGCAGGCCGTGCCGGTCACCGTGGTCGTCGGGGCCCAGTTCGGGGACGAGGCGAAAGGCAAGATCTCCGACTACCTCGCGAGCGGTTTCCGCCACGTGGTCCGCACCGGCGGCGGACCGAACGCCGGCCACTCGATCCACCTCGGGGAGCGGAGCGTCGTCCTCCACCAGCTCTCGTGCGGGGCGCTCCACCCGGGTGTCTCGGCGATCAGCGGCCCGGGGATGGTGATCAACCCGATGAGCCTCGAGAAGGAGCTCGCCGAGCTCGCGGCGAAGGGGTGGCTGAAGGGCGACGTCATCCTCTCCGAGCGGGCCCACGTCATCCTTCCGCTCCACGAGCTCGAGGACGGTTGGGAGGAGGCCCTGCGCACCGCCAACCCCGGCGATCCCGGGCTGGGGACCACCCGTCGGGGGATCGGCCCGGCGTACGAGGACCGGTACGGTCGGTTCGGCCTCCGCATGGTCGATCTCACCCGACCGGAGGCGCTCCGAACGAAGCTCGACCTCCTGTTCCGTCGCAAGTCGTTCCTGAAGGACCTTCCGGACCCGCAGGCCCTCTTCGGCCAGCTCTCCGAGGTGGGGCAGCGGCTCGCGCCGATGATCCGGGCCACCGAGCCGATCCTGTGGGGGGCCATCGAATCCGGCGAGCCGATCCTCCTCGAAGGCGCCCAGAGCGCGCTGCTCGACGTCGACTTCGGCACGTATCCGTACGTGACGAGCTCCCACCCGACGAGCGCGGGGGCGCTCGTCGGGAGCGGGATCCCGCCCGCCGAGCTCGACGAGGTGATCGGGGTCTCGAAGGCGTACTCGACCCGGGTCGGCGCGGGGCCGTTCCCCACCGAGGTCCAGGGAGAGCTCGGGGAGTACCTGCGCCGAGAGGGCGGGGAACGGGGGGCGACGACGGGACGCCCCCGGCGGTGCGGCTGGCTCGACCTCGTGCTCCTCCGCTACGCGGCCCGCCTCAACGGGTTCACGTCGCTCGCGATCACGAAGGTGGACGTTCTCGGTGGGCTCGAGGAGGTCCCGGTCTGCACCCAGTACCTCGCGTCGTCGGGCGAGACCCTGCGCCGCTACCCTCCTTCCGTCGCGGAGGAGCTCGAGAAGGTGACCCCGATCTACGAGAAGTTCCCGGCGTGGCCGGGGTTCACCGAGCGGCTCAAGGAGCGACTGCGACGGGAGGGGGCAAGGGCCCTACCGGGCCCGCTCCGTGCCTTCCTCCACTACGTCGCCGCGGAGACGCACGTTCCCGTCGAGTGGGTCAGCTTTGGCGCGCAGCGCGACGACACCGTCTGGCTCGGGCGCGGCGCCGTCGCCCCACGAGCTCCCACCGTGACCGAGTGGACCGGCTGAGGGGCGAGGGTGAATCCCCGCGGAACTCCGAAGTGGCGCATTCGTTTTAGCTCGACCGCATCCTCGCCAAGCGAGGGCTCGTAGTCCAGCGGTTAAGACGTCGCTCTCACACAGCGAAGACCGCCGGTTCGAATCCGGCCGAGCCCACTCTCGCCCGGGGGGTATCCCCCTCACCAAGACCCATGCCTCCTTGACGGGTGGTCAGGGGGTCCCGGGCTACGGCTTCGCCCCTCACCAAGACCCGAGCGGGTTGACGGGCATACTGGGAACTTGGAATCGGAGCTATGGCGGAGACGAGTGCACTCTCCGATAAGTCAGGGTGAGCTGCCCGTCCCTATCTGCCTCGACAGAAACCATAAAGACATCGCCGGGTCGGATCGAGTGTAGCTTGCAGACCCGCGCGGGGATGGTCAGATCGAGTCCTCCTGCACCTCTGTGGGACCTTGCGCGAACCGGAGCCGGGCGTTCCATGACCTGCCATGGTGCATGTGCAGATGAAACATCATGCACATATTGTGCAGGGTCCTATTCACCTCGCCTTGCCCCTTCGCTGAGTTGTGCCGTCGCCAGAAGGGGCTCAGACCAAGCTGCTCGAGGACCCGACCACTAGCGGACTCCCTGAGCGGGAGCGAATCACGCTCTCAACTCGATTCGTCGAGGACGAGTTCTTCCGTACGCGCATAAGGTTCCGCCGCTGGTCGGAGTTGACGGGGCAATCCGCTCAGTTCGATGACGGCTACCTCTCTCAGCATGCGGTGTCGCTCATTACTGGTCAAGAGGGGTCGGACTCGCACGGTAAGGGCAAGGACCTAGCTTCTGGAGACGAAATCAAGTCTGGACGGAGAATCGACCAGAAGGGATCGAAAGAAGATAGCCACATCCTCTTCACCTTCGGTAACAAGGAAGAACTGGAGCGGTTTCTCAGATGCGAGAATTGCTTCATCGCTTTCTTTGACCGAGACCAACTCGGCAGGCCGCGATTTGAGATCTGGCAAATCAAGCCGTCCTCCGAGGCCGTTCGCAGAGTCTTCAAATCTTACTGGGCAGAGCAGCTCAATGGTTCCGGGTCCAAATGGAGAAGCAGACAACTGAATCTCCGCATATATCCCGACCGAAGTCGAGAGCGGTTCCATCCCGTCTTCCTCTCCCTTGAGCCGAGGCTAGTCTATCTTGCGCGAGATCTCAACGGCGACGGAACGGCCACTCCTGAAGTCTTCAAGGTCACGATTCCGGACCCTCCCGATATCTCGGTGATTGCTGGCCACGCCGGCAATCGAATCTTGGGTGAGAAGGAAAAGGAGATTCCCCTGCCAACAGACCTCCGGGAGAGGTTGATGCTCGCCGCAGGGATCTTTTCCGAGCTCGGCGTTGAACGGCTGAGGCGGCTTACGCAGTGGAGGAAGCTTACACAACAACCCATCAATACCGGGTTCGACATTCTCGCACAGCACATGGTTTCCCTGGTCACCGGAATTAGGGGAACTGGAAGCAATGCGAGGGGGCTCGATTTAGAGGACGGATCCGAAATCAAGTCAGTAGCCCATATGGGTGGACAAGACCGTCCCAGATGGGACTGCGGGCGTGATTGGAAGCGGATTCTGGGCTGGAAGGACCTTTACCTCGTCCAATGGGATAGGAATCGGCGAGAGATGCTCCGGGTCCGGGTCTCGAAACCGCAGATGGACGAGTTCAGAACCCTCGTTAGTGCGTACAGGGAAAAGTACCCGGGCTCAGACAACTTCCAGTTACACCCGATATACGGGCGTAGCGGGATGGACCGAGACAGGAATGTTGCGAAGAACAGCTGCGGTAACCTGGACCTGGAGCTGCTGGCCATGCTCGAAGAGGAGGATTCGGGGTCTGTTCACGTCGTGGGCGGCGACTTGGATGAGTCAGTCGAACCAGAGGTTCCTGGCTAGGCGCGGGCAGACCCTCGGGGATCGGGGCTCCCGGAAAGACTGTTGAAGGCCCGCTCGACCAATCCTGACCGCATTCGTGCCTTTAGAATCCTGACTTGGCCTTCGTTCACCAGCCAGGCGTGAAGCGGTCGCGCGAATCTCGTATAGGTCTGGATCGCCTCCGCACCTGGCAAGGTGAATTCGAACTCCTCGAGGCATCGGGGACTCAGGTGCAGAACAGTCGTCCCATTTGCATAGCCGTAGGCGTGGGCTGCGAATTCTGGGGTAGAGAGCAAACCATAGAGGAACTCGGTCGTGACACTCTCATTGCGAGGACGAACAGCCACCATGTCGAGGGAAGCGACAAGGGTCGAGTAGTCTGGGCTGGACTGAACGATCACCGGCCGGCCAAGAACCAGGGCGTCCTGGGTGAGATCGGTGTGGGATACGGCTAGTTCCCCGGGCAGGAGCCTCTGCTCAGGTGCGTATCTTCCCGCATAGGACTTTAGTCCCTCAAGCTTGAACCCCCACCGGCGGTCGACGCAGGCGAGCGACACCAGAGCCGTGTCAGAAGCCGCTAGGTCCTCGCTGCTGTACGAAACGCCTCGAGCAAACTCAGCCACCTCGGCCAGCCGAACTCGATTTCCGGCCTGGCGGGACTGTCTTCCAGATGGGCCGTTACGACGGTTTGACCCAACTGAGGGGGGTTCGAGGGTGGGGCCTAGCATCGCTCGAAAGGCGTCGCGAAGAACCTTCTGGATCAGTCTCCCAAATCGGACTTCGGCCCTGTCAGAATCGTCAAACGGCTCTATTGCTTGCGCGATCCGACGTTGCACGTCGAAGCTGGGAACGCCTACTCGCACCTCTAGGGCCGTTTCCGGTTTGACCCTCTGATGGCTGCCCGACGTTCCCGTCACGCGGGCCCGGAACTGTTGATTCGATCTGGAATTCATCAACTGATATGCCAAGAAAGCGCCATCTATGAGCGGAGAGGGCCGTAGGACGAGGAACTCAGTTGAAGCAAGAGATAGTCTTTCCGCGGTAACCTCCGGCATCCAGACTCTAGGAATGTGAGGATTGATTCTTGAAACAAGGATGGATTGAGGAGGGACGACGAACTTGTCGCTGTGAATCCGATGTGCTGGGACGGTGACAGGGATACGATCCTCGTCGTACGCACGTATGCTATAGAGGTCGACAATCTCGGATCCGAGCGTCCGAGGGTCAACGACTTCCCTTTCCACGCTGGCGACTTGACCCAGTGGCAGAGTCTTCCACGTCACTAACTTACCGGTCCCGAAGCCCCTTGAGTGCATCTCGTATCCGCGAGAGGGTCGCACCCTGCTTGGCAATCGCCTTGTCTAGTTCCCTTGCAAGCTCCCGAATCGAGTCCTCGCTCTGGAGACTCTGAGCTTCGCTGAGTGCTGCAGATCCGACGTACTGGGCAGGTGAGAGGGAGTGGTGGTGCGAAGTAATTTCAGAGAGAGGCGCGGCCCTGCAGAATCCCGGAACGTCAGAGTATCGGGACCCCGCTCCGCCTCGCCGCCATGCTGAGATGGTCCCAGCAATCAATCTGATATCGTTATCGCCGAGTTGTCGATGGGTCCTGTCTACCATCTCACCCAGGCTACGGGCGTCGACGAAGAGCACCTGATCCTCTTGGATCGAGGGCGCCTTGTTAGACTTGTTCTTGTTCAGGAACCAAATGCAAGCTGGAATCATCGTGCTGTAGAATAGCTTGCCAGGAAGTGCGACCACTGCCTCGATGAGATTGGACTCCAGGAGGTTCCGCCGGATCGAAACATCGGAGGGGGAATCAGATGTAAGGCTCCCGTTAGCCAGGATGATTCCGGCTCGACCTTCTTCTGAAAGATGGAATGCAATATGTTCGATCCAGGCATAGTTTGCGTTTGAAGGAGATGGCAAGCCGAAGCGCCACCGAGGATCGTTCGTCATTTCCCGCGCGCCCCATTCTCGCATATTGAATGGAGGATTGGCCATCACGAAATCAGCCCGCAAGTCGGGGTGAGCATCGGAGTGGAACGTGTCCGAGGGGCGAGACCCCAAGTCCGCCTCCAGATGATGAAGCGCAAGGTTTAGGCGCGCTAGTCGGTAGGTCGAGGGGTTGAGTTCCTGACCGACCAGCCTCAAGCTGCGTCGGCGGCCCCCATGGCGCAGGGAGAAAGCCTCGCTTTGGACGAACATCCCGCCAGACCCACAGCACGGATCGTAAACTATTCCGCTCACCGGTTCAAGTACTTCGACAAGCAAGGTCACAACACATCGTGGAGTGTAGAACTCGCCGCCTTTTCGTCCCGCGGAACGGGCAAACTCCCCGAGGAAATACTCGTAAACCCGCCCGAGGATGTCCCGGGTCTCTGAGTCTCCTCCTGCATCGAGCCGGATCTCGTTTATCAGGCGAACGAGGCTTTCGAGTCTTCTCGGGTCTATCTCGAGCTCAGAGAAGTCAGTAGGAAGCGCGTCCGAGAGCGTGGGATTTGCCTTTGCTATTTTCTCTAGTGTTGCGTCGATGGTTCTTGCGAGCCGGTCTCCCGCGCAGGCCCGCATTACTGCGTCCCAATTCATGTCCCCCGGACGCTGAAAGCCGTTCACGCTGGAGGGGCGTGTCTCTCCTCTTGCATCGAGCTTGTTCGAGGCTGAAGCGGAGGAACCCGGTGACTCTGAGAGATACCTGCAAAGGATGAGTCCCAGAACTGCCCGGCCGTACTGGGACGAATCCAGGTTTCCTCGAAGTTGGTTCGCGGCCTTCCAGAGCTTGTCCTCGAATCCCAACATCGTGCCCCGCTCCGGCTTCAAACGACGGGGTTCATGATTCAGATGATCTCTTGCGAGAGGGACCCTCTTGTATTGGCTGGACGAACTTTCGTCGAGCTGGAGTTGTCGACCACCCCTAGGCGTCATTCTCGATGCCGTTGACCTCGCGACTGCTCTTCTTTCGCGATGGGGGGTCTGGGGTATTTAGGAGGGAGGGAGACCCCTCGCGAAACGGTAGGTGCGGTCGCATCAGTATGTGAAATGGCCGCGCCTTCAATCCGCCGGGCCACCTTCCGGTACACCCTCAGCGGCGCCCCCTGCCGTAGCCGCCTCTGTTGGTACCAGAGGGTCGTCTTCGGGATCCCGAGCTTCCGGGCCTCGGGGACCGAGAGGCCCCCGATCTTCTCAGCCAGGTCCGAGGCTCCGAGAGTCGGGGGGTGGACCTCGGGAAGCGGAAGGTCGAATGCGAAGACCCGAGGCTTCCGGCGCTCCATCGAGACCTCCTCCGCGAACCGCTGAGCTTCCCGAAGGAGGGCCGTCTCCCACGTCACCGGGACCCTCTCGTACTTGACCTTCCGGGAGAAGGCGAAGGAGAGCCGGGCGATGAGCGCCTTGGCTGTATCGGGGGCGAGCCGGAGTCCCCAGTCCGTCGTCCGGACGAAGGCCCCCTTCTTCCGGATGGCGGGGTCGGCCCGGACCATTTCGAGTACGACCGAATCGACCAAGGCGCGCCCGAGCTCCTGGAAGTCGTAGACCAGGGGGTGTTTGGAGGGCGCTATCGAGTGGAGGTAGCCGATGGTCGGGTCGAATCCCGCCCGGACGACCGCGACCCTGCACCGGGCCTCCAAGATCGCGTATCCGTAGTTCAGGAGGGCGTTGATGGGGTCGGCCGCGTTTCGGGTCCACGAGTACGACGTGTTGCCCCGGCTGATGAAGCCGGATCCCGGCCAGAGGGCCTCGACCGCTTTTCGGTACTCGCGCCAGTAGATGTTCGCGCACTTCGCCTCGAACTCCAGGAGCCGATTGATGTCGGTCCAACGGGTTTCGGGATAGCGTTCAACCTCCTCCTTCAGCCCTGTCGGACATATGCCATACATATGGGCCATATCGGACATATGCCGGATAGAGAGGGCGAGTTTGGCCCGAAGGAAGGCCGACGCGCAGGCTACCCGCCGGGACGCGTCGGTGTAGGTCCGGTACTGGCCGAGCTTGACCCTGGCGCTGATGGGTCCGGGCGGGGCTGTGACACCGTAGAGGTTTCCGTTCCAGGCCATGTGGACGACCGGGATCGTGTGGGCCATCAGGAACCGAAGGGCGGACCAGGAGACGTAGCCGGTGTAGTTGTCCACGACAACCCAGTCGAAGGGAAGTTGATGGGGTGGGTACTCGGTCGCGGTTCCAGCCTCCCGTTCGTCCACGACAAGCCCCTTCCGAGTGTAGAGGCAAGTTCCAAAGCCTGAGATTAGGAGGGGACGCATAGGGGTTGTTACGCGTAACAACCCCCGCATAATAAGGGCTTCGGGCGACCATACCACGGGAACGACAGCCTCATGGGTCGGGCCTACTTGGGAGAGCGGTAGCATGTGCCCCTTCCGCTCGAAGAAGAGGCGAGCCGCGAAGACCAAGGCGTGGTTCGAGAGGCACCGGGCCGAGCGGGCTGCCTACATGAGGAAGTACCGACGACGGCGGAAGAGGGCGGCTAAGACCTCGTCGGCATAGCCCGGAGCGCCACCCGAGTAGGGTACTACCCTTCGACAGGAACGTTTGTCGACGCGGTCAAGGTCTTCTTTCGATGCTCCCACTGCCCGAGGTACATCCGCTTGTACGGGTCCTCGTCCCAGGAAATGCGAAGTCTCATGCCAATCCACCTCCCGCCCTTTCGCACCCGCTCGATTTCTGTGGGCTGCATCCGGTTGATCTTTGGGTCCGGCCGGTTGGGATCGCCGATCAGTTCGACCGTAAGCTGGTCCTCGTAGTCCCGCCAGCAAATGCCAGGGTCAAGCTCCCACACTTGGGGGCGGGTGTTGCTGACCTTCGGGCTTAGCCCCATGAAGTGAAACCGATGGCAGATGCTGCATCGCATGAAGTCCGCTACTCCGACTCTGACCACTGCGACCTGTCGAAGTCGGTTGGTGTACGGGCAGTACTCCCAGCTCAGACGAACGGGGCAATTCTGGTAGCGGCCCCCGAGGTGCCAGATCGCGTTCGCGACCTCGGGCGGTTTCTCTTCCACGTCGGCCTTTCGCTGCAAGAACTCGGCGTTCTCCGCATCCCCGAAACGCTCCCCATTGGGCCCCTTGAACGAAACGATTCGCCGGAGTGTCCCGCCCGCCATTCCCTTCCTTACCCGTTCGAGGTGAGTCCAGCCTGTCTTCTCGGACTTCCTGTGGAGTTGGACATAACAGGTGACAAGGTCGGTCGGCCCTAGCCCAAGGCTCTTCCCTTTGAGGCAGGCGAGAAACAGTCGCTCCAGCTTCCTGTCGCTCAGTGGTATCCCCGTCATGGCTACAGTAACCTACAGTTGGAGGGGTGATGCGAACTGTAGCCTTATCGTTATCTGGACACGAATATGGACGCGACCGTCGAAACGGGCGAGGTCGGAGCGACCCTCTACCGAACCGGCCCGACTTCCATCGCGGTAACGATCCCCCTACGCTGGGCACGCGCTCGCGGACTGAAACCTGGGGATCGCGTGACCCTCCGGCTCGGGAGGAACCTCCTGCTGGTACCAGCGCTCGGGGGTACGGACCCCGGAGGGGTGGGGGGACGTCTCGAAACCCCGAGGATTCCCCAGAGGAACGTGAGGGAGCGTTCCCCCGGTTGGCCGAGGAGTGCCCACCGCCATGACAGCGACACCCGCAGGGAACGTTCCTCGGGCCGAGGCGACGTACGACATCGGGTGGGCCCTGGTCGCAGCCGCCCTCGGCTTCGCCCTGCTCGGACTGCTTGGCCTCGTAATCTTCGCGGCCGTCGCGTTGGTTCTCACCGGGATCGTCACCATCTGAAGGGGGGTAACTCATGCCGTATTGCTCGGAAAAGCTCCGTTGGCGCGGGGACTTCTTCCGGGCCAATGGACGATGGCCCTCGACCGAGGAAATGCACTCGGCGTTCGATGAGAGCGTTCCCGAAACGTTCCCTGACGTTCCCGGGACCGTTCCCGAGGATTCTCCCGAGGAGCAACAGGGAACGTCCCCACCCGCGAACAACCCCCGGTCGGGGGAACGTTCCCCATCGTCGCCCAGAGCCCGTTGGAACGTTTGGACGGGGTTCCTGTGAGTGCATTCCCCCCGTCCGAACGTCCGGGTGTAGGGAGCGAGGGCCATGTCGAGTGAGGCCATCGACCTCCCCTCCAGAAGACCCGTAGCTCCTCCGGTCGACCTGCACCGCTGCCCCGCCTGCGGGTCGGAGGGAGTCCCCATCCTGTCGGACCCGACCGAATCCGAGTTCTGGGCCATCTGTCCGGTCTGCGGATTCGAGGGAAGGTTCCCGTCCAGGTCTCGGGCCGCTTCGCGAGTCAGGACGTGGATCGCGAACGAGTCCCGCCATCGCCGAACGCGTCCACGCGGGGAGTACCCGCAGCCGAGGCTCAGCCGGGCCGAGTACGTGGCTGAGGTCGGAGGCCCGGATGGGGGTGGCTGACGGTGGTACCCCGAAGGAGGAAGTCTCCACAGCTCGTCCCAGGCTACGAACGAATCCCCGGACCCGAGCGACATTACCGTGTCGTCGCGACAGGCGAGGAGGTTTCGCGTCGGCAGTACCAGCAGCGGGCACGGGGGTATCGGTACGAACTGCTCGCCAAAGGGCGGGCCCGGGCGAGAGCTCGCCGAGCCTGGCTGAACGAGTGGGTCAAAAAGGTACGGGACTGACACCCGGAGTTCCGGGACCTCAGCAAGACGGCTGTCCTGAGGGAGCTCCGCAGGATGGGCATGACTCCTCCCCACCACGGCAAGCGAAGGCCATCCCCGGCCGAGGCCGCAAAGGAACAAGCGTTCCTCGACTTCATGGGTTACAGCCGGCCGTCAGCGGCGCAACTCTACCCGACGTTGGAGGGTGGAGCGGAGACGGTGGAGGGAGTCTACCTGAAGGTCGCTGTCGATTCGATGGGTCGCCCGATCTCACAAAGGACCACGAGCTCCCTCGCGCCCTCGGAGGTCCCGACTCCCCGATGAACGTCCGCCCCATCTGCCGTCGCTGCAACGCCATCAAGGGCGACCGACTCGTTTCCGACCAGGCGATGTACTGCTACCGTGGATTCCGGAAGCTCTCGATGGCGATGGGCCTTGGTTCGCTCGAACCTCCGCCCTTAGGTTGCACCGGCTACCACCCGATCCTCAATCGCCTGCTCCACGTAGCTGACGACCGGGCTAAGCGGAGGCGGAGGTTGTAGCCGTGCCCCTGACCGGCGAGGCAAAACGGCGGTACCAGCAAAGGTACATGCCCAAATGGGAAGCGGCGCACAAGGAGAAGCGCAGACGGACCCGCCGATTATCACCCGCCCGACGTGGTCTGTTCGTCGCCTTCGATGGAGAGGGCTTCAACCGGCCCGACGGAACCCACGTCTACGCGCTTCTCCAGGACTCGGCCGGCGGTCGCATCGAGGACTGGGCGAACGGTCTCTCCAGCTACCGCTGCTTTCGGTTCATCCTCGACGCGCCGAAGAGGTTCGGGAGCCGTTTCTGCGGGGTCAGCTACGGCTTCGACTACGACGTGAACAACTTCCTGCGCGACCTGACCCTGGCGAAGCTCGAACACCTGCATGAGCACCATGAGGTCAAGACCGGACACTTCCGCCTCGAATGGAGACCTCGGAAGTGGTTCCAGGTCTCCGAGCTCGACCCGGCGACCAACCGGACCATCAAGGGCCGTTCGGTACGGATCTACGACACGCTTGGGTTCTACAACGTCGCGTTCATCAAGGCGTGCGAAGACTGGGTCGGAGAGGACGACCCCGACTACGCTCTGGTCGCTCAGGGCAAGGATCTGCGTTCCAAGTTCTCTGTCGACCAAGCCGACTTCATGCGCCGGTACAACGAGGCCGAGCTACGCCTCATGGTCCGACTGACTACCCAGCTGAAGGCCGCCTTCGACACCGCCGGAATCGAGCTCTTCCAGTACTACGGGGCGGGAGCGGCCGCATGGAAGTTCCTCTCGGATATCGAGTTCAAGAAGTACATCGATCCGGAGATCCGGACAGAGATCCGGAGCGCCGCCCGTTGCGCCTACTTCGGCGGTCGGATCGAGGTCCCAGTCTACGGATGCATCCCCGGCCCGCTCTACGACTACGACATCAACTCGGCGTACCCTTCGGCCGCCCTCGAACTGCCCAACATCGCCTCGGGGAAGTGGAGCCGGGATCGGCTCTACCGACCGGACCTCCCTTTCTCGCTCTACCACCTTCACTGGGACCTTCCCTTGGGCCGGGAGTTCTACCCGTTCCCTTGGAGGGCGCCGGACGGCGCGATCTTCTTCCCGCCGAAAGGCCGGGCGTGGATCTGGTCGCCCGAGCTATCCGCCGCCCTAAGAGACGGCGGCTTCCCCAAGCGGTCTATCCGAGTCCTCGACGCATGGCACTTCGCCCCGAACGACCCGGACTTCCACCCTCTCGAACTGCTCCGCGATAAGTACGCTCTCCGCAAGCGGTTCGAGCGCGAGGGCAACCCTGCTGCGATGGCCCTCAAGCTCACCCTGAACGCCATCTACGGGAAACTGGCCCAATCGGTCTCAGGGATGGCTCAGTTCGGCGGGAAGAAGGGCATGGGCCGTCGCCCGACCTTCCACCAGATCGAGTACGCCGGCTTCATGGCCTCGACGTGCCGGGCGAGGGTCTACTCGGCAGCCTGCCAGAAGCCGGAGCCGATCCTCGCCTTCTCGACTGACGGAATCCTGAGTACCGAACCCTTGGACCTCCGAGTCTCGGCGGAGATGGGAGACTGGGACCTGGAACGGTTCGAAGCGGCGACCTTGGTCCAGTCCGGAGTCTACCGCCTGCTCGGGTCCGACGGCAAGTGGACGACCAGGGCCCGCGGACTCGCCGAGCGGGACATCCCGTGGGACGATGTCCTGATGGCCTGGACGAGGGGAGACCACACCCTGCAGGTCGTCGGCCGGGAGCGGTTCATCGGGATAGGGGCAGCCCTCTCAAACGACCGGATGGACCTCTGGCGGCGGTTCCGCGTCCTGCCGAAGGACCTCCAGCTCACGGCCATCGGGAAGCGGTGGGACCTGCACCCGCCAAACGAGTGGACCCCATCCGACAACCCGGCTACCAGGCCCCATCGGACCGAGCCGACGGACCCGTTCCTGATGGGGCTGGCCCGGGGGGTGGAGGACATGGAGTCGAAGCCGTGGACCCCGAAGTTCGAGGACCCGTACCTCAAGACGGCGGAGGAAGGGGAGGAGAGCGCGGAGAGCGGGGTCCTTTCGCGAAGCTGATGCCGGCTTCTCGAAGCGTAGGATTATCGTCCGAGAAGTTCCCCGCGACCGGTGTGAGCGCGGCCCGGATTCTGCACCGGCTAGGGCTTGCGCGGAGCGCGGTCGGGTTAGGGGTTCCAAACCTGGCGACTCCGACATACTTTCCCGCCGTCTCATCTACTTGCTCGGCAGGTCGGCCTGAGGAGTTCGTGCGCCTGTTGACAGAGGCGGCGTATCCCCGAGCCCTGATTTCCGCGTACGATTGCAGCAAGCGAGTCGAGGGGGGTATTTCGAAAGCGACAACTTTCCTAGCCGGCCTCAGAGGAGCTGGCTGCACCATCCTTCTGGATAGCGGCATGTTCGAATGTCAGGTCCTCGGAATCACGGACTGGTCCGCTGACGACTACGCGGACGCCGCCAGAGCGCTCCCGCATGACCTCCTGCTTACGTACGACGGCCCGACATCACCCGGCACGAGAGGGGAGGGCTCAGAAGAGAGAGGGCGGGCAGTAGTCCCGCTGCGGGGCCCGGTTCTGCGAATTATCCACGGGGGGACTAGAGAATCCATTGTCGAGAAGGCACGATTGGCGGCAAGCGATGAAGCTCCCGTAGGTATTGCGATTCCAGATCGCGAATGCGGGCCAAGTCTTCTTGAGCGGGTGCGAACCGTCAGCGCGATTCGGCGGGCGATGAATCAACGCGACGAGCACTCGATGCTGCACGTTCTTGGTTGCGGAAATCCGGTGGTAATGGCCTGCTATGCCCTCGCCGGGGCGGACTCCTTCGATAGCTTGGACTGGATCCAGGGCGCGGTGGATGTCCGAACGCTGACGGTGACCGATCCGGTTCTCCTCCGCAGTACTGGGTGCAAGTGTCGATTCTGCGCTGACCTTCCAGGACCAGACCGGGAGCGAGCAGCTCTCCACAACCTCCTCTTCTACCAGGACTTCGGAACGAAACTGCGCGGAATGATCCGCGACATGACGGTCTCGGACTTCCTCCAAGAATTCGTGGGCAAGGAGCAGGTCGTTGAGCTCTTGAAAGCCGCAAGCGAAATTGGAATACAGGGGCGAGTGAGCCGTGCAGGATAGCGTCCGCTACCCACGTCCGACTTGCACCCTGTTACCTCTCGGGGTTCTTTCGCGGTACCGGAGGGCTGCCCGGGAAGTCGAGAGCAGCAACCGCTTCGGGAAGATCTCCGAGGGGCAAGCGTGGCGAGAGATGTGCTTCTGCCTCCTTTCGCCTATGACCCGCTTCGAGGCGGTCAACGCTTGCCTTGAACGGCTGACGAGACACGGAATCCTAACGCGGTTGTCGTCTGCTCCGTCGGACGTTCGAGTCGACGAGATCCGCGAAGTCTTGACGGTAGGGGTCGGTTCCTGTCGGTTCGCTAGCCAAAAGGCTCGTCGGCTGTCAGCCGCCGGCCACCTCTTCTACGGCCGTTCCGGGTGCGGAGGAGTCATGGGCTTCTTGGAGAGATTCCCTGACCCAAAGGAGGCAAGAGCTGCCCTAGCCGGTACCGTGCCCGGACTTGGTTTGAAGGAGGCATCCCACTTCCTCCGGAACATCGGCAGAGGGCGCGATGTAGCGGTTCTCGACGTTCACTTGCGCCGGTTCATGGCCGAGAGTGGGTTGGTAGGGGAGAAAACAGCATACTCTGGGTCCGCGTCTTGCTACGCGAAGATTGAGGGTGCGTACGCCTCGCTGGCATTCAATTCGGGGTTAGAATCCGGAGCCCTTGACCTCGCAATCTGGGAGTACATGAGGGAGCGGTAGTCGATGAAGATCGTTGTCCTGGCTTCAGGTGGTCTCGACTCCTCGGTGTTGCTCTCCTTGCTCAAGAGAGAACGCCTCGATGTCCTGCCCGTGCACGTCGACTACGGACAGCTAGCGGAGAAACAAGAGTGGTCTTCCCTACGACGATTCTGCCGTGAGGCAAAGCTCCCGAACCCAATAAGGGTGGACGCGACAGGCTTGAGGAAGGTTCCTAGCGGTCTGACTCGCAAGGGGGGCCGGTGGGCCGCAGACCCCTTCTTCCCCGCTCGGAATCTCGTCTTGGTGTCGATTGGAGGCGCAATCGGCTATCCCGCTGGCGCTCGCTCGGTTGCCCTCGGTCTGGTCGCAAACGCGCTTTACCCAGACCAGACCAAGGACTTCATCAGCCGCGCTCAGGATTCTCTCTCGGAGGGCCTCGGAGGCAAAATGGTAGTTACGGCGCCATTGCTCTCCTTGTCAAAGGCCGAGGTTGTCGCCCTCGGTCTCAGCCTGAGGGCACCGATTGAAGAAACGTACTCATGCCAACGAGGAGAGCGTCGGCCATGCAACCGCTGTTCGAGTTGCAGAGACCGAGCGCACGCCGTTAGCGACGCTGCACGTCTCCGCAGAAAATCGAGCCGAGCTCGGCGCTCGGCCAAGAAGAGTGGTGCTTGATGGGGGCTACTGGCGGGGGTGGGGGATACGGCGGAGGCGGCCCTCTGATTCCGTCGGCGAGCCTGAAGGTCTTCAAGACCGGTTTGGAGGAGACCAAGGCGGCCGAAACTGGTCCCCCGCGAACTAGGAACGTCTTCATCAGCTTCCACGTGGCGGACGAGGCCCAAGTCAACCTCCTCCGAGCCCAGGCGAAGGATTCGGACTTCGGAATGGAGTTCCGCGATTACTCTGTAAAGGAGCCGTTCGACGAGGCTTGGAAGTCAAACTGCCGGGAGCAGATCGGATTGACGTCAATGACCATCTGCATGATTGGACCTGACACCGCGACGCGTGAAGCAGTCAACTGGGAATTGGAGGAGAGCTACCGACAGGGAAAGAAGGTCATCGGGGTTAGAATCTTCCGTGACCGAAACGACCCAATCCCACCACCCCTCCTGGAGCATGGGGCTCCAATCTTGTACTGGAATCGAGACGAGATTAGAGGGCACCTCGACTCAGGGTAGGACATGACTGTAGAAGCACCCTCAGACGGAAAGGACCAACTCTTTCATCTTACGCCCACTGAGTACGGGCCTGAATATCGAGAGCACGTCCTCAAGCAGTACCGTCTTGCCGTCGAAAGAGCCGACGCTGTCAGCGACCGCCGGGCCACCATGAACGAGTACTACCTTGTGCTCACATCGGTAATCCTCTCCGTCGCTGGCATTGGAGTCGGAGGGGCTTTCGTAGGCTCGCCCGTCATTCCTCCGAGACTTGCGCCTTGGGTGAGCCTCGTGGGGGTGATTGTGACTGCGTCGTGGCTCGCCGCAATCTACGCCTCCAACCAGTTGAATCGAGCGAAGTTCCATGTCATTAACCGGCTGGAAGAGCGACTGCCGGTGGCGGTCTTCACGGTCGAATGGAACTTCCGCACAACAGGTTCCGAAATGGCTCAGGCAGCCAGGGGGCGCGTATACACGTCGAGTACGGTTGTAGAGTCCATCGTACCGGCGGCCCTTCTGCTATTGTTCATCGGCCTCACGCTCTACCTCATTTGACCTGGGGGATCACGGAATCCCCGGACGCTTCTGGTGAGGGAAATGCCAGGGTCGGGTCAACCTGGGCCCAAAGGCACCGAGGATCGAGCGGAAGTCTTGACAACCTTCATGATTGAACTTCGGGAGGAGTGCGCTCAGGCCCTTACAGCATTCGCGGAACTACGTGCCCTTATCGGGCAGAACCCACCGTCGGATGACGAGGGGCGGAGGTTCTGGAATCGGAGAGTCTGGCTCCGCATCCACGGAGTACTTGCCGCAGGTACCGCCGTGTCGAACATACTGTGGCCGAACCCGGCTAAGTCGCAAGGTGGGAAGGTGGCCAATCGGGCGCGAGGCCGGGCGACGGCGCTCAGAGAAGCACTCGCTGTAGAAGGGTCGCCTCCGAGAGCTGCGATACGGGCAAGAAACGCGTTTGCCCACGTGGACGAACGACTCGACGAGTGGCTGGAAAGCGCTGCGAGCGAGTTGCCCATGGGCTGGGTAATCTCAAGCCTTGACGAAGCTGATGAACCCGCTTGGGGCCGCAGCGCTTTTCGCTACTACCACGCGAATCGGAGAGAGCTGCGGATCGGTCGTGAGAGCTGCTCACTCACCGAGTTGGTCTCGTGGATTGAGTCGATAGACGACCACCTGCCCCACGAAGCTACGATGGTCTTCAAGAGATTCGACGGAGCTGGCCTCCCGGAACCATAGAGCGGAACCGTCTCGCGGGATCGGGCGATGGGACGGGTTCCGATGGGATGACTCCTCCAACCAAGGCGGAACTAGTGTCTTGGCGACGAAGCGTAGCCGTAGCCCGAGACCCCCTGACCACCCGTCAAGGAGGCATGGGTCTTGGTGAGGGGGATACCCCCCCACTCTCGCCCGGCGCCATATTACGGAGGCCCGTAAGCGACACCAGCCAGCCCCGCCCATCCGTCCTGTAAATACCCCCCGTCCCCGCCCGTCCTGCCGACCCGCCGATGAGGGCCAGCCCACGATCTACGCCGTGGGGCGAACGGGAGGTGCGACCAGGGCCGTCCTCAACCGCTTGAGGGCGTCCCCGCGCAGATCGCCGTTCTTCTTGAGCGACCGTTTCCACCGAGTGACCGAAGGCCAGGGCAGCCCCAACCGACGGGCTTCGGCACGGCCCATTGCGAGGAGGCGGCGCTTCCAATCCACGAATACGGACGGAGTGACCCCCGAGGCATGTCCGAGCTTGAGCCGCGCCGCATACTTCCCGCCCTCCTTCCCGAGACCGACCAGCGCGTCCTTGCGGACGAAGACCGAGCGGCGGACGCTCCGCCCATCGGGTCCAACGACATACTTTTGGTCGCGGTGCTCGGCGAACCCCTCGACGATCTGAGCCCACGTCTTCGCCCCGTCCTCTTCGACGAGGTCCATCCAAGCAGGTTCCTTCGGGGAGACGAATGGTAGTAGCTCGAACGCCTCTGCACCCACGGGGAGCGCGGCAGGGTCGAGATAACGAATCGTCAAGAAGCCGAACGGACGAATCCCGCCGATCTTCGTTACTCGCGGGAGCAGTGCGGGCGTCGTCAACGCGAAATGGGCGGTCGCGGGCAGGTGCTCGAAACCCTCTGATGGGTCGTTGTAGGGGTTATCCGCCGCTTCAATCAACCGCTCCCAAACGCGCTTTGTGAACTTCTCTCGGTCTTCGGGGACCTGGTACATCCCGAGTCCGTGGTCTGAAGCCCCGTAGCTAGTCAGCTTTGTGCCGGGGCTGACGTCGCTCCAAACGCTGGGTAGCCCGAGCCTGACAGCGCGTCCGCGAGCACCCTCGCGAACTGTAACCCTCGTTCCCGGCACGTCCGATAGATCGACATCAGTCGTTCGAGGGACCGCGCTCCATCCCACGATCTTCGACCCCCGCTGACCTTGCGGTAGAGAACTCCCTGGCGGACCTCCGTCTCCGCCGGGTTGTTGTTCCAGCTCACCCCGGGGTTCCCCAGGAACGTGAACAGCATCCCCCGGCGCTTCCACAGCTCGCTCGCGATCCGGGCTGCCCCGGGGTCGTGCCAGTCCCTCCGAAGATGGTCCGCCATCATCCACCGCATCCAGCGGTAGAATCGCCGCCGTTTGCGTCGAGAGATCTCGGGGTGCTCGTAGGACCATTCGATGGCGAACCGGAGCAGTCGTCGGGTCTCGTCGGCGAACTCGATGAACTCTTGGGGAGGGGGTCCCGCGCTGGTCAGCTTCGCCGGGACCGCCTGGAGGAGCGGTCGAGGCTCGAGGCGATGGAGGATCTCCTCGCGCTCCAGCCATCGATTCGCGCGGAGGAGGTCGAACTGGTGATCGGCGGTGTCGATCACGTTGTAGGGATTCCATCCCTCGTGGACGATCGTTCCACGGGCCCCGTGGAGCACCTCTTCCACGACATCGTGACCCCGGCTCGGGGCGATCCGGTAGACCACCGTTTCCGGCGTCGAGAAGGACCACCACCAACCGTTGTCCCCTCCCACCCGGAACTTCGTCTCGTCGGCGTGAACGACGGGCTGGTGCGGGATCAGCGCCTTGAGGGCCTCGTAGAGAGGGCCGAGGGACTCGGCGGACCAGCGCTCCATCTTGAGGACCGAGGCGGTCGAAAGCCGCACCCCGTGGGCCCCTTCGAGGTAGTCCACGATCTTCGCGGTGCTCAGCCCCAGAAGTCGGAGCTGAACGACCCGGGAAACGAGCGAGAATCCGTACTGCTGATGGGGTGGGTATGGGCATTCGGCCTCGACACGCCGCTGACATCCGGGGCAGTTGTAGCGGGCGACCTCGATGTCGAAGACCAGGGGCTGAGGTCGAGGGAACTCGGTGATGGTCCGTCGGCGGACCGCGAACGGTTCGCCGAGCTTCGAACCGCATTCGGTGCAGCGTTCCAGGGTGAGCTTGAGCGGAGGGGCGTTCGGGACGGGCCGTTCGCGCGCCCGCCCTGGGTGCCCCGGCTGACCCCCCATGGGATGCGAGTCTCGATGGACCGGTCGACGGTAAAACACTCGACTCGAGGGGATGCTTCCGGCCTCGGAGGTGCGATCGGAGGCGGCGAGTATCGGGGCGCAGGCCTTGTAGCGGCGAAGCTCTTCTTGGAGGCGTCGGTTCTTCTCGCGGAGTTCACGAACCTCCTGCTCGAGACGCTCCGAGCGCTCGAGTTGCTCGCGGATCCTTCGGCGTTCGGGCGGGTAGATGGTAAGAGGCTCGGCGTCTTCCTCGTCGGTGGGGGCGAACAGGAACTTGGTCGCCGCCGAGAGCGCGGACCCCTCGGCAGGAGGGGAAGTGCGCCCCGGATTTAGTACTTCCGGTCTCGTCGAAACAGCGACAGTTGTTAATCAGACCCGGCAGAAAGGTGAACAGTTACGGCCTTGAAACGCTGATGAACGAAGTTAGCCCGAGGAGTAGTGCCTCGTTATCTCAGCCACGGGCGACCAATCGTAACCAAAAATGGCTTGTCGTAGGTGTCGGAGTCATCATCACGTTACTTCTGATTGGGGGATTAGCGTACGAGGTCATTATTTCGAGGCAGCCTACTGGCCCCTCTGCATTTGCCCCGGCTGGATGGACTGGAGTAAACCCTGGCTCGGTCGGTTGCAAATCTGTTGCAGGTGAGGTTTGCTACTCGTTCTCGATTGAAACCTCTTTTCAGAATTTGCCGATCTCGAATCTATTCTTTGCGGTGAGCAATGCTTCGCAGTTTTCTTATCCGGAGTCCAACACAGTTTCCCTGGGTCAGGGAGCGTGTGTTACGGCCCTCAATGGGACTGCCGCTGACGGCGTTTGGAACATGTCTACGGGACGTTGGAGCGTCTTGCCGAGCGGGATGGTTCCGATAGACATGACCTTCCGTTTCGTCCTTGACACTGGGCTTACAACCAATTCGTCTCTCGCGGGTACGTCGTTCTGGATTGAGCATTCACAGCCGTACGGCGGGAGTGTTGGATACTCGCTTGGCTAGCAGACGTCTAAACACAGCGTCTTAATGAATTGCGCGGTATCAGCTCACCTTTGTGACCAACACTGACGGTGGACCTATCGTTGGGTGACCAATTTCAGTTATCGACTGCTTGACCACGTCCAAGAAGTTCAGCCCTCTCGTAACCCTTCACGTTCGGGCGTGACGGGCGTCACGAATCACAACTGAATGTGTAACCAACCGGCCTACCGCGGAGGGCCCGTGCCCAGTCCAAGAGGGTTCGTTTGTCCACCGAGGAGTCGGATACCAATCTCCCCGAGGACCAGCCCTCGCATCTTCGCCGTCTGCGCCACGCTCGCGAGCTCCGCGAATCGGGCCGCCCCGCCGACCGTCCTCGATCCCCACGAGAGCTTTCGCTTCTTCGCGATGTGCGGCCGCAGCCCTTGCTCCGCCGGGTTGTTCTGCGCGGCCACCTCGCCCTCCGCCCACCACCACAGCTCCTCCGAGTGCTTGGTGAGGAACTTCTGCAGCGCCTGGGCCGCCTCTCCCTCCCGCTCGACCCTCAACCATCGACCGAGGTGGGCCCTCAGCCGTCGTCCTTCCGCTTCTCGCTCGGGACCCACCGGGAGTTTCGCCGCCGTCAGTACGCCCCGAGCGATCTTCTCGAGGACCCTCAGCCCGCGCCAGTCCGGGGCATCGGAGACCGTCTCCCACCGCTCGAGCCCGCGCCGCGCGTGGCGGAGGAGGTGGACCCAGCAGCGTTGCTTGCGACCCGAGAGCGTGTTGAACGCCGTCCCCCCGTCACAGACCAAGACCCGATCCCTCCGACGCTTCCCCAACACTTGCTCCGGCACCGTGTGGCCCGCGGAGCGGGCCACCATGAACAGCGCCGCCCGTTCCGCCGGCGCCAAGAAGTCCCACAGGTGGTGGTTCACCCCATCCACGCGCCATCCGGTCCAGTCGACGTGGACGCTCTTCCCCTGACGGACCAACTTCGCGATCTCGGCGTGCACCGGGGCGAACGGTTCGGCCGATCGACGGAGCATCCCGTCGATCGTCCCCGAACTCACCTTCAGACCGTAGTCGGTCCGCAGGAGGTCCTGGATCATCGAGTGGGTGAGCCCCTCGGTCGACCACCGACCGACGAGGAAGTGAGTTCCCCAGCCGAACCGCGCCTTCGGCGGCGCCACCTCGGGGTCCATCGTGGCGCGACGAACCTTCCTACAGCGCTCGCACCGATAGCGACCGACCCGGTAGCGCGTCACGCGCACGTGACCCGGGACGATCGCCTCGACGAGCCGTTCATCCACGGCGAACGGCTCCCCGAGCGGATCGCCGCACTTCGGACACCGATCGAGCTCGACCTCCTCCGTGGCATCGATCCGAAGGGGGGCGGGGCGATGGTGCGCCTCGTGACCCTCTCGAGCCCCCCGCTTCTGACGCGCCTCCTCGGGACGTTGGGTTTCGCCCACTCCGGTGGTGGGGACACTCGGGTGCGGAGCTGGGCGAGCTCCACCTCGAGGGCGCGGAGCTGCCGTTCTCGGCGTTCATCGAACTCCAAGTGGGCGTGCCATTCCTCGTCGGTGAAGGTGACCGGCCCGACTTGGCGGCGTTTACTCACACCGAAGGGGGAAGAGCTTCCCGGATAAAGTACTGACGATGGTGCGGAACACCAACTGTTCTGGTCTACCTCACGCCCATTCGTGACGGGTTACGTTCGAAGGCTGAAGAAGGCCTTGCTGGCGGGTTGAAGCACGGAGGTTCGGCGGGGGTGGTGTCGGTTTTCGGCCTCCGTAATATGGCGCCCCACTCTCGCCCGCCGCCCCGCGCGGCGCCGGCCTGCGTCGACGTCCCGCCCCGTTCCCTGGAGCGAGCTCGATCGGCTGGACGGGGGGTCGGGCGGGGGCGGCGGTGGCGAGCGTTCGCCACGGACCCGATCGGGAGCGCTTCCGGGGCGTGGGCGAGCACCAGCCGGCGGACGCGACGGGTCGCGGCCGGGGCGTTCGGTGGGGTCAGCGTGGTTCTCGTCGTGGCGCTCGTCCTGACCGTCGGGCTCACCCCGCAGTTCGGGGCGACGCCCGCCCCGAAGCCCGTGCCACCGCTGGTCCTCGCCGCCGCGGGTACCAACTGGAGCATCCCGGGCGACCACTACTACGAGTACCGGCAGTTCTCCCTGAATCGCTCGGCTTCGGTCCAAGGGGGCTTCACCGCCTCGGCGGTGGTCCAGGGATACGTAATGGACTCGCTCGACTACCCCGGTTGGCCGGTCGTCGGCCGGGTCGTCTCCTACGGGCACGCGAGCGGGAACGTCACCTCGGCGCACTTCGCTGTTCCACTCAACTTCACGGACCGGTTCTACCTCATCCTGGTCAACACGAACCCGAACGCGACCGGGTCGGTCGATGGGTCGTCCGCCTGCGTCGTGGTCTATTCGGCGGTGACGCGGCCGTCCGGCCCGTGACCACGCTCGGCGCGCCATCGGGCGCCTCCCGCCGGGCCGGGGATGCCTCGGGTCATGACCGGGATCGCGGTGGCCGATATCCCGGCAAGCGCTTCGGGGAGCACGCTCCCCGGGGCCGCCACGGTCCCCACGGCCGACGGCGGTTCGGTCACCCCTTCGGGTTGAGTTCGCTCACCGGGGTCGCCCGAGGTGGATCGACCCCCCTCGATCGAAGCGGGCGTGTGTGGTCCCTGCTCCTGTGGTCGGCGGTCCTCCGGGCCGGGGGAGGAGGGGTCCGACCCGCCCGCCGGCCCGGGCGGCGGCCGAAAGGGTTGTCCCGGTCCGCGATGGTCCATCGCGGACCGGGCGAGGGAGTTCCCCCCTTATGCCGCGCTTACGACCGCGTGGGCCGCCTTCTTCGCGGGCTCAATGAGGTAGAGGACCCCAGAGAGCACCACGAAGAGGGTGCCCACCAGTGCGAGCAGGTCCGCGCCGACGCCCATCGCGACCCACGACACGAACGCCAGCACGACGAGGAGGACCCCGCTCGCGAGCGGGCGGTCGCTCCACGTCCGGCGGCCGAGCCAGGCGAAGAAGATCGCCAGGGCACCGATCACGAACAGGACGACGGCGGCACCCATGGCGCCCATCGCCACGGTGGGGCGGCCGAGGACGAAGTCGGCGGCGCCCACCGCGAGACTGATGAGCCCCCCGAGGGCGATCAGGAGACCGCCCAGGAGACCGAACCCGTAGCCCAATCGCTGCTCAGTCAAATCGGACATTTCTAGTATTCACCTCCTGAAAATTAGCCCCGTACCGGCGAACCGGCCCAGGGAGTCCGGGACCGGCGCGGGCGGGTGAGTGGTGCTGCTTTCCGATCGTATTTAGACCTTGGTTCCGCGGGCGGAACGACCCGCCCGCGCCGAGAGCGGGGTCGATCCCGCGGGTCCGTGCGACCGCCGGTCCGGTGGCCGGCGAGCCCGTCAACCCCCCGAGATTCGCGCGGAAGGTGGGGGTCGGGCCCGGGGGGGCAGACGGCGCGTCACGAAGTAGGCGATCACCAGGGCGACCTCCACGACCAGGACGACGCCCGAACCGTACTCCGTGAACGGGGAGAGAAGCAACGGGAGCACGCCCATGAACCCGAAGACCGTGGAAAGGAAGAAGGTCGTCCCGAGCGTGTCGAGCGGGCTGAGCTTCTGGGCGAGGCCCCCGGCGATCTCGAGGAACGCAAGCATCGTGACGCTGCTGAGGGCCCCAAGGATGGCCACGTAGGTCACGACCAGCTGGAAGAACTGCACGCCGGTCAGCGGCCCGATCGCCGACTCGAACGAATGGGGGGAGTTGAGGATCAGGACGAGGGCGGTCAGCGTGAGGCCGGTCAGAAGGCCGGACACGGTGAGCGCTTGCTGGTGGAGGAGGCTGCCCTCGCCCGTCGGCATGGCCTGGGAGCGCGAGCCGCCCGGCCCTACTTAGATTCGCGGCGCCCCACCGGGGCGGCGCTGCCGTCAGATGTCCGAGGGAGGGGCGCCCGGGTCCGCCTCGCCCCGCCTGAGGCGGTCGCGGTATCCGGTCCACAGCTCCTTGACCGCGCGCTCCTCGGCGCCGCGCGAGTAGATCGGGGCCAGCACCGGCGCGGCGAACGCGACCTTGATGATCACGATCGCCCGGATCCCGCGGACGTCCGCTCCGGCGGCCTTGAACCGCTCCATGACCTCCCAGTACTGGGTTCCCGAGCGCAGGACCTGGGCGTTCCCCCGGAACCGGAACCCCTTGCGGACGAACGGGTCCACGACGTTGATCTCGATCGCCGGGTTCACGACGAGGTTGCGGATCGTCCGCGGCGACTCGACGTCGGCGAAGGCGAGCGTCTCGTCGTCGAGGGCGATCGTCGAGCCCTTGGGCGAGAGGTTCGGCGTCCCGTCCGGACGGACCGTCGCCACGTAGGAGAGCCCCTCGCGTCGGAGGAGGGCGAGCATCGGCTCGGTCAGGATCCCCATCGATCGGACACCAGGTCACGGATTCAAGGGCTTTGCGCCGGGACGGCCCCGTGCGGAGCACGAGGTTCCAGCTCCAGCCGCGGGAACCGCTCAGGCGTACCAGACCGCGTAGACCGAGAGGCCGACGGCCAGGACCGACCACCAGAGCAGGGTCTCGGTCCACATCCACAGGCGGTAGCGCCGGAAACGGAGCCGCTCCGGGATCCAGTCCGTGCCGGCGACGAGGAGGATGAACACCCCGACCGCCTCGGCGGCTCCTCCCAGGACGAGCATGACGGTCGGGAGCAGGTACGACGCCTCGGTCCACCGGCCGGCGAGCTGCGGGAGAACGAGCGCTAGGTAGCGAGGGACCATCGTGGCGAGGACCAGGGGGAGGTTGCCGAGCACCACGGCCGA
>JASHSI010000055.1 GCA_030040915.1 Thermoplasmata archaeon | reverse complement strand
GGTGACGCCGAGATCGCGTAGTAGAGGCGGAGGGCGTCCGCGCCCCAGCGCTCGAACGCCTCCCGGAGCGGGGGGACGAGTCCCCCCTTCCCGCCGATCTCCTTCTTGGAGATCTTGGACCCGCCCGGGCCGGTGAGCCATCCGTGGACGAACAGGCCCTTCGGGTGGAGGGCCGGTGGCAGGAGGAGCGCGTGGGTGGCGAGGAAGACCGGGAAGTGGACCCGCTTGTGCTCCTTGCCCGCGATGTTGAGGTCGAGCGGGTACCAGTACTCGAACTCGGCCCGGATCCGGTCCTGGAGCTCCTGCGGGAGCGACGGTTCCCCGGCCCCTCGCCCGAGGAGGACTCGGTCGAAGAACGCCTCCGTCAGCGCGCTCGTCGCCACTTCGCCGGAGGCGACGAACGGGCGGACGGGGAAGTACGCCGGGTAGAGCGTGGAGTCGGCGATCGGCTCGATCACCCAGCTCTCGTCGTTCGGGAAGGGGGTGCCGAGCCAGCGGCCCCGCCGGGTGCACGGCCGGTCGCCGAGCCACTCGATGACCCCGGGGAGCTCGCGCTTGTACTCCTCGGGGCGTACCTCGAGGCGCGCCAGGAGCTGCCGGTCCTTCGCCTTCCAGGCGGGGTCCCCGTAGCGTAGGAACCACTGGTCCGGCACCCGCTCGATCACGACCTCGTGCCCGTTGCGGCAGACGACCGGCTCGGAGAACTCCCTCAGGTCGGGCGCGGTCCCGCCGGCGGCGAGGTCGGCGACGATGCGCCGACGGGCCTCCCCGACCGGGAGGCCGTCGAGGAACGCGGGTTTCATCCGCCCGCGGAGGAGCTCGACCCGGTACAGCCGCTCGGTCGCCGCCTGGAGCGCCTCGGTGTCCGCAAGACCCCGGACCTTGAGGGCGCGGGACGCCCGCTCCGCGGGGACCCCGCCGCCGGCGAGGAGCTCGCGCTCCGACGCGTTCAGCGCGCCCTCCTCGACGTCGAGGATCGCCTCGATCGGCGGGAGGCGTTGGCGGTGGTGTTCGTGGAGCTCGTGGACGGCGACCCAGTCGGCCGGGGCGTGGGCCGGGACCGACATCACGACGCCCGTCCCGACCGTCGGATCGACGAGGGGGCTCTCGATGAGCGGGACGTTCCGGCCGGTGATCGGGACCCGGGCGCTATGGCCCACGAGCTCCTTCACGTCGACCTCCGTACCGAGGTGTCCGCCGTGCTGCTCGAGCAGACGCCGGCCCCCGGACGGGCCCACGAGGAAGCGGTGGTCCCCCAAGTGCCAGGTGACGAGCTTCCCGCCGGGGGGAAGCCAGACGTTCGTCGCCCCGAACAAGGTCTCGGGTCGTAGGGTCGCGGCGAGGAGCATCCGGCCATCGGGGAGGGCGAACGGGACCATGTGGTAGAGGATCCATTCGGCGGTTCCACCGCGGGAGAGGTCGGTCTCGGACGGATCGACGGAGACCGGTCCACAGACCGGGCACACCGCCGCGTAGTGCGGGGCCTGGGCGAGCGCCCCGGCCCGGTCGAGGCGGTGGAACTGCCAACGGATGAACGCGCGGTAGTCGTCGTCGATCGTGGTGACGTACGCCCGCTCGTCGATGAGGAGACCGAACGAGCGGAAGGCGGCGAGGTAGCGTTGACCCAGGAAACGGCCGGCCTCCTCCGGCTCTTCGAGCCGGTTCCATTCCGATCTCGGCACCCCCTCCTCTTCGAGCTGCCGGAGGAGGATCGGCTCGCGCTGCTTCACCTTCTGCGCGAACGTCACGGCCGGTAGGCCGGTCACGTGCGTCCCGGTCGGGAAGAACACCGCGCGTCCGTTCATCCGGTGATAGCGGTGGAGCACGTCGGCGTAGGCGAGCCCTCGCAGGTGGCCGACGTGCAGGAAGCCGCTCGACCCCGGGTAGGCGACGATCGCGAAGAATTTGTCCCGTTCCGGATCGCGATGGGCCCGGGCGAGGCCCGCGGAAGCCCAGGCCGCCTGCCATCGGGCCTCCCGGGCGGCGTCCATCGGACCGGCCGAGCTAGGTGCGCTATTTGAAGCGGCGGCCGGCGCGCGCTCCTCGAAGGCGGCCGCGCCGCTTATGGTGGGACCGGCGGTCGTTCCGGCCCGTGCGGATCATCGAGATCTTCCACTCCGTCCAAGGGGAGGGACCGGCCACCGGGCTGCGTACCTCGTTCATACGGACCGCGCGATGCAACCTGCGTTGCGTCTGGTGCGACACGACGTACTCGTTCGGCCCAGGGCGAGAGCGGTCCGTCTCCTCGATCGTCCGGACGGTCGCCGCCCATCGGACCCGACACGCCTGTCTGACGGGCGGGGAACCCCTCTTGCAGCGGGAGGCGCCCGACCTGTTGCGCGCGCTCTCGGGCCGGGGGTACGAGACGGTCGTGGAGACCGGCGGGTCCCTCGACATCTCGCCCCTGCTCGGCATCCCCGGGGTCGTCGTGAGCCTCGACGTGAAGTGTCCCGCCTCGCGCATGGAATCGCACAACCGCTGGCCGAACCTCGCGCTGTTGCGACCGCGGGACGTCGTGAAGTTCGTGATCCAGGACCGCGCCGACTACCTCTACGCGCGTCGCGTCGTGCGGACGAGGACCCTTCCCCAGGTGGTCTTCCAACCGGTCTGGGGGACGGACGCCGCCCGCCTCGCCGATTGGGTGATCGCCGACCGTCTCGACGTCCGGACGATGCTCCAGGAACACAAGGTTCTCTGGGGGGACGTTCCCGGGCGCTAGGCGGTCCCGTTCCGCTCGACACGCGTCCCGAAGGGCCCGCGCGGGAGACGGGCACGGATCGGGGATACGTCCTTTATTAGCCCGGGTCGGTCCCGCCCCGTCCGATGGGTGCCGGAGGCGGAGTCCCGCGGGAGCCGGCCGCTGGACTCGGCTCCGCGTTCGGGAAGGCCCGTTCGATGGTCTTTCCGAGGACGGTCCTCGCCGGTCATGGGGTCCTCGCGGAGCTCGGCCGGTCCTGCCAGCAGTTCGACTTCGCCCACCACGGCGCCGTGATCACCGGTCCGAAGACGCTCGAGCTCGCCGGACGCCGAGCGGTGGAGTCCCTGCGCGAGGCCGGTTTCGAGGTCGCGGAGATCGTCGCCCACGAGGCGACGATGGCCGAGGTCGAGCGGGTCGGGGCGGAGGCGAAGCGAGCGGGGGCCCGCTTCCTCGTCGCGGTCGGCGGGGGGAGCAAGATCGACGTCACCAAGGTCACGGCCCGGGACCTCGCCGTCCCGTGGGTGAGCGTCCCCACGAGCGCGGCGCACGACGGGATCTCGAGCCCGCGTGCCTCGCTCCACGATCCGTCGAGCGTGTCGAGCATCTCGGCGGTCGTGCCGATGGCGATCCTCGCCGACACGTCGGTCATCGTCCAGGCGCCGTTCCGCCTCCTCGCGAGCGGGTGCGCGGACGTCATCAGCAACGTCACGGCCGTCCTCGATTGGCGGCTCGCCACCCGTCTGCGGAACGAGGAGTTCTCGAGCACCGCGGCCACGCTCGCGGAGTACGCCGCGGGGGAGATCGTCGACCACGCCTCGCTGATCAAACCGAACCTCGAGGAGTCGGTCTGGATCGCGATCCGGCCGATGATCGTCGCCGGGATCGCGATGAGCGTGGCCGGTTCCTCGCGCCCGTGCTCGGGGAGCGAGCACCTGTTCAGTCACGCGCTCGACCGGAAGGCGGCGCGCCCGAGCTTGCACGGGGAGCAGTGCGGGGTCGGCGCGATCATGATGATGTACCTCCACGGCGGGGACTGGAAGCGGATCAAGACGGCCCTGCACGCGATCGGGGCGCCGGTGAGCGCGCGCGAGCTCGGCGTCTCGCCGGAGGAGGTCATCGAGGCCCTCGTCCAGGCCCACCGCCTCCGGCCGGAGCGCTACACCATCCTGGGGGACAACGGACTCACGCGGGAGGCCGCGGAGCGGCTCGCGACGGTCACGGGGGTCATCGGGTGAACCATGCCGGAGATCACCCTGCTCTCGAAGTTCCAAGCCGAGCCCGGGTTCGAGTTCGTCTACCTCGGGGGCGCGGCCGTCTGCCGAGCGTGTCCGTACCGCCAGGCGTGCTTGACGCTCGATCCGGGCCGGAAGTATCGGGTGGTACGGGTCCGCCCGGTCGAGCATCCGTGCGCCCTCCAGGAGGTTCCCGCGAACGTCGTGGAGGTCGCCCCGGTGACCCGGACGGTCGTGGTGGACGCTCGCGGGGCGATCCCGGGAAGTTCGGTCGAGGTCGGCCGCTACGATTGTCGCCGCCTGGACTGCCCGAACTGGTCGATCTGCGCCGGGCCATCGCTCCCGCCCAAGCAGCGCTTCCGCATCGAGAAGGTCCGGCCCGAACCCGCGGAGTGCCGGATCGGGCGCACCCTCAAGATGGCGGAGGTCGTTTAGCCCGCACGGACGGGAAGGGGCTGTGGGGTAGATTCGGCCGGGCGGCACCCGCCCGGCCGCTTCATTGGTCCATCCTTCGGGCTTTGGGAGCCCGAGACCCCGATTCAAATTCGGGCAGCCCCATCCCCCGCGTTGGCCGTCCGGTATCGGCAGGCCGCCCGGGCGCCCGACCTTGGGACCGACCACCGGCCGGTCGGGTCGGAATCCATCCGACGGCCGTGGACCGCCCCGCGGGCCAGGGGCCATCCCGAGCCGGGGGGCCGACGTCGCACGGGGGTGGGTCCCGCACCGGACCTTCGCTTCCGTTGGACGCGAAGGTTCTTGGACTAGTGGCGGAGAAATCCCTCGGGCTAGCCCATGACCGAAGAGAAGGAGCGACCGAAGTTCCGAGAGCATCTGCACGAAATGCGCGAAGCGTTCGGGGGTCTCGGTCGAGACGTCGAGACCGACGTGTCCCACGCCCCGCACCTCGCCAAGGAAGGGACGAAGAACGCCCTCGCCCGCGCCGCCGGGGTCCGGCGGGGACGCATGTCGGAGTGGACCGAACCGTCCGCCGAAGGGGCGAAGGAGTAGCGGTCGCCGAGGGCGCTGTACCCTCCTTCCGCGGCCCCGCCGCCCCCGGCGGGGCGGTCCCGATGCGCATTCCCGTGAATCCACAGGCCGAGTTTATCCCCGAGAGGAGACGTTCGAGGGCCGATGCGGGCGTCGTCGCCGAACTTTCGAACGGCTGGGTGGGAACGCGGGTCGCTCGGTCGGAGGACGGGGACCGCTCTCTGGCTCCCCTTGGGGCTCATCGTGGGCCTCCTCCTCATCGGGGCCGTGTCGACGGGCGCCCCGTCCGCGTCGGCTCCGACGCAGAAGTTGGCCCCCGCCCCGTGGATGGCACGGCCGATGCTCGTGACCCCCGGCGGCCCGACGATCGTCACCGTCGGTATCTCCGGACTCCCCCAAGGGACCGATTGGTCGTTCACCGTCGTCGGGAACGGCCTCAACGCGACCTACTACCAGGACAACAATTCGACCATGCTCCACCTCTCGAACGGGGAGTACGGGCTCACCTTCGGTGACGTGCCGGGGTATGGCCACGGCGCGTATCCGTCGAACCTCACCGTCGACGGTGTGGCCTTCAATGTCACGGTCCCATTCCAACTTCTCCCCGGCTTCTACCTCGTCACGTTCGCCTCGGTCCAGGGTCTCCCGTACGGGTGGCCGTGGGGCGCCGAGCTCACCTCGAGTCCTCCGGGGGGCGACCACGCGAACGGCTACTCGACGCTCCCGACCCTACCCCTCGCCGTCGGGAATGGGACGTACGACTTCCGAACTTGGGATCCGAACGGCTCGGCTCCGTACTACGCGATCTCTCCTACGAACGGCAGCGTGACGGTGAACGGGGCGAACGTGAACGTCGACGTGAACTTCACGTACGAGACCACGTACTACGTCACGTTCGTGGAGCGAGGGCTCGCGAGCGGCGCGACCTTCACCGCCAAGATCGTCAGTCTCAACGTCACGAACTACGTGGTCTCGGACGGGCCCACGGAGAACGCCTCCGCCGGCTTCCTGCTCGCGAACGGAACGTACGAGTACGTCCTGGCAAGCACGGAGGCGGGCGTGCTCCCGTACCCCCAGAACGGGACCGTCCGGGTCAACGGGTCCAACCTCCCGATCATCTGGGTCCAGTTCAATACGACCACCTACCCCGTCACCTTCTCACCGACCGGGATCCCCAGCGGCACGAGCTGGTGGGTCGACCTGGGGGGAGAAACCCGCTCGTCGATATCAGGAGGGGAGATCGTCATCCCCGAGACGAACGGCTCGTACGGGTTCACGGTCGGGTACGTGGACGGGTACGCGGCGAGCCCCTCCTACGGCACCGTGTCGGTCCAGGGCGCGGCCGTGAACGTTCCGATCACGTTCGAATCGTCGGGTCGCGGACCGACCCTCTACCCCGTGGACTTCACCGAATCCGGCCTACCAACCGGCACGGGATGGTCGGTCGACCTGAGCGGGTCGACGAACAGCTCCTCGACCTCCATGATCGGATTCTTCGTGGCGAACGGGTCGTTGGCGTTCTCCGTGTCCAGCGGGGCCAACTACTCGGCGTCCCCTTCGTCGGGGTACGCCAACGTCAGCGGAGGCGGCCTCCAGATCTCGATCAACTTCACCACCACCCCGAGCCTCGTTCCGATCGACTTCACCTCGCGCGACCTCCCGTCGACCACCCTCTGGGACGTCGTGCTCACCGCCACCTCCTCGGGGCTCACCATCGAGATGTCGAGCACGAAGTCCGCGACCGGTCCCTCCACCATCTCCTTCGACGTATCCCCAGGGACCTTCCATTACGAGGCGAAGGCCGCCGGCTACCAGGAGTCCAACGGAACCGTCGTGGCCGCCGTCGGTTCGGGACCCCAGGCGGTGGCGGTGAGCTTCGTCGCGGCCTCCACGCCCGCTTCGCCGAGCTCCCGCTCGAGCATCCTTGCGGGGGCCTACTCCGGGGTCGGGATCGCCGTCGAGGTGATCGTCGCGGCCGGGGTCGTGCTGATGGTCTACCAACGACGGACGACCGACCGTCAGCGGAGCCGGATCCTGGTCGACGAGATGTACCGGAGCCGGTGGGCTCGCGATTCGTCGGGGCAGCTCGTCGTCGAGGACGATCCGCCACGGCGGGACTAGGAGCGGGTCCCTCGCGGAGACGTTGTAGCCGACGTCGGATCGCACGGGATCGAGGTTCCCAGGTCCATCGAGGAGCCGTCAGGTGTCCGATACCGAGTACCAGTGGGATCGCCTGGCCGGGACCGGGCTACCCGCCACCGATTTCCCGCGGGTCCGTTCCAGGGAGGAACCGACGGTGCGCGAAACCGTGGCTTCGGCGGATCCGGTCGTGGCCCCGTCCCACCTCCTCCCCACCCGGGAAGAGCTCCAGATCTCCGCACGGATCATCCTGCACTTGGCCCGCCAACCCGGCTCCGATCGCGGCGAGGTGTCGACCGTGTCGAGGACCCAGGCCGGAATGGCCGAAGCGCTGCGCTCGTCCACGGGCGCGGTGTCGAACTGCCTCCAACGTCTCGTCAAAGGGGGCGTGGTCGAGGTGGAGCTCGCCCATGTCCTGCATCGCTGGAAGCGCCTCAAGATCTACCGCCTGACCCCGGAGGGCGAGCGCCTCGCCCGGCACATCCTCGAGAGCCTGGACGCGTCGCCGGCCAGGTCGAAGGTCCACCGTTCCTTGTAGCGGCCGCGACGGCCCTTTTCCACCCCAACGTCCTCGCCGTCTCGCGTTACGCCGTGGGACGAGGTCCTGCGGGCCGGACCCGATATGGGAGACGCCCTCGCTGGGACTCGACCCGAGTGGAGGAGTTCGGGGTTCGTTCGCGGGACCAACCGAACGGTATCGCGCGAGCCGCAGACCCCGCCTAGACGATCGTGACGCCCGGCAGACCCTTGAGGGCCGTGTCGCTAGTGTACAGCTGCGCACCATGCCGGCGGGCGGTGGCAAAGATGAGGGCATCCGAGAAATGCAGCCGATGAGCCAAGCTGAAGTCCGCGGCTTCCAGGGCGACGTCCCGGTCGATGCTGACGACCCGGGTCCGGTCGAGCGCCGCCACATCCCGCAGCGCGGTCTCTTCACCCAACGCCCCCTTCACCCGTTTGTAGACCTCGTACAGTACGACGACCGGGGTGACGATCGATTGGACCTCCGCCGAGTCGATGATGCGATTGTACGCCGGAGCCCGCGGCCCCCCCATGAACCGCTCGATCCACCCGTAGCTGTCGACGCAAATCGGGGAGGCCGGGCCCTTCTCAGAACCGGTCATGCCTATCCCGTAGGTCCCTTAGATCCACCCGGGGGTGGATCCCCTTCGTCCTCTCGATCGGAAGGATCGGCACCAGGTGGAGGACCCCATGCTTCACGATTACGGCGAGCTTGTCGCCGGGTCGGATGTGCTGTTCCCGCCGGACGCGCTCCGGGATGACCACCTGGAACTTCGGCGAGACGGTGACGGCTTCCATCGATGCCTAATCCGCCATATGGATCCTTCATTGATAATGGTGCCGTCAAACAGACTGCTTGTCGACCAGGGCGGCGTAGGTGGTCTCCGGCCGGATCGAGCGCCCGGTGGTTTGGTCCAAACCGTCCCACGCAGGTGAGAGGATGACCTCCGCGCCGCACTGTGAGATCATTCGAGGGCCCCTGGGGATCGGAAAGTCCACGGTCTCGGGGCCCTCGGAACGGCCGAGGGTTCCCCCGTTGTCCCCATCGATCGGATCCTGGAAGATGCAGGGATCGAGGAGTGGGACGGGGACCGCATCGCCCTGCGGAGCTTCCTCCGGGCCAACGAGTTCGCGTCCGGCCAGGTCCGGGAGAACCTTGCCGAGGGGCGTTCGACCATCATCGAGGGCAATTTCTATTGGAACGAACAGATCGAGAACCTGATCGATCGCCTCCCCTGCCTTCGCTGGTCGTGCGGCTCGTCGCTCCGATCGACGTCTGCGTCGCCCGAGACGCGGAGCGGCCAGAGCCCGACCTGAAGGTCGGACCGAGGGCGGGGGATCACATGGGAGGCAGCGCGGTGCGAACCGTCTTCGGGTTCGTCCGGCCCTTTCCGGGCGAAGCCACCATCGATGCGCGCGGAACGGTCGACGACGTTCGCTCCCGGGTACAGAAGGCCTTGAGCGCCTGGCGAACGACGGGCCAGGCCCGGTGGGGGAGACGCCCGTGCTGGGATTCGAACCCAGGTCTGAGGCTCCGCAGGCCTCTAGGATAATCCAATGCAGCAGGACGGGGAGGGCCCCGTTCTGTAGCTACCCCACACGGGCACCGTTGCCCCGAACCAAACCGGCGGCGGCGAGGCGCCCCGTCGTATAAAAGGTCGGGGACGGCGAGCGCCTCGCGGGGGGAGGCATTAAGGCGCGACAGGGTACCGAGCGGTCGTCGGGCCGTCGGGCGCGCGGAGCATGGGCGAGGAGAACCGATCCCTGGACCCATGGTCGCTCCTTGCGCGACTTCCGATGGGCCAGCTCGTGCAGATCACGACCGGCGAGGGTCGCGTATGGCGGGGTACGCTCGTCCCGTCGCACGAGCTCTCCGGGGAGCGGATCGTCCAGCTGAAGCTCGAATCCGGCTACAACGTCGGGCTCCACCTCGGTCCGTCCGATCGCGTCGAAGCGCTGCCGGGCGCTCCCGCGGCCCCCGAGAAGGAGGCGCCGGCCACCCGGACGAACGACCGTTCCACCGCCGAAGACCGTCCGTGGATCGCCCTCCTCTCGACCGGAGGTACGATCGCCTCGCGCGTCGACTACCGCACGGGCGGGGTCCGCCCCGTCCGTACCGAGCGGGAGGTCCTCGGGTTCTTCCCGGACCTCGACAAGGACGGGCCGGTCCGGATGGTCACGGTCTCCGACCGGTTGAGCGAGGAGATCCGGCCGGAGGATTGGCTCTCGCTCGCCCGAGAGATCGTCCGGGTGTTCGGGGAGGGAGCCCAAGGCGTGGTCGTGACCCATGGGACGGACACCATGGCCTACACGTCCGCGGCCCTCGCCTTCCTCCTGGAGGACCTGCCCGGGCCGGTCGTTCTCGTCGGATCGCAGCGTTCTCCCGACCGACCGTCGTCCGACGCCTTCACGAACATCGTCCAGGCGGCCCGGCTCGCCCGACACCCCGATCTCGGGGAGGTCGTCGTGCTCATGCACGAGGGCCTCTCCGACGACCGGTTCGCCGTCCATCGGGGGACGCGGGTGCGGAAGATGCACTCGAGCCGACGCGACGCCTTCCGCTCCCGTGACGGTCCTCCCCTCGGGTCGATCGACGGGGAGACGCTCACCTTTTGCGGCGACTTCCGCCACCGGTCGAACGGGCCGGCGAGACTGTCGGGAACGCTCGACCCCCGAGCCTCGATCCTCTGGTTCCACCCGGGCCTCGACCCCCTCCGCGCGGCGGCGTTCGTGAAGGGGCAACGGGGGGTCGTGATTGCGGGGACCGGTCTCGGTCACATGAGCCTCGAGCACCTCCCGTGGATCCGCTCGGCGATCGCCGAGGGCACGGTGGTCGTGATGACGACCCAGTGCCTCGCCGGGCCGTCGGACCCGTACGTCTACTCGACCGGGCGGGAGCTTCTCCGGGCGGGCGTGCTCTACGGAGAGGACCTCCACCCCGAGACCGCGTACGCGAAGCTCCTCTGGGCCCTCGGGCAGTCGAACGACCCGGCGGAGGTCCGTCGCCGCATGCTGGAGGAGCGCGCGGGCGAGTTCGAGGCCCGGCACCAGGCGGTCGAGCCTGGATGAAGGCGGGCCTCGAGATCCACCAACAGCTCTCGACGGGCAAGCTCTTCTGTGCGTGCCCCGCGGAGCTCTCCGAGGAGGTCCTCCTCACGGTGAGCCGGCGCCTCCGGGCGACCGGCGGAGAGAACCACGCGATCGACCCCGCGGCGATGTTCCAGGCGAGCCGCGGCCTGACCTACCGCTACGAAGCGACCCCGACGAGCTGCCTCGTCGAGCTCGACGAGGAACCGCCGCGGGCGTTGAACCCTGAGGCCGTCGACGTGGCGCTCACCATGGCCGTGCTCCTTCACGCCCGCCCGCTCGACGAGATCGAGGTGATGCGGAAGATCGTCGTCGACGGGTCGAACCCGGCCGGCTTCCAACGGACGGCGCTCGTCGCCGTGGACGGGGAGATCGAGGTCGACGGAGCGAAGGTGTCGATCGCGAGCATCTGCCTCGAGGAGGACGCGGCCCGGAAGATCGGGGAGGCGCCGGGGGAGGTCACCTACCGGCTCGACCGCCAGGGGATCCCGCTCATCGAGATCGCGACCGGCCCCGACATCGTCGACGGGGCGCAGGCCCGCTCCGTCGCCGAGGCGATCGGGCAGCTCCTCCGCTCGACCGGCCGGGTCCGCCGAGGGATCGGCACGATCCGCGAGGACCTCAACGTCTCCGCCCCCGGCGGGACCCGGGTGGAGATCAAGGGGGTCCAGGAGCTCGCGAAGATCCGTCGGTACGCCGAGGGGGAGGTCGAGCGCCAGACCTGGCTCGCCCATGTGGCCGATGAGCTCCGGCGCCGGGAAGCGAGCGTCCCCGGGACGGCCCCGGTCGATCTCACCGAGCTCCTCCGCTCCGGCGCCCGGGGCCCGATCGGTCGGGCCCTCGAACAGGGCGGGGTCGTCCTCGGGCTCAAACTGCCCGGATTCGCGGGCCTCCTCGGCAACCCGTCGGGCGGGGAGGCCCGGCTCGGCCGCGAGCTTGCCGACCACGCTCGGTCGGTCGGGCTCGGGGGCCTGCTGCACTCGGACGAGCTCCCGGCCCAGGGGGTCGAAGGGACGCTCGAGGGGGCCGTCCGGACATCGCTCGGCGCGGCCGGCGCAGGGGACGCCTTCGTGCTCGTCGCCGCCGCGGACCCGGCGCTCGTGCGTCTCGGACTCGAGGCGATCCGGAGGCGGGCCGAGACGGCGGTCCACGGCGTCCCGCCCGAAACACGCGACCCGCTTCCCGATGGCCGGACCCGCTACTCGCGACCCCTGCCGGGGCGGGACCGAATGTACCCGGAGACGGACGTTCCGCCCGTCCCGGTGGGCACCGAGCGCCTCGCCCGGGTGCACGCCGGGCTTCCCGAGCGGCCCGAGGCCGTCCGGGCCCGGCTCGCCGGCCTCGGCCTATCCGCGGACCTCGCGGGCCAGCTCCAGCGCTCCGGCGACGCGCCCCTCTTCCTCGAGCTCGTCCGCCGGGGGCGCGCCCCCGCGGCCGTGGCGCGCCTGTTGAGCCAGGAGGTTCCCGCGGTCGCGGCCGAGCCGGAAACGATCGCCGGCTGGGACGCGTCGACCCAGCTCCTCGACGACCTCCTCCTCGCCGTCGAGGACGGCCGCTTCTCGAAGGAGGGGGTCCTTCCGGTCCTCCGGGAGCTCGCGCGGGGGGCGGGGGACCTCGCGGAGGCCCAGAAACGGGCCGGGTTGAGCGGGCTCGCCCCCGAGGAGCTCGGCCGGCTCGCCGGGGAGGTCGTGCGGCGGAACGCCGCCCTCATCGGGGCCCGCGGGGAGAGCGCCTTCCAACCGTTGATGGGGGACCTGATGCGGGAGGTCCGGGGCCGGGCGGACGGCCAGCGCGTCGCCGAGGCGCTCCGGACGGCGCTCGCGGCCCGGCGACCCCCGGAGCGGGCGTGAGCCCGCCGGGGCGCCGGACCGGACGGATCCGGGCGGTCGTCACCGACGTCGACGGCACGCTCACCGACCGCTCCCGTCGACTCGACCCGGAGGCGGTCCGGGCGGTGCGGCGGGTCGAGGACCGAGGCGTGCCGGTCCTCCTCGCCACCGGCAACGTGCTCCCGATCGCCCTCGCGCTCCATCGCTCCCTCGGCCTGAGCGGCCCGATCATCGCCGAGAACGGGGGGATCCTCTACCAGCGGGTGGACGGGGTCCACCGGGTCGAGCGGCGCAGCGACCTCCGCCTCGCCCTCCGGGCGCTCGCGCGATTGCGGCAACGCGGGATCCCGGTCCGTCGTCTGTTCACCGACCGGTGGCGGGAGACCGAGGTCGCGCTCGAGCCGACGGTCGGGCTCGCCCGGATCCGGACGGCGGTCGGCGACCTGCCCGTCACGGTCGAGGGGACGGGGTACGCCATCCACCTCATCGAGCGCGGGATCGGCAAGCTCTCGACCGTCTCGATCGCCCTCCGGCGGCTCGGGATCCCGCTCTCGGAGTGCGCGGCCCTAGGCGACGGCGACAACGACGTCGAGCTCCTGCGGGCGGCCGGGCGCTCGGTGAGCTTCCCGTCGGGGAGCGCCGCCGCCCGCCGCGCGGCCGGTCACGTCACGCGGCGAAGGTACGCGCAGGGTTTCGTCGAAGGTCTTATCCACCTGGGGCTCGTCCCGCGGGCCGGACGCTCGTGAGCGTCGGCTCGATGCTGGTGGGTACCTGCCAGAGCTGCGGCGCTCCCGCGACGCTCCGCTGCTCCTCCTGCGGCCGGACGTTCTGCCGCAACTGCCTCGACCAGGACGAGCGGCTCTGCTCGGAGTGCCGCGCCCTCCACCGCAAGAGCGGCGAGACGGGCGGGCCGAGGATCCCGCCCTCCCGCTG